>NZ_DAMBOA010000004.1:19305-180868 GCF_032064105.1 Moraxella sp. CTOTU49097 | reverse complement strand
CAGCACCGTGTTGGGTGTTATCAAAGGCATACGAACTGGTGTGGTAGATAGGGACGGCGACGGCTTTGGTGGTCGGTTCTGGTTCATAGCCTGCATGAATGGCGAGCGTTTCTGGGCGATGCGGTGGGCTCATACATATTCCTTTAATTTAGTTTAATTAGCGGTAAAAAACTCTCTTTTGCATTGTAACGAGTTGCTAATCAGTTTTGCAAATTCACAATAGAGCATTATTGGAACATTAATGCTGTGTTTTGGAATATCTATTCGTGGTGAATTGGCGTTTAAAAGCCCGCGTTTAACACAGAAATACCTCACAAACTATAGCTAATGGAAGTTTTAATTTTTTTTAGATAATCAATCAGGCTTGCTCGGCTTGTTCATTGATTAAATGATCAGTTAAATTTAACATCTCTTGATAGGAATCAAATTTAAGGATAAAGCTAGTAAAATCATTGGTTTGAATGTGAGATAACCGAGTTAAATGTTTTAGCTCATACACCAAACTATTGACAACATCATCATATTGTTTGAGACGTAAAACTTGGGTATCATCTGCTAGTGTTTGTGTCACTATTAGCAAGGTCTTGGCTTTTGTCACTAACTGCTCTTTGTCCAATACCTGACCATATAAGATATCGGTTATAGCCGCGACAGTGGCTCTTTTGGTTGCAATAAAATCATCAACTGTTTGCGTATCCAAACTTAACAGATAGACGGCACGGCTGATAAATTTATGGTATTCATCTTTTACCTTATCAATTTGCTTTGTTAAAAGCACCGTTTCGGTAATATCTACCACGCTGACAAATAGATGAATAGATTTTTTATTCGCGCTCTTAACCACCCGTAAAAATTCAAAATGCAGGTATTTTTTATTGGTAACGCCTGTTTCATCTAAAAGAATCAACTCGACTGTTTTAAGTGGGTTGATATCTTGAATCAACTCTTCATCCACGTTGGATTGGTACAAGTAATTGATAAAATGCTGTGTCGCTGTGATATCTTTTTCGCTGACCATATTTTGTAACAACTGGGGTAATGTCAGCCCAGCTAACTGCTTGCGCCCCAATAACTGCTCTAGTTTTTTGGAATAATGCTCACCAATGACCATTTTATCATCGATGAGAAACAAGCCTTTTTTGACTGTGTTCATGATATCGCGCATATCGGTCTGCGCTTTATCAATCGCCACGTCATCATGATATATCTGTCTGATGGTGTAATGGATAAAAAAGATGATATAGGCTATCAAGGCAAAGAAACTGCAATAGGTCAAATAGCGCGAATAATCTGCGGTACGGTAGGTGTCATTGAGATAAGTGTCATAACCAATATTCATCAACGACCAAATTTTGGCTTGGTTATGATAAGCAAACTCAGCCAATTCAACTTTGCCTTTTTCATCTTGCTCAGAGATTTGCGCGATTCTTTGGCGATAGTCCTGCCAAATAATGGCAAATTCATCCATCGCCGTTTCCTGCTTTGGATAGCGGGACAACTGTGCCATATAGCCGTCTAACTCAGCCGCCTGTTTTTGTAAGGTCTGAATGATCTGTTGTCTATCGTTGTGCGGCGTTATCGTCAGATACTGCGCACCGGTTGCTATCTCAAGCGTCAAATCACTGATATTACCGATGATATCCATATGCTGGGTAGACTGGGTTAAGAAACGCGCAATATATACATTGATAATCACGAACGATAGCACAAACAAACACAGCACCACTAAGCTTTGTAAAAGAAGCCGATACCTTTTGGTACGCACCATATATTGAAACAAGCTATCGTTATTGCTGACTTTCACGTAATTACCCTAGACCAAGATAAATTAGAAAAGATAAATTAGAAAAAATAAATAATAGGTAAAACCTCACCGTTAAATACACAATCTACCAAAAACTTTGAACCTGGTTTGGTTATACTCTTTATAAATCATAAACCCTAGAGAGCAATTCAGACAAAAACACCCTTAAAATAATATCAAATACGCGTAAACTAGCCTGCCAATTTAGTGAAAACAAGTGTAAAAATATCTTTAGCTTGTAAAAAAACCCATAATGACCGTTGTCAGTATGGGTTTAACCAATGATATTAAAGCAGGCGTATTAAAGCCATAGTATCGAGGCAACAGTATCGAAGCCATATGATTAAAACGTTAACTCGTATCTAAATTAGCTTATAGCTGTAACTCACTGATATCTGCAACCGTTAAAAATAACCCACGCACTTTTTTTAGCAGCGCCAACCGATTGGCTTTGAGGTTAGCATCTTCACTATTCACCATCACCTGATCAAAGAAGTCATCCAATGGCTGCTGCAGTGTGGCTAGCGATTGTAAAATCTGGGTGTAGTTGGCGTTGTCAGTGTGTTGGTGAGGCTCAATACTTTGCGCCGCAGTTTGCACTGCTTGATACAATGCTTTTTCGGAAGGTTCTTGTAAATAAGCCGTTTGTACTTGGGTTGCAATCTCACCCTCAGCCTTGGCTAAAATATTGGCAACGCGTTTATTGGCTTCGGCAAGTTGTTTGGCGGGTGGCAAATCACGGAAGGCTTGTACGGCTTTGATACGATGGTCAAAATCCATTGGCACTTGCGGTTGTAGCGCCTGTACCGCCATAATTGTATCCACGCTCACGCCTTGGTCTTCATACATGGCACGGTAGCGCGAATTGATAAACTCCATCACTTGTTTGAAAGTTTTTGGTAAGTCGTCAATTTTGCCTACATAACCCAATAAAGCTTGCTCAAGCAATACTACTAGATTTAGTGGCAGTTGTTTCTCAATCAAAATACGCAGTACCCCAATCGCCGCGCGGCGCAGACTAAACGGGTCTTTTGAACCGGTCGGCGCTTGGTCAATGCCAAAAATACCGACCAGCGTATCCAAACGGTCCGCTAATGCCAGTGCCGTTCCAATATTGGTCGCGGGTAATCTATCGCCGCTAAATTTTGGCAGATATTGCTCTTCAATTGCTGCCGCTACCGCTTCTGGTTCTTGGTTTAAATGTGCATAGTAAGTCCCTGCCACGCCTTGCAATTCTGGAAACTCACCCACTAAGGTACTGGCAAGGTCCGCTTTTGACAGCAAGCCTGCCCGTGCCGTTTGCTCAATGTCTTCGCCAATTTGAGCCGCAATAAAAGCAGCTAGCTTGGCAATACGCTCAGATTTTTCCCAAATTGTCCCTAACTTATCTTGAAATACGCGGGTTTTAAGATTTTCAGTCAGTGCAAATAATGGCTGTTTTTGGTCTTGTAAAAAGAAAAACTCAGCGTCGGCAAGGCGTGGACGTACCACTTTTTCGTTACCGGCAATCACTTGCGCTTTATCTTTACTGTCAATGTTACTGATAAAGATAAAATAAGGCTGTAATTTACCTTGGCTGTCAGTCAAACAAAAATATTTTTGATCCGCCTGCATGGTACTAATCAAGGCCTCTTGTGGCACTTGTAAAAATCGTGGCTCAAAGCTTGCACGTAGCGCTACTGGATAATCGACCAGCGCAGTGACTTCATCAAGCAAATCTTGCGGTACGATAGCGGTCGCACCTACTTCATCGGCAAGCTGTTGGACTTGCGTTTTAATCTGTTGTTGGCGTTTGTCAAAATCAGCGATGACGTGCGCCTCGGCAAGGTTTTGCTCATAGCTGTCCGCCGTGTCAATTCTAACCTTATCAGGATGATGGAAACGATGTCCAAGACTATAACGACCCAGTTCAATGCCCTGCGACCCTGTCTCACCTGACGTTAATCCTTGAATTGTCGCTGATAGCACTTTGTCATCTTTTAGTAGCACCAACCATTTGACAGGGCGAACAAACTCAGAACGCTCTGCGCCACTGCGCATGCGTTTGGCAATCGGTAACTCATCTAAGGCTTTTTGAAAAATACTCGGCAGTAACTCAGCCACAGGCTGACCGATGACATTCATTTCATAGCCGATATAATCGCCTTTATCACCTTTGATGGTAATCAAATCCTTGACGTCAATACCCAAGCCTTGGGCAAACCCTTGTGCCGCTTTGGTTGGATTACCGTCCTTGTCATAGGCAGCTTTGACTGCAGGACCGCGTTTTTGTTCGATTTTATCGGGCTGTTTTTCACTAATTCCTTGAATCTGTAAGGCAAGGCGACGCGGGGCGGCAAAGCTTTTAATGGTATCAAAGCGAATATTGGCATCTTTTAGCGATTGGGTGACATGGTCGTTAAGTGCATCGCGCAATGTTTTTAGATTTTTTGGGGGCAATTCTTCGGTGCCAAGTTCAAATAAAATAGTAGACATGCTAAAGCCTTGTTGATTCAAATAGGGTAAATATAGGCGATTATAGCAGAAATTTAAGCCATAAAAATGCCCCATCAGCGGGGCAAATCAAGAAAACCATCATCATAAAACGAAAATTAAACTTATCGAATGGCGCTTGCCGAAGTCGTTACAGCGGTTGTAGCGACTGGCGTATTGACCGCCGCTTTTGGTTTGGCTTTGGCAGGATTGACGACAAAGTTAATGCCTAACAACAAGAGCGTCACCCCTAAAATCGGGCGCAATTTTTTCTCAGGTAATTTACTGCTCAATAATGTGCCTACAATAATGGCAGGAATCGCGCCAATGAGCAAAAAGGTCAGCATGTGAAAATCCACACTGCCTGACAGCAAATGCCCGAGACCTGCGACCAAAGTTAATAGCACCGCATGCACCACATCCGAGCCGATGATACGAATGAGGGGCAATTGGGGAAAAATTAGCACCAGCGCCATGACGCCAAATGCCCCTGCCCCAACCGACGATAAGGTCACTACTACCCCGAGCAATATGCCCATCAGCACCAATTTATATTTGGGGATTTGGGAGGTGAGGCTGTCAGTTTGGTCATTTTTGCGGTATTTGTCAAAAAACGCCTCGATACGGTTGCGAAAAATCAGCGAAATCCCGGTAATGGTCAACATCACGCCCAATATCAAGGTCATGATTAGTTTGATGGCGTTGATATTACCCAAGTAAGTAGCGACGAGATAATTGGTGACAATAGAGGCTGGAATACTACCAATCGCTAGCCATAGCACGATTGGCCAAACGACATTTGATTTTTTAAAATGTACCACACCACCAAAAAACTTGGAAATAGCGGCGTATAGCAAATCGGTGCCGACAGCAATATGCGGCTCTACTTTTAGCAGTAAAATCAGAATCGGCGTCATCAGTGACCCACCGCCCACACCCGTCACACCTACGCAGAATCCGACAAAAATACCCGCTAAAATAAAATAAAGTTCCACTCACCGCCCCTTGTTACATGGCTTACTTGCTGCGGCTATTGTAGTAGAATAGCGCGTTGTTGCCCTGTGGCGATTTTTGATATAAATATGCGAGATTAGAATATTCTAATGATTTGATATTTTTTATTAGCGTTGACAATAAAATAGGGCAATAAAAAAGGCAATAGAAACTATCTATTGCCTTTTTTAGTTTGACCGTTCAAAAAAATTTTTTCGTCGATGTGATGAAACTATTGTGATTTATCCGCTTCTGTCATCTGTTGTTTTGAAATAGCTTCTTTTGGTAGATATTTTTCTAACGCATCGGCTTTATGTGCGTCATCCGCCAATGGGAAGCCCAATTTGGCGCGCGTTTCTACATAGCTTTGCGCTACCTTACGCGCCAAGGTACGCACACGCAAAATAAAACGCTGACGCTCAGTGACTGAAATCGCCCCACGCGCATCCAACAAGTTAAAGGTATGTGACGCTTTGAGCACCATTTCATACGCAGGCAGCGGCAGATTAAGACCGACCAATTTGTCGGCTTGGCTTTCATAAAAATCAAACAACTCAAACATTTTTGCCACATCGGCATGTTCAAAGTTGTAGGTTGATTGCTCTACTTCATTTTGGTGAAATACATCACCATAGGTGACACGACCAAATTCGCCATCCGTCCATACCAAGTCATATACACTGTCCACGCCTTGGATATACATGGCAAGGCGCTCAAGACCGTACGTGATTTCTCCTGTCACTGGGAAACACTCAATACCACCGACTTGCTGGAAGTAAGTAAACTGGGTAACTTCCATGCCATTGAGCCAAACTTCCCAACCAAGCCCCCAAGCGCCAAGCGTTGGTGATTCCCAGTTGTCTTCTACAAAGCGGACATCATGCGTTAAGGTATCGATACCAATTGCTTTGAGTGACCCCAAGTACAATTCTTGAATATCAGGTGGATTGGGTTTGAGTACCACTTGGAACTGATAATAATGTTGTAAACGGTTTGGGTTGTCGCCATAGCGACCATCCGTGGGACGGCGTGATGGCTGCACATAGGCGGCATGCCAACGCTCTGGACCTAATGCTCGTAAGAAAGTGGCGGTATGAAACGTGCCTGCACCCATTTCCATATCGTAAGGCTGTAACACCACACAGCCTTTTTCTGCCCAATAATTTTGTAAAGTTAAAATCAATTGTTGAAACGTCATCATACGAGAATTACCACTATATAGTCGGTGATTAGGCAAACCGTGTTTATCAAAATAGTTGTCCACGTGATTTTGATAAAACGTCAGTTTTTTTAATTAGTCACATTAAAAATTTAAATTTTTTTGCGTCGCAAATAGCCCTTAAAATAGGCGGTACAATTGCCGAACGATATTTTTACTTAAAACGCCCAAAATAGCAAACTTATCCAATTTTTTAGCTAGATATATAGCCATGATTATTGAGCAAATTAAGGGGTGAGCAAAACTACAAAGCATTAAAACAATATACATTTCGCGACAAATCAGTTACCGCATTTTAGCACTTTTTTACTAGATTTACGAAAATTCCTGTTACCCTTGAACAAGTAATTTCGACGATTGATTGTTAGCTTTTTTTATACCGTTTTAGCCTTTTTAATCGCTTTTTTTTAAGATAAATTAGCCAAATTTGATACGTCATCCATTGTCGTTTTAGTTGGGTTTTGACTTTTAATTTTCATTTTTTACCGCCATAATACCCCGTACAAGCTTTTACTTAATTTATCTTAAGTATTTGTTTTCAATAAATTTTCATGAGGTCAACCATGCTTATTTCGGCAAGTCTATTATTAGCTGCTACGTCGTTAATTTCTAATTGGTTGTTTTTAATCGTTCTAGTGACTGTCGGTATGCTAGCGATTGCGTTTACCCCTTACCGTTTTGTATTGGGCTATTTTATGTTAGGTATGGTGTATTGGATTTCGGTGGAAGGGCTGCATTGGGCAGTGGTCACGCTGTCATCATTGACTGGTACGGATGCGTATGTGGCGGCAATTGGCTTATCGATGATTCCCATTGTGATAGCGTTAAATGGAAAACCCAAGTTCAACAAAGCCGCAAGTCAAGCTGCTACCAACCAAACCATGTTAAAAAGTAGTGTCCAAATGAGTGCTGGTCATCGTCCTGTGGTGTTAGAAAAAGATACCGATTTTCATCAAAACTTTGTTCGTCATGCCTCCGTGTTTGACTCAAAACAGTAATAACAACTCTATCCCCTTATTGCTAATTAGCAGCAAGTTATTTAACCCATCATGTTGATGGGTTCTTTATGCACTTTAGCTTGATAAAAGGTAAAAGATGTTCTGTGTAACACTGCTTAAATACACAAATCAAACGCTTTGATTACAAAAAATGATACTGATATGTTAAACATTACTGTAACTTGGCATCGATGACCTTATAATATGTTGTATAACAAAGCTATTAAATCTTTTGTAATAGCGAATTATAATTGCTTTGAAATGAGTGACTTAAGCATCTTCATTTATTTCAAGACCTTGCGCATTGCAATATCTATAAAATCTATAATTTTGGAGGACACGTATGTTATCTCAATTAACCCAAATCAAATCAGATCCCCTTGACGTATTATTGTTTGCCGTTGGCTTGCGTCTAACCCAACTTGCCAAAATGGGCGATGACAAATTTAAAGGCTTATTGGAAAACCGTAATTTTACCATTCAACTAGGCAGCGACGCGGAACAAACGTCACGTTATTACCAAATCAATAACGGTACTTTTAGCCAACATGCAGGTCCAGCCAAAGAGCCAACGTTGACAATTACCTTTAAAGACTCAATGACGGGTGTAAAATTGCTCACTAAAGGTGAAGCGACGGCATTTATGACGGGCATCCAAAATGGCGATTTAAAAATGTCTGGTGATTATTCACTGCTGATGTGGTTTAACCAAATCGCAAAATTTATTGTGCCAAAAGTACCTGAGCCACTTAAACCTGTGGTTAAACAAGCGAAACCCTTGATTGAAAAAGCCACCCCTTTTGCCAAAGAACTTTGCAGCAAAGCCCTGGCAATGATTGGGAGCGCGAGCGCAGGTAAAGCATCTGGTAGCAGCAAATACTTTAATGAAGCAAATACCAAAGACGTTAATGCTGACAGCGATTCTGAAGCTACGAGGAAATTAGACACCCTTAAGGCGAAAGCGGCTGAAATCAAAGATGATGCGGTGGAAAAATTTGATGAGCTAAAAACCGAAGCTAAAGAAAAAATCGATTCACTTAAAGAAGATGCGAGCGAAAAATTAGCGGATATTAAAGACACTGCTAATGAAAAATTTGGCGAAACCAAAGAAAAACTGGATGAGGTTAAAACGCAAGCGGCTTATAAAATTGACGACGCTAAAGAAACTGCCGCTGAAAAACTTGATGAAGCAAAAGCAGCCAAAGATGATAAACTTGCGGACGCTAAAACCAAGCTGGAAGACGTCAAAGACCAAGCGGCTGAAAAATTAGCCGATGTTAAGAGCTTGGCGGGTGAAAAACTGGACGATGCTAAATCAAAGGTTGAAGAATTAAAAACCCAAGCCGATGACAAACTAGATGCATTAAACGATGAAGCTAAAGAAAAAGTCAGCGAGGCAAAAGATAAAGTCGAACAAGCTAAGCAAAAGCTGACCGACGAAACGACGAGTGATTCTGATGCATCTGATAATAAAGCCATCGAAGAGAAGTATGCAGCAGCTAAAGATACTACTAACGATGAAGATAGTAAGGCTAAAGATAGTACGCCAGATGATGATAGTATCCGTCCTGACAACGTGTTTGCCAAATCAGCGGATAATGACAACTTAACGCCTGCGCTGCGTAAATCGGCTGAAATTGAGGCAAAGCATGCGTCTGATGAGGTCATTGCCGACAATGTCAAAACTAGCGCAGTCACTGATGATAAATCACCCATCACCAATATTTCAATCACTCGTGGTGATAGCTCACAAGACAAATAAGCCATTGTCATTAAATTATAAAAAACAATCACTTTAGGTGGTTGTTTTTTTTTGGTATGATGAGACACCTTTTATCATTTTAAGCTTTGTTTTAATTAGGATTATAGCTGTCATGGCAGACTTATTAGCAATTCAACAATCACAACAACCGATTGGCACCATACTGACCCCCCAAAGCCGCCCAACTCGCGAGCAAATACAAGCTTGGTTTGAACTACCTTTGATGGATTTACTGTTGCTCGCACAAAATAAACTTCGCGAACACTTTCCACCCAATGCGGTACAAGTCAGTACCCTGTTATCAATAAAAACAGGGAATTGTCCTGAAGATTGCGGCTATTGCTCACAGTCAGGACACCATAGCACCGACTTACAACCTGAAAAGAAAATCGAAGTAGAAAAAGCGATTATCGAGGCCAAAAAAGCCAAAGCCGCTGGCTCTAGCCGTTTTTGTATGGGTGCGGCATGGAAGCACCCAAACGATAGAGATATGCCCTATGTGGTTGAGCTCATTAAAGAAGTCAAAGCATTAGGGTTAGAAACTTGTATGACGCTTGGCATGTTATCGGGTAACCAAGCGCAAGTACTTGCTGAAGCGGGACTGGATTACTATAACCACAACCTTGATACCTCACGCGAGTACTACAACCATATCGTCTCCACCCGTAGTTATGATGACCGTCTAACTACCCTTGACCATGTGCGTCAAGCAGGCATAAATATTTGCTCAGGTGGTATCATCGGTATGGGTGAAAGTCGTGATGACCGCATCAACCTGCTGACAGAACTGGCTAATCTGCCAAAACCCCCTGAATCAGTCCCAATCAATATGCTGGTACCCATTGAAGGCACGCCGATTGCAGATCAGCTGCAAGGCACACGCTTGCCTGTGCTTGAGTGGATTCGTACCATTGCTGTCACGCGCCTTGCTTGCCCAACCAGCTATGTGCGTATTGCCGCAGGTCGTGAAGGCTTAACCGATGCCGAGCAAGCCATGTTGTTTATGGCAGGTGCCAATTCTTTCTTTTATGGGAATCGTTTATTGACCACCGATAATGCTACCACCAATCATGATGATCAGTTGATTGCCGATTTAGGGTTGACGGTTGAACAAGCCGAGCCTAGACAAATCCCGGTGACCAATGCGATGAATGGTCGCATCGGGAGTTTGGCTGTCGTTTGATATGCCAAGAAACCGCCGAAGTGGCGGTTTTTTCTTAGATGCTTTAACGATGCTTTAACAGAGTTCAACAGTATGTTAGCCAATTTTGCCCTTCAATCAGCCCTTGATGCACAGCGCCAAAAAGACCTGTATCGTCAACTGACCCCCATTTGTCAAGGGGTGACGCCCACCATTGACATAGATGGCAAAATCTACGTCAACTTTGCCAGCAACGATTATTTGGGACTTGCCACCGACCCGCAACTCATACAAGCGTTTAGCCAAGCTGCAAAAACCATCCAGCAAGTCGGTAGTGGCGCGTCGCACCTGATTACGGGGCATACGCTTTGGCATGAACAGTTGGATACCACCCTTGCCCAAGAGACAGGCTATGAACGGGCATTAACTTTTAGCACAGGGTATATGGCAAATGTCGGTGTGATTCAAGCGTTGTGTGGTAAAGACAGCGTGATTTTTAGCGATAAGCTCAATCATGCCTCCATTGTCGATGGGGCAATCCTTAGCCGTGCCAAAGTCATGCGTTTTGGGCATCGCAATTATAGCCAATTAGAACAGCTACTTTCGCAAAGTAGCGCTAAGCAAAAACTGATTGTCACCGATCATATTTTTAGTATGGATGGTACCATTGCCGATTTGGATGCGCTGCATACGTTAGCTACTCGTTATGAATGCGCCTTGATGGTAGATGATGCCCACGGTTTTGGTTTGCCCTATCAGGCTTATAAAAAAGCCCAACCGCAAGCGGATATCTATATCGGCACCTTTGGTAAAGCGATAGGTACCAGTGGCGCATTTGTCGCAGGTTCGAGTGAGTTGATTGACTATGTGACCAATTTTGCCCGTTCATTTATTTACACCACGGCAATGCCCCCTGTGCTTGCCAGCGTGACTGAAACTAGCATTGCCATGTCGCACACCGATACTTTGCGCAGTGACCAATTACTTGCCAACATCAAACAGCTTAGTCAAGGGCTATTGCAGCAAAATTGGCAAGTAGCTATTGATAATCAAATACCGACCACCGCCATTATTCCTGTGGTCATTGGCAATAATGACAGAACCCTGCAGCTTGCCAACGCGTTAAAATCTCGCGGTTTTTGGGTCTCAGCCATCCGCCCACCTACAGTGCCTGTAGGCACAGCACGGCTCCGCTTTTGCGTGAGTGCTCGTCATAGCGAACAACAAATCTCGGATTTACTTGCCGTCATGCAGACTTTAAAATAACGGCTATTTGCAGACTTTTTTAGGGCAAGTTTATTTAGAGTAAGCTGATTTAGGGCAAGGTTGTTTAGATTAACTTATTTAGGGTAAGCTTGTTGAGTTGCATCATCATCGGGGTAAGCAATGACAGAATATTTTTTATGGTTTAAAGCCTGGCATGTGATTTCATTGGTGTGTTGGTTTGCCGCGATTTTTTATCTACCACGCTTGTTTGTCTATCATGCAATGAGTGCCGATAAAATCAGCCAAGAGCGATTTGCATTGATGGAGCGTAAACTGTATCGCGGCATCATGACACCTGCGATGATTGCCACTTGGATTTTTGGCTTGTGTATGCTACTACCCAATTGGGACAGTTATAAAACCCAAGTTTGGCTACATATCAAGCTAGCCTGCGTCATTGCGTTGACGGTATATCATGTGGCTTGCGGTCGATTTCGCTTAAAACTGATTGATAACCCTAATTATAAAACCCATGTTTTTTGGCGGTGGTTTAATGAGGTGCCTGTGTTTATTTTGGTCGCCGTGGTGATTTTGGTGATTGTTAAACCGCAATTTGGCGCGTAATCATTTTGACACTTCATAGGTTAAATCACAGCGCAAGGGCTCAATCATAGAAGGTTGCCATGATTGCCTGCGCTATGTTCGGTGAGCGCAAGGTGTAAATACGGGTCAAGGTCAGCTTGTTTGAGCAGCCAATCGACATAATCAGCCGGCAAGTCCTTAATGGCAACCCCTTTATGTTTGCCAAAGCGCATTACCGTGGGTTTTCGGGCATGTTCACTGGCTTGATACAGCTGAGCCATATCGGTGATGCGATGCTGATAGCAGATAGCTTTTAATACCAAAAAGGTAAACCAAATATCGTATTTGGCACCATGCGCGAATTTGATATTTTTTTTGGCAACCTGCGGCTCAAAAAAACACAGTAGCGCACCCAAACTATGACTATCTAACTGCGGGAAAAAATGCCGTGCCAGTGCCAAAGTGCAAATACGCTTGATGTTTGATAAATCACAGTTGGCATTGGTGAGCACGTCAGCATCAAAGTCGATATTGTGCCCAATCAGATACTCGCAGTCTTTTGGTAACTCAAAATCAGTATGCGGCGGCTTGTCTGCCACATCGTCGTCAAAAATCCCTGTGATGGCTTGGCTGCCCAAAGTAATTTTTTTGTGTGGGTTAAAGCGCTGCTCAAAGGCGTTGTGGGTCTGTAGTATCAGCTCGCCTGCTGGACTAAACACCACGCCAATGTAGGCGATTTCGGTCGCATGTGGCTCAACCAATCCATGCGCTTCTGTATCTAAAATATAACTACTCATAACCTTAAAACTTACTAAATCGCTCAATTCATTAGTTGTAGACAATCATCATACACGATTTGGCGATAGCTTCCTTAGGTTTTCAGTATCTTGAGTTTTCGCTATCCTAGGTTTTAAGTATCTTATTTTCAGTATCTTGGGTGCACCAACCGCTGGGTAAAATTTTTGCTTGGGATTTTTTGCTTCACTAACCCTGTTAAATTAGCCAGCTTAGCCAATAAGGGCGCCAACTCAACCAACAAGGGTATGGGTCTCAGGATAACGAATCCGGGTCGGTTTAGGGGTGGCGATAAAATACGCCAAGGTTAACGGTCCAAGACGCCCCATATACATCATAAACATAATCACACATTGCCCAGGCTCACTCAATATCGGGGTAAAATTTCGCGATAAGCCGACGGTTGACGATGCCGATATCACTTCAAATAAGATATCAACCAAATGCCCTTCTGGCTCACATATGGTTAAAATAAACGCCGCTAAAGCAATCATCAAAATCGAGGTGCTCATCACCGCAAACGATTTTTTTACCAAATGATCAGAGATAGCACGATGAAAAATCGTCACTTGCGGGTGCTGACGCAAATATGCCCTAGTCGATGCTAGGATAACCACAAAGGTACCGATTTTAATACCGCCACCTGTGGACATTGAGCCTGCGCCAATAAACATCAATATAAAAGTCAATAACGTACTGGCATCTGTCACTTGGCTATAATCAATATTATTAAAGCCTGCGGTACGTGACGTCACCGCCATAAACCAAGACGCAAACCACTGCCCAGCTTCGCTCAATCCGCCAATCGTTTTGGCGTTATGACGCTCAAGTAACCAATACAGCATACAACCGATGACATTGAGCGCTAGCGTGCCCAAAACCATGACTTTGGTGTGCAGGGTAAATTTTTGCCAGCGCTTGTGTTTGATGATATCTAAAATCACCAAAAACCCGATACCGCCCGTGATAATAAGCAAGCTTATGATAAAACTAATCATCGGCTGGTGCACATAGGCAGTCATATTGTTGCCATTTAGCGCAAAACCTGCATTGTTAAACGCTGAAATACACAGAAAAAACGCTTCATACATCGCATCTTTTAGCCCTTTTAGCGGTGCTAAAAATAGCGTTAACCCTAAAAAACCCAAGCTCTCGGTGATAAAGGCAATTTTGATTACCGCTTTGGCTGTACTGCCAATTTGGTTGCTATGAGTACCCAACGCTTCTTGCGCCGTGATTGAGCCTGATAACCCCATTTTACCTTGCAAACTGGTCAATACCAAAATTGCAAAGGTCATAAAGCCTAGACCACCAAATTGAATCAGCGCGGCAATCACCAGTTGTCCAAACGTGGTATAGTTAGCGGTATCTACGACATTTAGCCCTGTGACAGTCACCGCAGACGTCGCAGTAAAGGCTGCCGCTAGGATACTAATCGGTTGAATTGTTGCGATTGGCAATGACAGTAAAACCGTCCCCATCACGATTAACGCTAAAAACCCCAAGGACAAAATCGCAGGCGAAGACAACTGCAGTCCCTGTTTGGTAGGTGGCTCTAGGTCGTGAGCACTGGGTTTTGATTTATCAACAATCTTTGGTTTGTCGCCTTTTTTGACTTCACGAAACGGCATATCTACAATTACCTTTTTTGCGTGAATAGCGGGCTAAATAGCCGTTTGCCGAATGGCTTTGGCAAGGCGACGCAGCGCCTGGGTATCACCACCCACCACCAATTTATCCCCACCTTGAAAGAAAAAGCCATCGGGTAATTGGTTAAAGATTTGCTGGTTGCGTTTTAGCATGATAAAGGTAATATCAGGATGGCTGTGCTGTACATCCGACCACGGATGCCCTCGCCACTGCTCAGGTGGGTCTAGGCGAACCAAAAACTGCTCGTCACCCAATGCCATGTATTGTTTGACCATCGGATAGTTCATCTTTTGGGCAATACGAATCCCCATGTCTTGTTCGGGGTGAATGATATTATTCACCCCTAAGCTTTGTAGGATTTGGTGATGGGAGTCGGTTTTGGCTTTCACCCATAGGTTTTGTACGTTCAGGCTTAGTAGGTTGAGTGTACATAGCAAGCTGGCTTCAAGGTTATCACCAATGCTGACGAGCACGCCGTCGAAACTTGCAAGGTCAAGCTCTTCTATGGTGTCTTTGTCGGTGGCATCAGCAATCACGGCACGGGTGACATGTTCACTGATGTCATCGACCAGTTTTTCATCAATATCAATCGCTAGGACTTGGTTGCCCAATTTTTCAAGCTCTTTAGCGCAGGTAATACCAAAAACACCCAGTCCAATAATGGCAAATTGCATTTTGATTTTTCCTTTCTTAGCCCATTTCTTGAGCAATTTTTTTTAAATCATCAATACAGATAACATATTTTCTTATTATTTTTTAGCACGCTGACGACTGGCTTCATACAGCACCATGCCAGTGGCGACACTGACATTTAAGCTTTGGATTTGTCCATGTTCATTGCCGGGCATCGGGATATAAACCAGCTGGTCGCAGGTATCTGCGGTCAAACGGCGAATACCGTCACCTTCTGAACCCATCACAATCGCCACATCACCTGTCAAATCACAGTCTTGCACGGGCTTTGCCGTGTCATCAAGTGCCGTACCAAACACAAACACCCCTTGTTTTTTGATGTCAGTGAGGGTACGCGCAAGATTAGTGACTTGGATAAAAGGCATTAATTCCACCGCACCGACGGCGACTTTTGCCACGGCTGGGGTAATGCTTGAGCTATGATTTTTGGGAATAATGACGGCTGAGACGCCCATTGCCACGGCGGTACGCAAACACGCGCCAAGGTTGTTCGGGTCAGTGATTTGATCAAGCACCAGTAGTAATAGCGGTTTTCGCTCGGTTTGGTGTTTGTCGACGAGGTATTTGAGATCTGCCTCATCTTGGAGTTCAGCAGGGCGGGCTTGCAATACCACGCCTTGATGCTGCGGACTTTCTGCAAGTTTGGTGAGTTTGTCTTTGGCGCTGATTTGTATCGCAATCCCATAAGTTTGGGCAAGCTCGGTGATGTTGGCTACCGTGGCATCATCTTGTTTTTTACCGCCTTGAATAAAGAGTGTCAACCCATCGATACCGCGGTGTTGCAAGATGGATTGCACGGCATGAATGCCATAAAAATAACTCGGTTTTGCCATGATTGATGACCCTTTTTTTCGATTTTATATTTGCCTTGCCGCTAGCCTTCTAGGTGGCAAATGTACTGCACGACTGCTTCATTACGTAGCTCATAACTGCTATGCCCTTCGACCAAGAATGCTTGACCGGCACGGTAATAGGTAAATTCTTCCTCGCCTGCCAGTTTGACTTCACACTCGCCTGCCAAGATTTCGATACGTTCAGATGAGTCGGTTTTAAATTCATAGGCGGGCACATTGGCATCACAAGGTAGCACGATTCCTAGCATTTTTTTGCGTCCATCTTCAAACCAAACGGTCCGACTAAAAGTACGACCTTCATAGTAAACATTCGCTATTTTTTCTACCGATACATGGTCGAAACGATTAGGTGACGTCATGAGATTCTCCTTAAAATACACAGTCAGTTGACTTGATAACGCTGCCTTGTTATAAAAAATTATAAAGAATTATAAAGATGGGCAGGTCGTTTTGCGGCAACCCGCTTTTTTTAGTCGACAAATGGGTTTTATAATCAAACGCAGTCCGTGACTTGTCGCAATCAGCCAATGGTATTGCTAATATATTGTTAACGGTTGATAAAAAATTATGTTCCGTTATCCTTATGCAGACGTTGTTTAGACCAATAGGATATCATCAAATTTAGTCAACTTTTATGACAATCTATTATAACAACCTATGTTTTATGACAATCGATGAAACCGCCCTCAACTTCACTGGGCGAAGATTGCTAGACACAGATACCCATCAAAGATAGCCAGCTGACGGAAATTTGGATTTTTGCGTTGCTTATTTTGTAATTGTCCCAATTATGCTATTGTTTAGTGTGAAACAGCTAGATGGAATTTTTACTGATTTTTGAAGACTTGTCTAGGATTATTGTGAGCTTTTCATGACAAGGTTACAATAAAGTTTTTGCAAATTCGACCGCCAATGTGCCACTCTTAACATCAATGATAGGATTGATATGCTGACACAGTTAACCTTACAAAATTTAGCACTCGTCACTAATGCTGAGGTTGAGATGAATGCTGGATTTAACATTATCACTGGCGAGACAGGTGCTGGTAAATCACTATTGCTTGACGCCTTAACCTTGTGCGTGGGTGGTCGTAGTGACGCAGGTTTGATTCGGCATGGACAGACCACGGCAGACGCTTTTGCAGAATTTAATATCGGTCAATTACCCGAAGTCATGGCATGGCTGGGTGAGCAAAATTACCCATTTGAAGACGATACGCTGCTGATTCGCCGGCAACTTGCCAACCAAAACGGTACGCTTCGTAGTAAAGCTTGGCTCAATGGCATGCCCATTAGTATGAATGAGCTTAAAATTTTGGGTGGGCTACTGGTCAATATTCACAGCCAACATGCCCAGCAAAGTTTGCTTCGTCCGCAATTTGTGATGGAATGGCTTGATAGCGCCACGGGATTAAATAGCCAAGCAAGCGACGTTAAACAAGCGTTTTTGCAGTACGAACGGCTTAAATCACAAGCCGCGCAGCACGCCAAAGATGAGCAATTGCGCCAGCAGCAAATTCAGCTATTGAGCAATCAATTAGCCGATATTGAGCCAATTGCCACTGTCTTATACAGTGAACTTGAAGCTGAATACGATGAATTATCTAACCTTGAAAACCTCATGCAGCAAGCCGCTTTGTCGGTGCAATTACTCGATAATGACAGCGATGAGCCCGATGTGGTAAGCCTGCTTAATCGGGCGATTAAACTGTGTGAAGCGCAGACCGAGCTTAGCCAAACCTATGCTGATTGTGTTGAACAGTTGTACTCAGCACATACCCAAATCGCTGAAGTCGCTAGCACCCTGAGCAATTATGCTGAGGGGCAAAGCCTTGACCCCAAGCGGTTAGCACTACTTGATGAGCAGTTATCGACGTTCCACCGATTGGCGCGTAAATATCACACCACGCCGGAAAGCCTTGTTGAAGACAGCCAAGCATGGCAACAGCAATTAGATGATTTGCAATCGGTGATGTCGCCTGAAGCGATGGCAGAGCAAATTGAAGAAGCTTATCAAGCCTACTTGCAAAAAGCCCAAGCGTTGGATGACAGTCGCCAAGCCAATGCCACGACGTTAGCTGAAGCCCTAGTCGCACGGTTAAAAGCATTGGCATTGCCCAATGTGCAAGCGGCATTTGAATTTACCCCACTTGATAAACCGCAAAGTATCGGGTTATCGCAAATTGAACTGCTATTTAGTGCCAATGTCGGTATGCCGATGCAACCGATTCACAAAATTGCCTCAGGCGGTGAATTATCACGGCTAGCCCTTATCATGCAAGTCATTGATGCGCAAGGTCTTTGCCGTAATACGACGACCGATATGGCAACCACCACCCGTCAGCTATTGGTATTTGATGAAGTGGATGTGGGTATCAGTGGTGGCACGGCGCAAGTGGTGGGCGAGTTACTGCGTGAACTGGGTGCAGAACAACAAATCATTGCGATCACTCACCAATCGCAAGTCGCGGCACAAGCCCATCAGCATATTTTGGTGTACAAAACCCAGCAAGAGAAAGCGCAGTCTCACTTAAAAATCCTGTCGGGCGATGACCAAGTGCAGGAATTAGCGCGCATGTCGGGCGGGGTCAATATCACCAAAGACACGCTCAAACACGCGCGCAGTTTGCTAGCAAGTCGCCGTGTCAGTTAATTTAATATCGCCTGTCGATTTTAATGTTTATCGTTTTTAATACTTATCGTTTTTAATACTTATCGTTTTTAATGTATGTCGCTTTTAATTAGGTATGCCACTGAATGTCAAAAAACCAAAATCTTACCAACCATTTTTTGATAGCGTCGCCCAATATTGACGGCGGGATTTTCTATCAATCCTTGGTCTATATTTGCCGTCAAGACCAACAAGGCACGTTAGGGCTGGTAATTAACAAACCTATCGAAACTAGCAACGTCGCCAAATTGTTTGAAGAATTAAATATTGATGTGACCATCAGCGACCTGCACCGAAAATTACCCTTAGATGGAGGCCCTATGAACCCGGAAGTTGGGTTTGTGCTGCATACGGGACAGCCCGATTGGGTATCTTCGTTTGCCATCACCGAAAACGTCTGTATCACCACTAGCAAGGATATTTTACAAAGTATCGCCAATGGTCAAGGCGTTGAGCATTTTGAGCTTTGTCTGGGTCATGCTAGCTGGGGAAAAGGGCAGCTAGAAGAAGAAATTAACCAAGGCGATTGGTTTGTTTTGCCGGCATCAATGGGGCTATTGTTTGATATCGAACATCAGACTCGCTGGCAAGTCGCCGCTCAGCAGTTGGGCGTTGATTTTAACAAACTAAGTACGGATATCGGGCATGCTTAACCTAAATAAGCCGCAATATACCCATCACACCCAAACTATCGAAACGGTGATGGGGCTTGATTTTGGCATCGCAAAAATGGGTATCGCTTTGGGCAATACCTTAACCCAAACCGCAAGCCCGTTGATGCAGTTTAAAATGGATAATGGCAAACCCAATTGGGATGAATTGCTAAAAATTATCGAGTCATGGCAAGTAAGTACCATTATCATCGGTTTGCCACTGAATATGGATGGCACTGCATCTGAGCTTGGCAATCGTGCCAAAAAATTTGCTCGTAGGCTCAAGCACCAGCTCGAGGAAGCGCATCGACCACGCCCGATTATTTTGGCGGATGAGCGCTTAACTAGCCGTGAAGCCAAAAGTTTGGCTTGGGAATATGGGTTAATCAAAAGTGACAAAGAGCCGATTGATAGTATCGCCTCAGCGATTATGCTTGGCAGTTGGCTTAGAAGTGGCGAAGGAGCGCTGTTATCATGACTCAATTAAACGCGCCTGCTACGCCAATGACCAAAGGCTTTTCTGCCCCTGTTCTTGGTTTGATTGAGCACGCACAGCGACTCAACAAATGGTCAATTTATCTGGTTTATTTGGCAATTGCGCTATTTTTATTATTTGGTACCCTAAAGAGCTTGTCACAGTTTAAGCACAGTCAAACAATTTATACTTTGTTTCATTGGGTGCCTTATGGACTCGTTGGACTCACCATACCGCTATCCTGCTATGTGGCGTTTATTTTATACCGTTACCGTTTAAGCCAGCCAAGCATGCTTGCGCTGTGTATCGGTATGGGATTTGGCTTGTTTGTTATCAGTAGCTATGTTGCCCTAGCCGCCTGGATTGGGGTGGCGTTTATGTTTAAAGCCAATTTAACCCGTTTTTTTAATTTTATCCAAGAAAGTCGAAAAACAGAGACTCAACATGCCTGATGCCAATTACCAACTCGATACCCAAGGGCTGATTTGCCCAGAGCCTATTATGCTGCTGCATAAAACCGTTCGTAAAGCGCAGTCGGGAGAGGTGATTCACGTCATCGCCACTGACCCTGCGACCACGCGCGATATCCCCAATTTTTGTCGCCATCTGGGGCATGAACTTATTGAGCAGCAAGACATCATCAACCCCCAACAACACCAAAACCCCGATCCGTATGCCAATGTGTATCATTACTGGATTAAGAAAAAAGCTGGTTAAAAAAACGACCCCTTATCCCGAGATTTCAAGTCATTTATGTCCCAAGTCGCCGCGCGCCAACCCCGCCAAGTCAAAGCCTTACACCTTGATGATGAGCCCAGTTATATTCAGCAGTTTCGCCAAGAATTGCTAACCCGGGGACTTGCCACCAATACGCGCAATGCTTATATTCGTGACTTGATGCTGTGCGAAACCACCTGTAGCAAAGCTATCACCCGTTGGGATGCCAGTGACGTGTTAGCTTGCCTAGCGGCGCTCTATAAACAAGGCAAAACAGCGCGCAGCCAAGCGCGTGCCTTATCATCGCTTAAACAGTTTTTTTTATGGCAAATCAACGCCAATCAGCGTGATGACAACCCGTGTGAGCATATCAAAACCCCAAAACTTGGACGTGCGCTGCCCAAAGATTTATCCGAAAGTGATGTCGACGCCCTACTCGCCAGCCCAGACACATCGACCCCATTGGGCATGCGTGACCAAGCCATGTTTGAAGTGCTGTATGCCTGTGGGCTACGTGTCTCTGAGCTTATTCATTTATCGTTAAGTGAAGTCAATCTCAATGCTGGCTGGTTACAGGTTACCGGTAAAGGCGATAAGACTCGGTTGGTACCCCTTGGCGAAGTGGCGATTGATGTATTGACCGATTATTTGACCCTGGCGCGACCGCAATTATGTATCATGAAAAATGGGCGAGAAAGTCGCTGCCAAGCGGTATTTTTGACCCAACAAGGCGGCTACATGACCCGCCAAAACTTTTGGTATGTCATTAAACGCTACGCCAAGCAAGCCGGCATCGAAAGCGAAATTTCTCCACATACCTTACGTCATGCCTTTGCCACCCATTTGCTCAATCACGGCGCTGACTTGCGCAGTGTACAGATGTTATTGGGTCACAGCGATTTATCAACCACCCAGATCTATACCCATGTGGCTACGGCAAGACTGCAACAGCTGCATCAGCTGCATCATCCGCGCGCTTAGGGCTGTTTGTTTATAGACAAATTTTTTGAAACCCATAAATCATAAAATCGGTCGTAAAGCGCATTGACCCTGCCTGCTCGCAGCGGTCGATTAATGCCTCACGTCTGGCTGGCTGCGCCCGAAAAGCATAGGGCGTCATCGTCAATAAATCTTGTAACTGCGTAGCGGTAAGCGAAATGGTGGTTTCCACCCGCGTTTGCTTAACCAACTCAAAATACGGTGCTAATTCATCGATAAATTTGTCTGAGTCGTGCGCCACGATTTGTTCAAATAGCCCATCACGCATCTCAATCAAGTGATTGACGGCGGGCTTGGCAATCACTACAAAGCCTTGGTCGCTGACCAACCGATGAAATTCATCCGCCAAAATCGGGCTAAAAATACTGGTCAACATACTCACCGCCTGATTGGCCAATGGTACTTGCGAAGCAGATGCCACTAAACAATATTTTTGCGTGGTCGTGCTAATTGGTTTAAGTCGTTTGGCAGTAGCAAGTACGGCAGGTTTGCTGATATCAAGCGCGACTAACTTACTTGGGTTAAGCTGTAAAAATCGCTCAGTGTAATAGCCTTCGCCACAACCAATGTCTAGCCAATTTACCGATGGTTGGGAGGATAATAGCCCTTTGCAAAAGTCATACAGCCCATCTTGCAGCGACTGATAAAACCCCGCTTGCAAAAAACGACGCCGCGCCATAATCGACTCATCACTATCGCCAGGGTTTTTGCTATGCTTATTTTGCACCGGCAGTAGATTTACATACCCTTGTTTGGCAACATCAAAGCCATGTTGCCGCTGCTGCGGATTTTCACCCGTGCATTGCCAAACTTTTTCACCCACCTTTAGCGGACTTTGGCAAATCGGGCAGCGAAAATTTGCAGAAAATGTCGAAGGGAGTGCCACCATAAAAATATCTCAAAAACAACTATTAACAACCCAAAGCGTGTAACCCGCTGTAACTGCGCAACATCAGTCGTCTATCAGACTTTGCAAAATCATAATATCTTCATGCACTTGCCCCATTTTTGGTTGCAGTGCCTCAGGTATTTTTAATGCCAGTGCTGAATCTGCCATCGGATGCTGCTGTGATGTGCAGGTTGATGCAGGGATGGCAAATATAAAAATTATAGCATATTTAATTTTTTGCACATGGGCAAATAAATACAGACAAAAAAAATGACATCCGAAGATGCCATTTGATGCAAAGCGCCGTTCGGACGTAGCAAAGTTAGCGAAGTTTCAACGTCATCAGCCCTAAGATCACCAAGACAATGGTAATAATCCAAAAACGGGTAACCACTTGGGTTTCTTTCCAGCCGCCTTCTTCAAAATGGTGATGCAGCGGCGCCATGCGAAAGATGCGTTTTTTACGAAGTTTGTAAGAGCCTACTTGTAGCATGACCGATACCGCTTCTGCCACAAATAAACCACCCATGATGAACAGCACAATCTCTTGGCGCGTCATCACGGCAATGGTGCCAAGCATCGCGCCTAAGGCTAATGCACCAACATCACCCATAAACACTTGGGCGGGATGCGCGTTAAACCATAAAAACCCAAGTCCTGCGCCAACCATGGCACCACACACCACTGTCACATCGCTATTATAAGCAATATAGGGCACGTGGAGATATTCAGCAAAGCGAAAATCCCCTGACACATAAGCAAACACCCCTAAACCTGCGGCGACCAACACCACAGGAAAAATGGCAAGACCATCCAAACCATCGGTTAAGTTGACCGCATTTGAGGTGCCATTAATCACAAAATAGGTAAAGATAATAAACGCCAAACCCAATGGTACAGCGGAGAAAGGAATCGACACGTTTTTAAATAACGGAATCAATAAATCTTGCATGGCATGAGCTGTCGCCACATGCGGCTGCTGACTGGCAATCCAGTACAAGGACACACCCACAAATAAAGCGCCAACTGACAACCAAAAATATTTTTTGCGTGCAATCAAGCCTTTTGGGTCTTTATATTTGATTTTTAGCCAGTCATCTGCCCAGCCCACCGCGCCAAAAATCACCAACACCACCATCAAAATCCATACGTAGGGGTTGGCTAGATTCGCCCACAGTAGCGTGGTTACCAAAATACTGCCCAAAATCAAAATTCCGCCCATGGTGGGTGTGCCTGTTTTGGCAAGGTGACTTTGTGGACCGTCGTTACGAATGGCTTGTCCATATTTGAGCGCCCGCAACCGTTCAATGACACGACCACCAAACACCATACTGATACCCAACGCAGTCAGCACCGCTAATAAAACACGTAAGGTCAGCGATGACACAGCCGAAAATGGGGAATAAAATTGGCTTAGCCATTCAAATAACCACAATAGCACGAGTGGACTCCTTAGAGGGTTCTGGGTAAAAACAGGGGCTTAAGGTCCCTGTCATTATCATGATGAAATAAATGAAAACTCGCTATGAAAACTCACTATGAAAACCGTATCACTTGCTCTCATAATCAAAAACCCATCATGAAAAGTTGACTATTTTAAGTAAAAATTCACAAAAAATCAGCCAATTTTTATCGAATGGCTGATGAAAGCGCTGTTTTTAGCTAGGATGGCTGACGGGTTAACTCGTCAATTATTTGCTCCATTCTCATATAGCGCGAGCCTTTAAACAAGATATGCCAGGCGTCATCACTACTCGCTAAGGTATCTTTGATCGCCGCAAGTAGGGATGCTTTATCTGGGTATGCCTGTGCTTGCATGCCGGATGCTTGCGCTTGCGCGACGGTAACAGGCGTTAACTCCCCCACCGTATACAGCACAGTCACGCCCGAGGCGGCAATAGCCTCACCTAGCTTGCGATGCTCCTCTTGGGCAGCGTCACCCAACTCACCAATATCGCCCAACACCAACAGGGTTGGCGTACCTTGACTCACCAACACTTGCGTGGCAGCAACGACGGCACTGGGATTGGCATTATAAGTGTCATCAATTAAAGTATGTTTACCAAACTCAATAAAATTGAGTCGACCTTTGGCAGGCTTGGCGGCATCGAGTCCTTTGGCGATATCATCAATCGACAGCCCCAAGGCTTGCGCACAGGCCGCGGCGGCTAAGGCATTGCTGATGTTGTGTTCACCTGCAAAGTTTAAAGTGACGTTTTGGCTTTCGATTTCATCAATTTCAAAATTGAAATTTAGGCTAAAGGTGCTAGTATTACCGACTTCCACATCATCGGCAAACACATCGCCCATCAGTAGCACCGTATCTTCATCTGTTAAGCCAATTTCTTTGGCTTGTTGCATATCCACGTCAGCATCCGCCAAGGACACGTCACGCTCGCCAAAGGTGAGAATATTTTGGGTAAATTGTTGCGCATTGTTGAGTAGCGTATCAAAATAATCATCACCAAATGGCACAATCGCTGTACCTGTGTCACTTAATCCTTGATAAATCTCAGATTTGGTCTTAGCGATATTATCACGCCCACCAAATTCCCCCAAATGTGCCGTGCCGATATTGAGCACACAAGCGACATCGGGTTTGACAAGCTGGGTGGTATAAGCGATCTCTCCGACATGATTGGCGCCAAGCTCCATCACGGCGTAACGATGGTCGTCGGTCAGCTCTAGTAGCATCATCGGCACGCCCAAATCATTGTTGAGATTACCGCGAGTGATAAGTGTCGGCGCAATACGGTTTAAAATACTGCCAAGCATTTCTTTGGCGGTGGTTTTACCACTAGAGCCTGTAATCGCGACGACTTTTAGATTGGGATGTTGGTCACGTCGGTAAGCACCTAATTTGCCGAGTGCCAGTTTGGTGTCAGTCACTACGAGTTGCGGCAAGTCACTTTCGACTGCACGACTGACAATCGCTAAGACCGCGCCTTTATCTTTGGCAGTTTTTACATAATCATGTCCGTCAAAGTTATCGCCTTGGATGGCTAAAAAGATATCGCCTTGTTCGATTTTGCGGGTATCGGTGATAATTCTTGTGGATGTCTGGGTAAAATCACTGTGAAAGGTTGGGTTTAGATCTTTTAGCGCTTCGGTTAGGTTGGCAGATTGCCAAATATATGCAGTCATTGTCGTCTCTTTATTCGGGTCTCTTTATTGGGGTCTCTTTATAGTTTATTACTAGCGAATCTCGTCATCTTGCCCATCATTACGCACCCATAATTTCTTGATTCCTACAGGAGCGAGCAACAACACTTCGCAATTTTTGGGGCGCGTTGCCAGTTCAAACTCACGGAATTTTTTCATATTATATAGACGCGGGCTATCGCCAAGTAGCAGTTGCCAGATAAGCATGCCAATCCACATGCCGTGGGTAAATACTAGATAGGTGCCATCGGGCAAGGCGTCAAAATACGCGCGCACCTTTTTTACTCGCTCAACAAACTGCTCAAAACTGTCCGTCAGCTCACTGGCTCGGTGCGCAGAATGCTGTTGCCAAAAATCATCGGCAATCACACGGATGTCATCAAATGACAAATCCTTGATGGTGTCAAAATCCAAAAAGTTAAATTCGTGCAATTCGTCGATGACAGTGGCTGTGCGCTTAGTAATTTGTAGATAAGGCTGAGCCGTTTGCTGGGTGCGAAGATACTGAGAGACAAAAATCTCGGTGACTGACTCGCTGATATGGTCAGTGAGCCAATCCGCCAATGCTTGTGCTTGCGTCTTGCCAACGTCAGTAAGATTGATGGCATGATTGGGGCGCACCGCTTGCCCTGCATTGGACTCGCTTTGGGCATGACGGATTAGGTAGATTTTTTTCATGATGCTAGGCTAAGTTATTTGCCAAATTTGTCAATGGCATTTTTTACCACCACTTTATCATCAAAGTCGTGGCGTACCCCTTTGATTTCTTGATAGGTTTCATGCCCTTTGCCTGCAATCACCACGATATCGTTAGGCTTGGCATGTTGCACCGCATATTCAATCGCCTTTTGACGGTCTGGCTCGATAATGGCTTGATAGTGCTGCTCACAAGTCATGCCCGCTTGCATATCGTTCAAAATCGCATTGGGGTCTTCACTGCGTGGGTTATCGGCAGTCAAAATCACTTTGTCAGCTAGGCGCAGTCCTGCTTGCGCCATCAGTGGACGTTTACCCTTATCACGGTCGCCACCACAGCCAAATACTGCCCACAGCTCACCTGTACAGTGCGATTTTAAACTGGTCAACACCTGCTCTAGCGCATCTGGCGTATGCGCATAATCCACGATAAAACAGCTGCCGGTCGATGGCACCCGATCCATACGACCTGTGGCGCCGCGAAGCGTTGGCACTGCCGCTTGGATTTGCGCCACACCCAATCCCATCGCGGCACTTTGCGATAACGCTAAGGCGCCTGCGATACTCGCCAGCAAATTGGCCACATTAAATCGCCCTAACAGTGGACTATTCACCGTTAATTCACCTTGTGGCGTGACAGCTTTTGAAAGAGCAATGGTCAAATCACCCCCTTGCAAGCTAGGCAGGATAGTTTTGGCAAAAAAATCGGCTTGCTCATTGGTCAAGCTATACGTCCACACGGTTAAATGGGATGCGTTGGCTGCCTCAATCATCAACGCACTAAATTCATCATCTAAATTAATAATCGCGTGAGTGAGGGTGGGAAAATGTGCTTTATCAAACAGTCGCGCTTTCGCCTGCGCATAATCGTCCATGTCAGTATGATAGTCGAGATGATCACGACTTAAATTGGTAAAAATCGCCACATTGATGGGTACCCCTTGCAGCCGCTGTTGATGTAACCCGTGAGAGCTGGCTTCAATGGCTAAGGCTTGTACGCCTTGCTTGGCAAAATCATCAATCGCATGTTGCAGATTAAAGACTTCTAGGGTGGTGTGGGTACTTGGGGTCAAATTTGGCAAAACCCCATTGCCTGCCGTGCCCATGACCGCAGTTTTGATGCCCGATTGACTGATGAGTTGGGCGACCAGTTGGCTTACCGTGGTCTTGCCATTGGTGCCTGTCACCGCGATGACCGCCGGTAACTTGGTGGGATGTTGCTGTTGCAAACTGGTTTGAATCAAAGAACCTAAAAAATCACGAATGGTGGGCAAATAAATAATCGGCAACATAAACTGCGACTGGATCGCGGATACATCAATTTCTGACAACACAAACACCGCTTTGTCTGTGACTTGGGCAAGATAACCTGCAACTTTTTCCAAATCGAGGCTGTCGGTCGCGTTTTGACTCTTTAGCAATACAAATACATCGCCCTGACCCACTTGACGGCTATCGACCACAAACTGCCCAAATGGTTGATTCATGACAGGGTTTAACAGTTGTCGCACGCTTTCTGGTAGCGATAGCGCAGACATCATCGCTTGCAACGTAATCATAGCTTTTTCCATAGGGTTGTTATAAGTCATTGACACTTTCGATGCTGGTGGCAGTGGTTTCTTTACCTGACAGCGGCTTGTCAAACGGCACATTGTACAAACGCAAGGCTTCTTTCATCACACTGCGGAACACGGGCGCTGCCACCAAACCACCAAATTTGTTAACACGCGGGTCTTCAACCATGATAGCCACCACAAAACGTGGGTTAGAAGCAGGGGCAATACCGACAAACGCGGTGCGGTATTGGTCATCATAGTAGCCGCCTTTGGGATTGGTACGTCTTGCCGTACCGGTTTTACCCGCCACACGATAGCCATCGATAGCGGCTAAGGTTGCCGTACCACCAGGCTCAGTGACTGACGTCATCATATCGACAATGGTAAGTGCATCGCTGTTTTTGATGACTTGCTTGGCGGCAGGTTTGGCAAAAGGGACGGAGACATTATTGGTACTACTGCTATTGAGTGCGTTATCACGGGTACTTTTAAGGAGCGTCAACGGATGCATCACGCCCCCTGCACCTAGCACACTGTAAGCTTGCGCAAGCTGCGCTAGCGTGACTTGTAGACCATAACCGTATGACACAGTTGCGCGGCGTGCGATTTCATTTTGCTCAGGCGTTGGCACTAGACCTGCAGATTCACCGGGTAATTTTAGGTTGGTTTTTGCGCCAAACCCAAAGGCTTTTTGTGTATCACTCATCGCGGTGGCAGGCAAAGAAAGGGCAATTTTTGCTGAGCCGATATTACTCGATTTTTGCAGTAGGGTACGCAAACTAATGGTACCTAAATTGCCATGGTCGCGAATAGTATGCCCTTGCACCACCATGCTACCTGGACTGGTATTAATCATCGAATTGGCATTGTATTGTCCTGACTTTAAGCCCGTAGCAACGGTGATGGGTTTCATCACCGAACCTGGTTCAAATACATCCATCAAGGCATGGTTACGCTGGTTTTCATTGGATAAGCTATTTAAGTCATTGGCGTTAAACGACGGCCAGTTGGACATCGCCATCACTTCACCGGAGTTGACATCGACAATCATGCCCGCTGCCCAGCGCGCTTGCTGCACACGTCCAACTTTTTCAAGTTCTTGGTACAAGATATATTGTAGCCGTGAATCAACGGTTAATTGTAAATCCTTGCCAGCGACTTCAGGTTTGACTTGTTCGATTTCTTTAATGCTGTTGTTTTTGGCATCACGCATGACCATGACTTCGCCATCTTTGCCTGATAGCATGTCATTAAATACGCGCTCTACCCCTGCTTGCCCTTGATAATGCGTGCCATCTGTCATGTTGGTACGCGCCATAAAGCCCAATAATTGGGCATTCGGCTGTGGCTGTGGATAGTAGCGCTGATAAAACGTGTCGGTACTGACCCCAGCAAAATTGGCATCGATAAGCGGCTGTGCTGCTTCAGGTTGCACATTTTTCATTAATGGAAAATAATGCGACCCTGCGCCCGTGGGCAATACAGCTTTGATTGCCTCTTTATCGGCAAGATTGATGTTGTCATTGATACGCACCGCATTTTTAAATTCGCTGACGCTAATGCCTGTCAATGCCGAAAGTTTGGCTAAATCCATGTTCTGCAAGCGTTTTGCAACGCGCTCAAGCTCACGATTGACCGATTTACTCGGTTTAGACTTTTGCAGGTCTTGTTGGCGCGCTTTGAGCTCATAGTATTCAACCGCATATTCATGCGGACTAAAGTACGCCGAGGTTAACGGGGCTGAAATCGCAAGCGGCATGTTATTGCGGTCGGTAATCATGCCCCGGTAAGACGGCTCTTTTTTGACGGTGGTAATGAGCGAATTACCTTTACCTTGATAGTAAGATTTATTAATGACTTGGATGTATGCCAATCGTCCAAAAATCGCCACAAACACCAGCCCCATCGCTATCCAAATGGACTTAAAGCGAATAGCATCTTCTTCAATACTGCCTTGGCGTGAGGCACCACTACGACGCTTTGACGCATTGATTTTAGGGGCAGTGACTTTGAGCACAGGCACTTTGGTGGGTCGCCCTGACATGGCATTGGCAACTTTGGTGGTTATCGATTTTTTATTGCGAGTATTCACGCGGTTGCCTCATCAATGCTGCGTTTCTGGATTGATAGCTGGAGTGTTTGACTCGTTGCTGCTGGCGTCACTAGTAAATACCGTGACTTTATTGTCGTGAATAATCATACGATCGGACAAGTTAGGGTAAAACATATTGAGTTCAGTCACCGCGCGGTTGGTCACTTGCGGGGTAGCGCTAAAGGTTTGCTGCTCAATCAGCATGCGTTGGTGTTCCATTTGCAGCTGGCGAAATTGTTTTTTGAGTTTTTGCAGCTCGCCATATTGTTGATGATAAGTTTGGATTTGCTCGACGACGCTCACCCCTGTCCACAAAATCGCAATCACTAATAGCATCATCGCAACCGTATATAGACTAACGCCGCGATACTCAGTATCGAGCATCTCGCTAATACTGGCACCCAAGCCTTCACTGCTTTTTTTTATCGTCGTGTTATTCTTTACCGTTGCGTGGTTATTTTTGGCGGAGAAAAGACGCGTTTTTTTCGGCGAATTTTGGTTATCGCGGCCATTCGGCATGGGATTACTCGTCATGGGAGGCAGGGGCTGAGATTTTGGCATTTTTATATCAAAGAGCTTTTTATATCAAAGAGCAGGGTATCAAAATAAAACAAGTCATTATAACGCAACCCATCTAAGTTTGGTTAATGCAATCGTTTTTTATTGTTTGTTATAAATATCATGTTACAAAAACGGCGACTTTTACAGTCGGGTGGCGGAACGAAGCCAAGCACTTCTGGCGCGCGGGTTGGTTTTTATTTCCGTATCCAACGGAGCGACACGCTCAGGTTTAGATAAGAGCTTGGGGCGTTTGGGTGGCATCGGCAAATTGGCATCTTCAGGATATTGACCTTTACTGTGTTTTTGCAAAAACTGCTTGATGATACGGTCTTCTAGCGAATGAAAACTAATCACCGCCAAGCGTCCTCCTATCTTAAGCGCCATGATCGATTGATCCAAAAAGCTGTCAATATCACCGAGTTCATTATTGATAAAAATACGCATGGCTTGAAAACTTTGGGTGGCAGGGTGCTTGCCTTTTTGCCAATTGGGATGCGCCTGTTTGATGGTTTCTGCCAGCGCCAGGGTAGAATCGTAGTGTTCCATTTGTTTGATTGCCCTTGCAATACGGCGACTGTGTCGTTCTTCGCCATAGTTATACAGCACATCGGCAAGCACGGTTTCATCCACGCGTTTTAACCATTGGGCGACCGATTCGCCGCGGGTGGTATCCATGCGCATATCCACTGCCCCATCGCGCATAAAGCTAAAGCCGCGGCTACCGTCATCAAGCTGCGGCGAGGACACGCCCAAATCTGCCATAATCCCATCGACCTGTTCAATCCCTAATCGCTGTAGATTTTCTTGCAGCTTGGCAAAACTATCATGAATCACTATCACGCGCGCATCACTGGCTGCCAATGCTTGCGCCGTTTGTATGGCTTGGGGGTCTTTATCAAAAACAAGCAGACGACTGTCTTTATTCAAATAAGTTAACAGCAATCGGCTGTGCCCACCGCGCCCAAATGTCGCATCGACAAAGGTGCCCGTTTTTTTGACGGTTTCTGCTGCTAACTGCGCTACAGTTACATTGAGCACACTTGCCACCGTTTCTTTTAGCAAAACAGTTTCATGGATAAATTCAGGTGCGCTAATGGTCATAACAGGCTCAATGGGACAATAAGAAAAAAGAAATTCGCTAAACAATCGCTAGGGTAAAACAAATAAAAATCATAATTTATCTAATCCCCTATTATCGCTGAAGCGGGCCTAGGGTCAAGTAAAATCATAACCTTGGCTAAGTTTTATGATAAAAATGCTCATCTTTGATAAAACCTACCGATAAAAAAGACGGTCATAAAACCGTCGTTAATATTCGTTAATGTTCAATAATATTAAAGGGGTGCTTAATCGTCATAGCCATTAGGGTTTTGGCTTTGCCAACGCCAGGTGTCGGTACACATACGCTCGATATCAAACTCAGCTTGCCAGCCCAACAGATGCTTGGCTTTATCACTACTGGCATAACAACTGGCAATGTCGCCAGGTCGTCTTGGTGCTACGCTATAAGGCACGGGTTGACCAGTGGTTTTGATAAAGGCATTGACCAATTCTAATACAGATGTTCCTTTACCTGTACCCAAGTTAATCGGCTCAAATCCGAGCTGGGTTTGGTGTTCCAAATACTGTAAAGCGGCGACATGCCCTTTTGCCAAATCAACCACATGGATGTAATCTCGCACGCCTGTCCCATCCACGGTATCATAATCATTGCCAAACACGCTTAACTGCGGCAGCTTACCCACTGCCACTTGGCTGACATACGGCATCAAATTGTTTGGAATGCCATTTGGATTTTCACCTATGGTTCCGGTATGGTAGGCACCAATGGGATTAAAATAGCGCAGTGAAATTAATTGCCAATGGTTATCTGATTTTGCCAAGTCTTCGAGCATATGTTCAATCATCAGCTTGCTTTGCCCATACGGATTGGTCGCAGAACGCGGTGAGGATTCGACAATCGGTAAGGCTTCTGGGTCACCATACACGGTTGCTGATGACGAGAAAATCAAGTTTTTTACTTGGGAGTTTTTCATCGCATCGAGTAGATTGAGCGTGCCTGCGACATTGTTTTGATAATACCACAGTGGCTTGGCAACCGATTCACCGACCGCCTTTAGCCCTGCAAAATGAATTACCGCAGTGAAGTCATGCGCGGCAAAGGTTTTGGCAAGCAGCTGTGTGTCCAAAATATCGCCTTCGATAAACTCAATGGACTGCCCTACAATTTGCTGGACACGCGCCAACGAATTTTGGCTACTATTGGATAAATTATCATACACTACAGGGGTGAATCCTGCGGCAATTAGCTCAATTAATGTATGCGAGCCAATATAACCTGCCCCGCCCGTGACTAAGATTTTTTTGCTTTGATTGGTCATTGTTTTGCCTATTTTTTACAGCCTATACCCGTATAAAAACCAACGAGCTGCTGAATTTGTGGTTCGGTTAACGTATTTTTTGCATCAAAAATGGGTAATGCAATGTTATTTAAACGATTGATATCCGGCTTGATCGGTAGCGACCAATTGACAATAAACAACGCTTGCACTTGTGTAAGCGGCGCATAGGCATCGTCGGTCAAGGAAAACAGCGGATGATTACCGTATAACTCTAACAATTCTTCTTTGGTATTGTTGGCATACACAATCGTCTTGATATTGTATGACCATAACAATTTAATGAGTGGGTGAAACGCTGAATGGGTGGTGCGTCCTGTACCATTACGATAGCCTGAACCCCAAATCATCACCGTTTTGTTTTCGATAAAGCCATCAAAATATTGCCAAAATTCACGGAAAATCAGTTCTTTTTGGTCTTCATTAATGGATTTTACCGCCTCGAGCAGCGATGTCTCTACTTGATTGTGCTTAAAACCATCAATCAAAAAATCCAATTCCAGCGGCAATGACTTGCCACCAAAGCCCCAACCCGCTTTGAGATAATCTTTACCAATGCGTTTATCAAGCCCAAGGATTTGCTCAACTTGTTTGATATTGACCTGTTCACTGGCGGCGAGACGCGCCATTTCGTTCATGAAAGACAAGCGTGTTGCTAGCATTCCCATGATACTACTGCGCGCAAATTCTGCCGTTTTGATATCCGTAATAAAGTGCTTGTCACTTTTTTCAATAAAGAACAGCAAAATGTTGTTGTGCGCGCTACTGCCTTGCGTTTTTTCACCAATCAGTGCCAAATCGGCTTGGAAAAAAGAACTAAAATTCGCCCCGTCTTTCATAAAAATAAACGGAAGATAATACACCCAAGTAGTCGTCAATTTGCGCGCGAATTGTTCAATCTCACCCATGGCTTTGACACCGCTGATGATAATCTGGGTCGTTGGGTTAAAATGAAATGAGCCAAATTGCTCAAGCGCCTGCGCTGATACACCATCGACAAACAACCAAATATCATCTGCGCTGACATAGGCTGAAAAATCATGGGTTGGCAAAGGCTGGGTAATGATGTTGCCTTGAGATTGGTACAACTGCCACAGCAGCACCATCTGCCGATCAAACTGGTAATCATTCATGACCTGCTGAAGGCTATCTTCATCGGTCAATAGCCTGACTTGATATTCAAGGGTGGCAAGCAAAATACAGGCATTGATGGATTCATTGGTACTGCCAATTATATATACAGTTTTTGTCATTATTTTCTTCTTTTATCCCTATCTATCATCAGCTTGCAAAGGTTGTTTTAATGGTATTTAGTAACTGATTGGTTGAGCTGTCAAATGGCTGTGCTTGTTGCGGCGATAATTCTTGCGTTGATACTAAGGCATCAAACACGGCATTAGCCATCACTTTACCCACTTCAACCCCCCACTGGTCAAATGGGTTAATCTGCCAAATGACTGACATAACAAATACTTTGTGCTCATACAGTGCTATGAGTGACCCTAACGTTTTTGGGGTCAGCTGTTTGAGTAGGATGGTGGTTGACGGCTGATTGCCACGATAATGTTTGAATTTATCCATACCATTATTGCTGTCTTTGATGGCGGCATTACCAAACGCGAGCACTTGGCTTTGCGCTAGGCAGTTGGCAAGCGAAAGTCCGTGCTGCTCAAGCAAGTTTTTATTGATTGTTTGGGCATCTGCGTAGCGTTTGATGGGCGCAATAAAATCACAACTGACTGCCTGTGTGCCCTGATGCAGCAACTGATAAAACGCATGCTGCGCATTGGAGCCAATATCACCCCACAAAATCGGACAAGTACTGTAAGTCACTGCCTCACCTTGGCGATTAACAGATTTACCGTTACTCTCCATCTCAAGTTGGGTTAAGTAGTTGGGAAAAAAAGATAACCGACCATCATAAGGTAACACCGTATGGGCGTTAATGTGTAAAAACGTACTATTCCAAACACCGAGTAGCCCTAACAACACAGGCATGTTTTGAGCAAAATCGGCGGTGGCAAAATGCCGATCCATATCATAAGCACCTGCTAGCAGCTCATAGAAATTATGCATGCCAATTTTTATGGCAATCGCCAGTCCAATCACCGACCACATGGAGAATCGACCCCCAACCCAATCCCAGAGCATTAGTTGGTTATCGACATGGATACCCCATTCTGACATCTTATCCGCTTTGGTAGAAATCCCAATAAAATGACGACGCAAAATAGTGGCTTTGTTATCATGACTGGCTAACAACCACGACATCGCCGTCTTGGCATTGGACAGCGTATCAATGGTGGAAAATGATTTCGACGAGATAATAAACAGCGTGGTTTGCGGATTTAATACCTTAAGCAAACTATCGAGCTGGGTGCCATCCATATTGGAGACAAAATGCACACTGATAGGGGTATCTGTCCATTCTTTTAGTGCCGTTGTTGCCATCACTGGCCCTAGATCTGATCCGCCGACGCCGATATTCACGACATCGGTGATTGCCTGACCAGAATAACCACGCCAGACCCCATTACGAATCCGCTCCACCAACTTTTCCGCTTTTTGTAAGCTGGTATGCACCTGCTCAATGACATTGATACCTTCGACCCAAACTTGCTCGCCTTGCGGCTGTCTTAGTGCGGTATGCAGTGCAGGACGATGCTCAGTATCATTCACGATTTCGCCTGTCATCAGGCGACGGATTTCTTGCGCTAACTCACGCTCATTTGCCAGTTTAATTAAATTGCTGAGCACCGCTTCATCAATTTTTTGTTTACTAAAATCCATGATCATGTCGCACGCGGCAACGCGGTACTGTAAGCCGCGATTGGATTGTTGGCTAAACAGTTGATTAAGCGTGGGCATACTATCTGCTTGAGCAGACAGTGTTTGCCATGTACGATTCGCACTTGTATCGGTTGACATTCGCCTATGACCCTATATTAATTTGCTGTATGTTGAAACGCTTCAATGCCCAATTGAGTGACCCAATTGGGTGGCAAAGTAACCCACGGCTTGCAAGTAGCTACTCATATCACCTGCATCAAAGCTATTACCCACCATGCTAACCACGTCTACCCCTTGCGCGCTAATAAGCGCATCAATGGCATCGGTCAGCTGAATTTCCCCACCCACACTTGGCTGCGTGTTGGCTAGATAATCAAAAATAGCATTATTAAATACATAGCGCCCAACGACAGCTAAGTTAGAGGGCGCATCTTCAGCTTTGGGTTTTTCCACAAACCCCGTCACAGCAAACGACTGGTTTTGTTCAGACTTTGCTACCATTTGTGTGCTGGCTAACTTGGCAATGCCATATTTATGAATATCACTTTCTTTCACTGGATCAACCAATATCTGTGAATGCTGCTGCTTGGCAAACTGCTGCAGCATGTAGGCTAAATTCTGCTGAGTATAGTCAGTGTTATAGGGGTTTAAAATTACATCCGGTAACAGCACAGCAAACGGTTCATCACCTACAATGGGACGGGCTTGCAAGACGGCATGCCCTAATCCTAACGGTTTGCCTTGGCGCACACTGGTAACCGTGACCCCTGCAGGTAGCCAGTTTAAACTATCGGCTAGCGCCGCTTTACCTTTACCGCGTAACTGGGTATCAAGCTCGCTATTGATGTCAAAATAGTTTTCAATGGCGGTTTTTTGCGCATGATTGACCAAGACAATATTGGTTAAACCTGCGGCAATCGCTTCTTCAACGACGTATTGAATGGCTGGTTTATTGCCAAGTGGTAGTAACTCTTTTGGCACGGCTTTTGATAGTGGTAGCATACGCGTACCAAACCCTGCCACAGGAATAACAGCGTGAGTGATTTTTTTCGACATAGTGACTCTTAATAAGACAAGTTGTTCAAATAGTTTATATCAAGCTTAACATATTTTTATGGCAAATATTTTATCTGCCGGAATATTTTAAACGCATTATTGACATTGATTGAGGGTATTTTGCTAACACCAGCGGATAATAAAAAAGCAGATAACCCAATGATTATCTGCTTTTGATTAGTCAACATAGCTGATGATTACCAACCAGTGACTTCTTTTACTTTTTCACCGATTTTTGAAGGGTCACGGGTATAAGCAATACCAGCCTCTTCAAAGGCTTTGAATTTTTCTTCTGCTGTACCTTTACCACCTGAGATAATCGCACCGGCATGTCCCATACGTTTACCTTTTGGTGCTGTGACACCTGCGATATAACCAATGACGGGTTTAGTCACGTGGTCTTTAACGTATGCAGCCGCTTCCTCTTCAGCCGTACCACCGATTTCACCGATCAATACAATCGCTTCGGTTTGTGGGTCATCTTGAAGCAATTTTAATGCATCGATTTGGTTCATACCTGGGATTGGGTCACCACCGATACCGATACAGGTTGATTGACCAAAGCCAAGTTTAGTAGTTTGAGCCACCGCTTCATAAGTCAATGTACCAGAACGTGAGATGATACCGACTTTACCTTCTTGGTGAATGTGACCTGGCATGATACCGATTTTGCATTTACCTGGGCTGATGACGCCTGGACAGTTTGGACCTACCATACGGATGATTTCTTCGCCCTTGGCTTGTAGGTCAGCGTTGACGTTTTCTAGGTAACGTTTGGCTTTTAGCATATCTAGGGTAGGTACGCCTTCGGTGATGACCACAATCAATTTTACGCCAGAGTTAATCGCTTCAACGATTGAGTCCAATACAAATGGTGCTGGTACAAAGATAACAGAGGCATTGGCACCCGTTGCTGTTACTGCTTCATTCATGGTATCAAATACTGGACGATCAAGGTGGGTTGTCCCGCCTTTACCTGGGGTAACACCGCCAACGATGTTGGTACCATAAGCAATTGATTGCTCTGAGTGTAGAGTACCGTTTTTACCTGTGAAACCTTGCACTAATACTTTAGTGTCTTTTCCAACTAATACGCTCATTGTTTTTCCTTTTACTTTTTATGTTTGATTTAAACGATTAACCAGTAGGGCACATAGCCCTACTCGCTCATACCTATACTTTCTTCATTAGGCATTATTAACCGCATCAACAATTTTTTGACCGGCTTCAGAAAGACCTTCAGCAGGAATTAATTTAAGACCTGAATCACGTAGGATTTGCGCACCTTTTTCAGCGTTATTACCTTCAAGGCGAACAACCACAGGCACGGTGACGTTGACTTCTTTCACCGCTTCGATAATCGCTTCGGCAATCATGTCACAACGTACGATACCACCAAAAATATTGATGAGTACGCCTTGGACTGATTTGTCTTCAAGAATTAATTTGAACGCTTCAACCACACGTTCTTTGGTCGCACCGCCGCCTACGTCTAGGAAGTTAGCGGGTTGACCGCCGTATAGTTTGATGATGTCCATGGTTGCCATTGCAAGACCAGCGCCATTCACCATACAGCCGATGTTACCTTCAAGTGCAACATAGTTTAGGTCAAACTCTGAGGCTTTTAATTCACGCTCATTTTCTTGTGATTTGTCACGTTGTTCAGCGACTTTTGGTAGGCGATAAAGCGCATTTGAGTCGATACCGATTTTGGCGTCAACACAGGCTAATTCGCCAGATTTACGAACCGCTAGTGGATTGATTTCAAATAAGGCAAAGTCATTTTCCGTAAAGGCTTTATAAGCACCTGTCATCAATTTGGCAAATTCGTTGATTTGTTTGTCTTTGAGACCCAGTTTGAAAGCCACTTCACGAGCTTGGCTAGGTTGTAAGCCCACCAGTGGGTCAACTTCTACTTTCAAGATTTTTTCTGGGGTTTCTTCGGCAACTTTTTCAATTTCAACACCGCCTTCAGTTGACGCCATAAATACCACACGACGGGCTGAACGGTCTACGACTGCACCTAAGTACAATTCAGTTGCGATTGGGTACATGTCTTCGGCGATAAGCACACTGTTAACAGGTTGACCGTTGGCATCAGTTTGGTAAGTTACCAAGTTTTTACCAATTAATTCTTCAGCAATTTGTTTGGCTTCTTCACGCGTTTTAGCGATTTTTACGCCGCCCGCTTTACCACGGCCACCGGCATGTACTTGGGCTTTAACAACCACGGCACCGGCGTTGCCTGCCATTTTGTCAAACGCTGCGGCGGCTTCGTCACCATTTTTAGCGATGATACCTTCTTGTACGGGCAATCCATAGCTTTTTAATAATTCTTTGGCTTGATACTCATGTAAATTCATGAATTTATCCTCTCGGTTTTGGTTTACATTGTTTTAAAATTATTTTTGAATAGTGTGGTCAATAGTGAGCTAACCTAGTTGATAATGAGGTTAGCTCACTTACCTTATTCAAACTATTGATGCATAAGCTAATTAGCCCATTTACTTGTAAACTAAGTTACTTGTGAGCCAAATTACTTGTGCACTAGGTTATTTGCGCTTACGTTGAATTGCATGAATTGCACGACCATCCGCTGACAGCACCGCCTCGTGTACTGCTTCAGAAATGGTTGGGTGAGCAAACGTCATCAACTGCAAATCTTCAATGCTTGATACGAATTCCATCGCAATCATGCCTTGATGAACGATATCGCCTGCACCCGCTGACACGACATGCATACCCAGTAAACGGTCAGTTTTGGCATCGGCAACCACTTTGATGAAGCCTTGGCCTTCACCAGCGGCTAACGCACGACCATTGGCGGCTAGGCTGAATTGACCCGTTTTGACTTCATGACCTTGCTCTTTGGCTTGTTCTTCAGTTAAGCCAACCCATGCAATTTCTGGGTGTGTGTAAATCACGCTAATAATGGTGTCATAATTGACTTGAACTTTTTCACCATGAATGCGTTCAACTGCCATCATGCCTTCTTCCATCGCTTTATGTGCTAGCATTGGACCACGCACCAAGTCACCGATTGCATAGACGCCATCAAGGTTGGTTTGACAGAAGTCATTCACCGCTACCAAACCACGTTCAGTAAGCTCTACCCCTGAATTTTCGCCAAGTAGGTTTTCTTTATAAGCACGGCGACCCACACAAACGATGAGTTTATCGAAGGTTTCTTGTCCTGCTTGACCTTTAGCGTCAAACGATACAAGTACCTGACCATTTTCTACTTGAGCCTGAGTAACTTTGGTATCAATACGGATATCCATGCCTTGGGCTTTTAGTAGTTTTGCCGCTTCTTTGCTCACGGCTTTGTCTGCCACTGCTAAAAATTCTGGCATGGCTTCAAATACTACCACTTCACTACCCAAACGACGCCATACTGAACCCAGTTCAAGACCAATCACACCACCGCCAATGACGCCTAGACGCGCAGGTACTTCGGTAAAGTCTAAAGCACCCGTTGAATCAACGATATATTCGTTATCAATCGGGGCAACAGGGATATCAATAGGCACAGAACCAGAGGCTAAAATCACATTTTTAGCGGTAATAGTGGTAGGCGCAGAACCATCTAGTGGGGTAAATTCAACGTGTTTATCCGCACCTTTACCATCAAGTAATTTACCTGTACCTTGTAGCCAGTCAGCACCATTACCTTTTAACAATGCAGCTACACCACCGGTTAATTGTTTAACGATAGCGTCTTTACGACTTAACATTTTGCTGATGTCAATCGCCACTTCACCTGTGGTGATACCGTGGTCGGCTAAATCATGCTTGGTTGCTTCATAGCGATGTGAGCTGTCTAGCAATGCTTTTGAAGGAATACAACCAACGTTCAAACAGGTACCGCCTAACGCTGGCTCGCCCTTATTAATACGTTTTTCGATACAAGCCACGCTCATACCCAATTGGCCTGCACGGATAGCTGCTTCATATCCACCAGGGCCACCACCGATAATTACCAAATCATAGCTTTCTTTCATAATCTTCACCAAAAATTTGAATTGTTATTGTTAAAGTTGTTAAACAAAAAAGCCTGTATCAACCTTTGCCAATACAGGCTTTTTTCATTATAAATCGAGAAGTAGCATCGCTGGGTTTTCAACCAATTCTTTGATCGTGACCAAGAATTGTACGGCTTCTTTACCATCGATTAAACGGTGGTCATACGACAATGCCAAGTACATCATAGGTAGAATTACCACTTCGCCATTAACCGCCATTGGGCGTTCTTTAGTCGCGTGCATACCCAAAATCGCTGTTTGTGGTGGATTGATGATTGGGGTTGACATGAGTGAACCAAACACGCCGCCATTGGTAATGGTGAAAGTACCACCCGTCATGTCTTCAATGCCTAATTTGCCTTCACGCGCTTTTGACGCATAGTTACCAATCGCGCGTTCAATATCTGCCATACCCATTTGGTCGGTGTCACGTAATACCGGTACCACAAGACCACGGTCGCTAGATACCGCAACACCTACATCATAATAGCCATGATAAACGATATCGCTACCATCAATAGAGGCATTTACCGCTGGGAAACGTTTTAACGCTTCAGTAGCAGCCTTTACAAACAATGACATGAAGCCTAGTTTTACACCGTGACGTTTTTCAAAACGCTCTTTGAACTCACCACGTAAGTCCATGATAGGTTTCATGTTCACTTCATTAAACGTCGTCAACATCGCAGTTTCTTGGGTAGCGGCTAACAGACGCTCAGCAACACGGGCGCGTAAACGCGTCATTGGCACACGTTTGTCTGCACGTTGACCGACGGCATTGGCAACTACTTGACCGTTGTCTGCTTTAATTGCATTGTTGGCTTTTAAGGTTGGGTTTGCCATGTCTTCTTTGGTCACACGGCCGCCACGACCTGAACCTTCAACATCTGCAGGATTGACGCCTGTGGTATTCGCTGCTTTACGAACCGCTGGGCTTTGGTCTTTATAATCTGCTTCAGAAGTCGCTTGAGCGGTAGGTGCTTGTTGTGCAGCTGCAGGTGCGGCTTCAGCTTGGGCAGCCGGTGCTTGGGTTTCAGTAGGTTGGCTTGCTGGTGCAGCCGCGGTTGCGCCTTCAGTCAGCTCACCGATGACTTCAGCAGAAAGCACTGTGTCATCAACTTGTTTGAGAATTTTGCTAAGCACGCCATCAGCTTGTGCCACCACTTCCATCACAACTTTATCGGTTTCGATTTCACACAATACAGCGTCACGGCTTACTTGGTCGCCTTCATTAAAATTCCAAGCAACAATTGTACCGTCAGCAACGGACTCTGGGAATACAGGGACTTTAATCTCACTCATGGAAAACTCCTAGTTAATTTCACATTCTTTCATTTTTAATGGGTTAAATTCATTGTTGTCTTAGCACTCGGCACAATTGCCTATACCAAAAACCAAGAAGGATTAGTACGCATCTATTGGGTACTAATCCTTTAAAACGCTTAGTCAGTCGCTTGTTTTTCTGCGATTTCCGCTTTAGCTTCTAGCTTATCTTCGGTTGAATCTTCATTCTTTGGCAAACCCAATGCTTCGTTGATAACCTTTTGCTGCTGCTCTATGTGCATTTGCATCGAACCTGCCGCAGGTGCCGCCGATGGTGGGCGAGCAACTGGCTCTAGCAAGTAAGCTTTTGTCGGACGAGTCGCGGGTTTTGGCGGTGCAATCAAACGGAATAAGTGCGGTGCTAGATAGTACCAAGCGCCTTGGTTACGTGGCTCTTCTTGTGTCCAGACAATGCCTTCAAGGTTTGGATATTTCGCCACTTCTTCCAAAATACGCGCTTCAGGTAATGGATATAGCTGCTCGATACGCACAATCGCCACATGGTTCAGACCCAATTCACGACGTTTTTCAAGCAAGTCATAATATACTTTACCGCCACACAACACTAAACGCGTCACTTGGTTATTATCAAGTTGGTCAATCTCTGGAATCACGGTTTGGAACTGACCTTGCGCAAGCTCTTCAAGCGTTGACACCGCCAATTTATGACGTAGCAGTGATTTTGGTGACATCACAATCAGCGGCTTACGCGCTGGGCGAACCACTTGACGACGTAGGGCATGGAAAATCTGTGCAGGTGTAGTTGGGGTTACCACTTGCATATTGTCTTCAGCACATAGCTGTAAGAAACGCTCTAGGCGCGCTGATGAGTGCTCAGGACCTTGACCTTCATAGCCGTGTGGTAATAGCATGGTCAGACCACATAGACGTTGCCATTTGGTTTCACCTGAAGAAATAAATTGGTCAATGACCACTTGTGCGCCATTGACAAAGTCACCGAACTGTGCTTCCCAAATCACTAGCGCATTGGGTACTGTCGTTGCGTAACCATATTCAAACGCTAACACTGCTTCTTCTGACAATAATGAGTTAAAAATGTCAAAGCGTGCTTGGTTAGGGCTCATGTTGGCAAGCGGTACATACATACTGCCGTCTTTCATGTTGAACAGTTCTGCATGGCGATGCGAGAAAGTACCACGACCCACGTCTTCACCCGTAATACGCACAGGGTAGCCTTCTTCGACCAGTGACGCATAAGCCAAGGTTTCTGCCGCGCCCCAGTTCAATGGCTCTTGACCGGTTTGCATGGCTTTGCGCTGTTCAACCACTTTTTGTACTTGGCGTTGTAGCTCATAGCCTTCCGGAATTTGCGCCATTTTTTCGCCATACGCTTTTAATTGATTGATATCAACGCCCGTCTCCCAATTGTCTTCAAGCTTATGCCCAATATAAGGGGTCCAATCTACATACAGCGTTTTATTTGGCTCACGCACGAGGGCGCTAGCAACATATTCGCCTTTATCGAGTGACTCACGGTAGTCATCTTCAAATGCCACAGCTTCTGCTTTGCTAATAACGCCTTCGGCAACCAATTTATTGGCAAATAGTTCACGAGTACTTGGTAGTTTTTTGATGACCGAATACATCAGTGGCTGAGTGGCTGAAGGTTCATCCGCTTCATTGTGACCGTTACGACGGTAACAGTACATATCAATCACGATATCTTTGTGGAAAGTTCGGCGATAGTCGTGGGCAAGCTGCGCCATAAATACTACCGCTTCTGGATCGTCACCGTTTACATGAAAAATCGGTGCGTGTACCATTTTGGCGATGTCGGTACAGTATTCAGTTGAACGCGCATCTTCTAAGCGGCTGGTGGTAAAACCGACTTGGTTATTGATAATAATATGCAGCGTACCACCTGTTGAATACGCACGGGTTTGTGACATTTGGAAAGTTTCTTGGTTGACACCTTGACCGGCGAACGCGGCGTCACCGTGTACCACGATTGGCAAAACGGCATCACCCGTCTTATCTTGACGGCGTACTTGGCGGGCACGCACTGATCCAATCAATACAGGCGATACAATTTCAAGATGCGAGGGGTTAAATGCCAATGCCAAATGCGCTTCGCCGCCCGGTGTCATTACGTTAGATGAATAACCATTGTGGTATTTTACGTCACCTGAACCCACGGTCGGTTGTTTTTTACCATCAAACTCATCAAACAAATCTTTAGGGTTTTTACCTAAGATATTTACTAATAAGTTTAAACGTCCACGGTGCGCCATACCGATAACCATTTCTTTGGTACCGTTTTCACCCGCACGCTGAATTATCTCATTGACCATCGGGATAAAGCTTTCGCCACCCTCAAGACCAAAACGTTTCACACCGGTATATTTACGCGCTAAGTATTTTTCTAATCCTTCCGCTGCTGTCAAACGCTCAAGGATAGATTTACGTTTTTCATTGTCAAATTTGACATAGCCAAGATTTTGTTCTAGGTACTTTTCAATCCAGCGTTTTTCTTTGGCGGTGGTCACATGGAAATATTCTGCACCGATACTGCTACAATAAACTCGCTCTAACACTTGAATAATTTCACGTAGTGTGGCTTTGTCTTTACCGATATTTAGGTCACTGACAGGGTAGACAGTGTCTAAATCCGCTTCAGATAGGCCATAGTAAGCTAAAGTCAATTCTTCAACTTCTGGACGTGGCATGAGTCCTAGGGGATCTAGATTAGCAATACGATGACCACGACGGCGATAACTGGTAATCAGTTTCTGCACGCCCATTTGGTTGTCCGCAAATTCGCGAATTTCAGAAGGGCTGACGGCGCCTGCCCCTGATTGACCGGTAACTTTGTGGGCAGTGGTGTTGCGAGCTAATAGCAAAAATTGGTCTTGGATAGTATGGTGAAGGGCGTTTTTATCATCCTCTTTGGCAAACTGCGCAAAGTAAGGAATGTATTTTTCATCAACGCTTTGTGGATCTTGAAGATACTGTTCATAGAGTGATTCAAGATAGACTGCGTTATCTGCTGATAGTTCAGTAAACTGAGCAGATGAGACAGAAGTTTGGTTTTGGTTAGCCATGATTCTTTCTACTGTAGTATTTAAAGGTGGAAATAAAAATTTTAGGGAATAGCCTAGCATTTTTATAATTAACAAAAAATTTTGTTAAGGTAATAGTTACCATTCATTTACTAAATATAGCGACTCACGCCGCTTGGCGTGTGGATAAATGGCTATCAAATGGCAGTAAAAGAAGAGTAAGGTGAAAGTTAGTTTTCTCCTTCCTTAGAAGACCTAAATGAATATTCCCTATAGATACCTATCGTATATTATACAAAATTAATGATAATTTATCTCATTCATTAGGCTGAAAAGGTATAAAAAATATTATGGTATTTGGATATGATTTATTACTTTAATTAATAGATAGCCAATTACTATTAATTTATCACATCCCAATAAAAAAGCCCTGTCGATACAGAGCTTTTTTGTCACTAAACTGTGGTACTAACCTGCTTGGTCTAGCAGCATGTTACGTAAGTGACCAATCGCTTTGGTAGGATTCAAGCCTTTTGGACAAACTGATACACAGTTCATGATGCCACGGCAACGGAACAAGCTAAATGGGTCATCTAAACGTGCTAAACGTTCCTGAGTGCTAGTATCACGGCTATCTGCTACAAAGCGGTAACCATTCAACAACGCAGATGGACCTAAAAACTTGTCTGGGTTCCACCAGAATGATGGACAGCTGGTTGAACAACACGCACATAAAATACATTCATATAGACCGTTTAACTTTTCACGGTCTTCAGGTGATTGTAAACGTTCAGTCGGTGGCGCTGGCTGGTCATTAATCAAGTACGGATGAACTTTTTCATATTGCTCATAGAATTGGTTCATATCTACCACTAAGTCGCGCACTACGGGTAAACCAGGTAGCGGGCGTAAAGTAATTTTTTGTGGCAGCGTGTTCATGTTGATAAGACATGATAGACCGTTTTTACCATTGATGTTCATACCGTCAGAGCCACAAATACCTTCACGGCACGAACGGCGGAAACTGATGGTTTCGTCCATTTTTTTCAAACGGACAAGTACGTCTAATAACATACGATCAGAGTCTAAAAGCTCAATTTGGTATGTCTGCATACGGGGTGCTGCGTCTTTATCTGGATCGTAGCGGAAAATCTCGATGGTGCGAGTACCTCTGCTCATAATGCTAAACTCCACACGTTTATGGTATTGGTTTATAGGGTCTTTACAACAGTTTGCAAAGACCAAAAAATATTAATTAGAATGTACGTACTTTTGGTTCAACATAGTCTACAGTCAGTGGGCTCTTACGAACAGGTTTATAGATAACACGGTTACCTTCAGAGAACCAAAGGGTATGTTTCATCCATTCATGGTCATTACGACCAAGCGGGGCATACGCATCATCTGCCGCACGTTCGTAGTCAACGACGGTGTGTGCGCCACGACATTCTTGACGCAGTGAAGCTGAAATCATCGTCGCTTTGGCAACTTCATAGAGGTTCGCCACTTCAAGCGCTTCAATACGTGCGGTATTAAACACTTGCGATTTATCAGCTAGGTGAAGACTATTGACCTTGCTTTCAAGTGCCAAGATTTTTTGTACACCTTCATTCATGGACGCTTGGGTACGGAATACACCTGCATGTTGCTGCATGGTACGGCGGATTTCATCAGCCACATCTTGCGCATTGAGGCCTTGCGTAGATTGCTGTAACACATTCAAACGCGCCAAAGTTTTGTCAAGAACACGCGGTGATAATGGCTCATAGTCATGACGGTCAGCGGCATGGAACTCATCAATGATATGTTGACCCGCTGCACGACCAAATACCACCAAGTCAAGTAGTGAGTTTGTACCTAGACGGTTGGCACCGTGAACGGATACACATGAACATTCGCCGATTGCATATAGCCCTTTCACGATTTTTTGCTGGGCGTATAAGCCTTCCGCATCCGTACCTGCTTCAAGATCTGGCATAACAACTTGACCATGAATATTGGTTGGGATACCGCCCATTTGGTAATGGATAGTCGGTACAACTGGGATTGGCTCTTTGGTAATATCAACGTTCGCGAAGTTTTTACCAATTTCATAAACCGATGGTAAACGCTTCATGATGGTATCCACACCTAAGTGCGTCATATCAAGTACCACATAATCGCCCTGTGGACCACAACCACGACCTTCTTTGATCTCTTGGTCCATTGAACGTGATACAAAGTCACGCGGTGCCAAGTCTTTTAGGGTTGGCGCATAACGCTCCATAAAGGCTTCGCCATCTTTATTGCGAAGTAACGCGCCTTCACCACGACAACCTTCGGTCAATAATACACCCGCACCTGCGACGCCTGTTGGGTGAAATTGCCAAAACTCCATATCTTGTAGTGGAATACCCGCACGCACTGCCATACCTAGACCGTCACCGGTATTAATAAAGGCATTAGTAGACGCAGCGAAAATACGACCTGCACCCCCAGTTGCTAGCACAGTTGTTTTTGCTTGGAATACCGCGACACGACCTGTTTCTTGCTCTAGCGCGATAACCCCGTTAATGTCGCCTTTGCTATCTTTGACCAAATCAAGCGCAATCCACTCGATAAAAAACTCTGTGCCTTGCTCAAGATTTTTTTGATATAAGGTATGCAACAATGCATGACCTGTACGGTCAGCTGCCGCGCACGCACGTTGCACCGCTTTTTCACCGTAATTGGCAGTATGTCCGCCAAATGGACGCTGATAAATCGTACCGTCCGCGTTACGGTCAAATGGCATGCCCATATGCTCAAGTTCATATACCACTTTTGGTGCTTCACGGCACATATACTCGATGGCGTCTTGGTCACCTAACCAGTCAGAACCTTTGATGGTGTCATAAAAGTGAAAGTGCCAGTTATCATCACTCATGTTACCCAAACTTGCGCCAATACCACCTTGCGCAGCAACCGTGTGAGAACGCGTTGGGAACACTTTGGTTAATACCGCAACATTCATACCGCCACGCGCCAATTGTAGCGACGCACGCATACCAGAGCCACCGCCGCCAACGATAACCGCATCGAAGGTTAAGGTTTGAATATTGCTAATGGTGTTGTCTTGTTTTGTTGCCATTGCTTTAATTTCCTAAATGATGGTTCGATTCTATCCGTATACATACTTAAAAAACCATGGATGTCAAAATCGATAAATACGTTAACAAAATTTATCTAACAGGATGTTTAGAAGAAAATCATCACGCCCCAAAATAAATAAACCAAGACTGCAAGAATCATGGCAGATTGCAGCACAAAACGTAAACCATTTGACTTAACGTAGTCTGTTAATACAGTCCACATCCCTACCCACGCATGACCCACTAATGCTAGTATCATCAATAGCGTAAATAAGCGCATCGGTAGGCTTAGCATAAAGCCTTGCCATAATTCAAACGTTGGTTGGTGGGTTAAGAACCAGCCCAACATCACCAATGAATAAACTGCCAATACAACCGCACTAATACGTTGTACCACCCAATCGCGAGAGCCTGAGCCTGTTAAACCTGTTGCACTTTTCATTAGAACATCACCCATACAAATGAACCCACAACCCAAAGCGCTGCAAGTACAAAGCCAATGAATGTCGCGGTGCGACCACTGTTTAATTCTTCATTCATGCCCATGTCGGCAAATAAATGTTTGAAGCCCATCACAAAATGGTAGCCTAATGCAGCCACAAAAATCCAAGCCAAAAACTTCACCAATGGGTTGGTGAAAATATCTGCAAAGCCTTCAGCACTGGCAAGCGACGTTTGAAAAATCCATAACATCACAGGAATTAGGAGAAATAGCACCACACCAGAAACACGGTGGGTAATTGAAGCCAAAGCAATTGGGTTTTTTGAATTAACATTAATTACTTGGCTTAAAGGAAGGTCAATCGGTCGGTTGCTTTTCACAGCGGGCATCCTTTATTCGCAGTTATAACTTACCTGTGTTATCGCTATGCCAATATCCAAAATATCAAGCACGAACTTCAAATCACTTGCAGGGTTTGATGAATCACATAGCCTGTCAAAAAACAGGTAAATCGAAGATAAGGAATAGCTAGCGTACTTTGGATTATTCACAGAATAGATAGTTATTAGTCGCAAACCTAATCGTATCTGACAATTAAAAACTAATAAATTACAAACTAATAATCGACAAAAAGCCACCCACAATTTACTTTTTAATTTTGTTAAATCACAAAGCTAAAAAGTAAATTATGTTTAGCAAAGATTAATAATACAAAGCTAGCCACCAGTAAAATTTTTATAATTATAAGAGTCTTTGATTACAAATACAAACAAAAACAGAAAAAAAACCATCTTTTATCAAACCACTGTAGCACACCCTTAAAATTCAGAAATAATTAGATAAGATTGCGCGTTTTGAGACTCACCTATCTAGATATTTAACCGCATCAAGGTTTGATAGAATGTCGATAGCATAGCGCATAGTTTTAGTTAACCCCTGTTAATCATAACTAACTGTTTGGACGGGTAAGGCGTAAATTTACTTTCATTTTTGGCAAAAATGCTGTTAATATAGATATGTTTTAGTTTTGGGTTTTCGCTATTTTTCGCTATTAATAAAGTCGCCCTGCACGTCTCTGTGTGGCTGGGCAGTCACCTATCCTTGTCATTGCGCCAATGCATTTGAGCAAGTATAGGTCTTCTTTTTTTTACACGTCTGAGAGGATTTTATGTCAGAGAAAGACAATATTGCAACCTTGCACGTCAATGGCCAGGACTATGAGCTTCCTATCATTGAAGGAACATTAGGCGATCCTGTACTCGATATTAAGGCAGTACCCCAAGCTGGTTTTTGGACATACGATCCAGGTTTCATGTCAACCGCTTCCACTGAATCAAAAATCACCTTCATTGATGGTGACAAAGGTATCTTATTACACCGTGGTTACCCAATTGACCAATTAGCTGATAAAGCCGAATACTTAGAAGTTGCGTATGCACTCATTCATGGTGAATTACCCAATGCTGAGCAAAAAGCTGACTTCTACGAAAAAGTTCGTAAACATTCAATGGTGAATGACCAATTACGTCGTTTCTTTGAAGGTTTCCGCCGTGACGCTCATCCGATGGCAATTATGGTCGGTGTGATGGGTGCATTATCTGCGTTCTACCACAACAATCTTGATGTGAGCAAACAAGACCATCGTGAAATCACCGCGATTCGTTTGATTGCTAAAGTCCCTACCATCGCCGCCATGTGCTACAAATACAGCAATGGTCAACCATTCATGTATCCGCGTAATGATTTAAACTACGCTGAAAACTTCTTACACATGATGTTTGCAACCCCAGCGGATGTCAACTATAAAGTCAATCCAATCCTTGCAAAAGCGATGGACAAAATCTTTACTTTACATGCTGACCACGAACAAAATGCCTCTACATCAACTGTACGTCTAGCAGGCTCTACGGGTGCTAACCCATACGCTTGTATTGCAGCGGGTATCGCGGCTCTTTGGGGACCTGCGCACGGTGGTGCTAACGAAGCTGTACTTAAAATGTTGGATGAAATCGGCAGCGTAGACAACGTTGATGAATTCATGGAAAAAGTAAAACGTAAAGAAGTGAAATTGATGGGCTTTGGTCACCGTGTTTATAAAAACTTTGACCCACGCGCCAAAGTGATGAAAGAAACTTGTGACGAAGTATTGGGCGAGCTTGGCATCAAAGATCCACAACTTGAACTTGCGATGAAGCTTGAACAAATCGCCTTGAATGACCCGTACTTTAAAGAGCGTAACCTATATCCAAATGTTGACTTTTACTCAGGTATCATCCTAAAAGCCATCGGTATTCCAACTTCTATGTTTACCGTAATCTTTGCTTTAGCACGTACTTCTGGTTGGATTAGTCACTGGTTAGAAATGCACTCTGCACCTTACAAAATCGGTCGTCCACGTCAGTTATATACTGGCTACACCCAGCGTGATTTTGTGGCTGTTGAAGACCGCGACTAAGCCAATGCTTCAAAAATGCTTCGAACCAAAACCCAGTTTCACACTGGGTTTTTTATTGTTAAATGTTAATCAATAAAAAAGGACGTTTTGCAACGCCCTTTTCATTTAACTATAACTTGCTAATCACTTCACCTTACTTATAAAACGCATTGGCAGTATAGGTATGGTCGGTCTCATCAATCACTTGGGTTAATTCTGGTATTTGCTGTTTTAGCGAGACTTCAACCCCTTGTTTTAGCGTCATATCAACTGCAGAGCAGCCCTGACAGCCGCCGCCAAATTTAAGCACGGCGGTGATACCAACCCCTTCTTCATGTACCAAATCCACCAATTGCACGTTACCCCCATGCGACGCTAGATTTGGATTGATTTCTGAAGACAACACGTAATTGATACGCTCCTCTAGGCTGGCATTTTCACCCAGTTTTGGCACTTTTGAGTTGGGTGCACGGAATGTCAATTGACCGCCAAAACGGTCTTTATTGTAATCAATCACTGCATCTTCAAGATAAGGAATAGACGGGGTGTCTATATAAGCGGTGAATGTCTCATAATCCAATTTTAAATCGTCAGGATTGTGTTCATTTGGCTGGCTATATGACATACAGCATTCTGCTCGCGGCGTGCCTGGATGTTCAACAAAAATACGTACACCGATGCCGTCAGTATTTTGTTTTGCCAATAACTCAGTCAGATAACCTTGCGCTGAATCGGTAATTTTGATATTTGTGGTTTTTTCTGTATCGCTCATATGTCACCCTAGCTTGTCATCAATTTTTACCCATATTTTAGCATAAACTTGAGTAATTTACTCGGATTTTATTGGGGGTGGTTTTTTGGCTTATCAAGGGTCGTCACAATATTTTTTAGCTAAGACAAAACTTGAATCTAGCCATTATCTTTAACTAAAAATCTTTAACCAAAAATAACTTGGCATTGGTTGAAAGTTTAGGCAAGATAGTTAAAAAAACATGCTTTGTCACCGAACTTTATCCCCAAAACGCTATTGGATAGACCGAGGGCGTTATCATTCGCAAGGAGTTTGCGTCATGCCAAATAACACTAATGACACTATCATGGTTGCTAAAAACGACGTTACCGAAGATAAAGGGCGTTTTAGCACACCCAAAAATAAAAAAGGCTATCCATATGATTATTTGGTGTTTATCGGACGTTTTCAGCCGTTTCATTTAGGTCATAAATCGGTTGTCGATGAAGCATTAAAGCTTGCTGAAAATGTGATTATGCTGATTGGCTCTGCCAATTTGCCAAGTAGTATCCGCAATAGCTTTAGTGTCGAAGCACGTAGCCAGATGATTTTAGGCGCCTTTGACAAAAAAGATGCCAAACGTATTCATTGTGTCGGTTTGGATGATGCCTTATACAATGATACAAAATGGCTTCAATACGTGCAGCAGTGCGTGAAGTCGGTTACCGGCGACTTAAACGCCAATATTGGTCTGATTGGGCATTCAAAAGACAGCTCATCATATTACTTGTCACTTTTTCCAAATTGGCAGTCGGTGGCAGTGCCGAATTTCCATGAGTTATCTGCCACGCCAATTCGCGAAGGCTTTTTGCTGGGTGCCGATCCCCTAACCGATACGGTACCGCAATCGACAACCGATGTCATGAAGGCATTTAAAAAGACCGAAGCATTTAAGCGTCTACACGAAGAGGCTGGCTTCATTGATAAATATAAAAAACAATGGGAAGCAAGCCCCTATCCGCCCACCTTTATGACGGTTGATGCCGTGGTCATTCAATCAGGACACATCTTATTAGTCGAGCGTCGTGGTATGCCAGGTCAAGGGCTATGGGCATTGCCTGGTGGCTTTATTGACCCTAAAGAGACACTATTTGACGCCTGTATTCGTGAGCTACGTGAGGAGACACGGTTAAAAGTCCCTGAAGCGGTTCTGCGCGGCTCACGCCATAGTCAACACACCTTTGATGACCCGTATCGCTCGGCTCGTGGGCGTACCATCACCCAAGCGTTTTACTTTGTACTCAAAAACGACCCCAAAGGCTTACCGTCGGTGAAAGGTGGCGATGATGCCAAAAAAGCGTTTTGGCTACCCTTGGCTGAATTAAGAGCCGATAAACTGTTTGAAGACCATTATGCCATTATTTGTAAAATGGTGGGTCTCTGATTTTTTCCTGCCAAACTGATAGACGGTTTGGTTTTAACCTGCGCAAGCAATCACCAGAGGAGTTCTGTGATGTTTAGTCAAAATTTTGACAATTTTATTTTAAATACTGACAGCTATAAGACGTCGCATTGGCTGCAGTACCCACCAAATACCGAGTACGTATCTAGCTATATTGAAGCGCGTGGCGGTAATAGCAACTTTGAAAATGTGCTATTTTTTGGTCTACAAGCTTTTTTAAAACAGTATCTTACCAAGCCCATTACCGACGCCGATATAGATGAAGCCAAAGTGCTACTTGCTGCTCATGGCGTACCGTTTAATGAAGCAGGCTGGCGACAATTAGTCGCCAAACATGGCGGTCTTTTACCACTTCGCATTCAAGCGATACCAGAAGGCATGGTAGTACCAACGGGTCAAGTATTGTGTCAGGTGGTGAATACCGACCCTGAGTTTTACTGGTTGACGAGCTATATCGAAACCACGCTATTGCGCGCTATTTGGTATCCTAGCACTGTGGCAAGCCTTTCTTATTATTGTAAGCAAATCATCAAAGCAGGCTTGGAAAAATCGGCGGATAACTTAAATAATCTACCGTTTAAATTGCATGATTTTGGCGCCCGTGGTGTGTCTAGCCTTGAATCGGCTGCACTCGGCGCTCTTGCCCACTTGGTAAATTTTTCCGGTACGGATACTTTAAGCGCGATTGTGGCTGCCAATCGTTGGTATGGTATGCAAAATGACATGACGGCTTTTTCCATTCCCGCAGCAGAACATAGCACCATGACCACTTGGGGTCGTGAGCATGAAGCGAACGCCTATGCCAATATGATTGCCAAATTTGGCGGTGAAGGTAAAACCTTTGCGGTGGTGAGTGATAGCTACGACTTATGGAATGCCATTGATAATATCTGGGGTGGTGAGCTAAAAGAAAAAGTGGCGCAAACAGGCGGCACGTTGGTCATTCGCCCTGATAGTGGCGATCCGATTAAAGTGGTGCGTGAAGCCTTACAGCGCCTTGCAGCGAAATTTGGCACCACCACCAACTCAAAAGGCTACAAATTACTGCCAAGCTATGTGCGACTTATCCAAGGGGATGGTATTAATCCCACTAGCATGGGTAAAATAATTGATGCGGTGATTAAAGCAGGATTTAGTAGTGACAATATCACCTTTGGGATGGGTGGCGGGCTACTGCAACAAGTCAACCGCGATACTTTGAATTTTGCCATGAAAACCAGCAGCGCACGGGTGGACGGTTTTTGGCGAGACGTCTATAAAGACCCAATTACCAGTGTGAGCAAACGCAGCAAACGCGGGCGTTTAGCCTTGGTCAAACATCAGGGTAGTTATATGACGCTGCGTGAAGATGAGCTTGCTGAGCAAAATAATTTGTTGCAAGATGTATTTTTGAACGGTGACTTATTAGTTGATGATACGCTGACTGCGATTCGTCAACGCTCATCGGTAAAATCATAATTTAACTTGTCGCAATCTCAACAGCCGTCTTAATCAGACGGCTTGTTATCTTTGGCGCTAATTAACCCCTGCCATTGCCAAATATTTTTGGTGCAACTGTTCAAGTTTTAAATACAAATCCTCTAAGCTACCGTTGTTATCGACAATGTCATCGGCTTGTCTGAGCCTGTCATGACGGGAGAGTTGATTTGCCATAATATTTTGAATACGCTCAGGCGTTTGACCATCACGCTGACTGGCACGCTCAATCTGCAAGGATTCATGACTATCGATCACCAATACTCGCTCACACAGATTGGCCAGCCCCGCTTCAGAGGCTTCTAACAGTAAGGGTGCCACCAAAATTACATAGGGTGACTGGGCAGTTGCTAGTAATTCTTTGGCACGGCTACGAATGGCAGGATGGGTGATTTGTTCCAAATCCATTAGCGCTTGCGCACTGCCAAATACATGTTCTCGCATGGCACGGCGATTAAGCTCACCTGCCTCATCAATCACCCAGTCACCAAATTTGGCGACAATTTTTTTTAGCGTTGGCGAACCTTTGGCAACGACGTCACGTGCCAATACATCTGCGTCAATAATGACAATTCCATGCTCAGCAAACCAACGGCTCACTTGTGATTTACCACTACCGATACCACCTGTAAGCCCCACTACCAACATCGCAACCCCTCCTTGATTCACGCAAAATTGACCCATAAATGACGTCATGACATCTTGCCTAGATACCACGACATTATTGATTGCCCATATAAAAGTGCTATCATGCCAGCAATTGCGATATAAGGTCCAAAAGCAAAAGGTTTGCTTTCACCTGAGCGCTTCATCAATATCACACCCACAACCGAGCCGACAAACGCAGATAAAAGCACAATTAAGGGTAGCATCAAAGGCCCTAGCCAAGCCCCCAAAGCCGCTAATAATTTAAAATCGCCATGCCCCATACCGTGCTTGCCCGTAATCAGCAAAAACAGTTGATACACAATCCACAGGCATAAAAACCCAAACACATAGCCAAAAATAGCCGCTGTGGGACTGACAAACAAGCCAAAGGCATTGACGAATAATCCTAATCCCGCTAACGGCAATGTAAATCGGTCAGGCAACAATTGGGTATCAAAATCAATGCCTGTCAAAGCCACTAATGTCCATGTGAGTGCTAATCCTGCCAGCGCTTGCCAAGTAACACCAAATTTCATAACAACCAACACAGACAAAATAGCGGTGATGATTTCTACAAGCGGATAACGATAACTAATGGCGTTATGACACTGACTACATTTCCCTTTTAGCAGTAGCCAGCTAATAACAGGCATATTTTCAAACCAACGTATTGAATGCCCACAATGCGGGCAACGAGAAGCAGGACGGCTTAAGGTCATGGATTCATGATGGTCAATAACGGTTTCTGGATGGAGCAATAACTGGCATTCGTTCTTCCACTGCTGCTCCATCATCAAAGGCGTGCGATAAATCACCACATTTAAAAAACTACCCACGCATAATCCCAATAAAGCTACGATAATCAACGTCAGCCATTGCGACTGTTGTAGTAACAAAATAAAATCTGAAAAAATCCCCATCGTATTTAGCCCACCACCGAGCCCATTTGGAAAATTGGTAGATACATGGCAATCACCAGACCCCCTACCAGCACCCCCAAAATAGCCATAATCATCGGTTCCATCAGACTTGTTAACCCGTCTACGGCGTTATCCACTTCGTTTTCATAATAAGTCGCCACTTTATCAAGCATCTCCTCTAGACTACCTGACTCTTCACCAATACCAACCATTTGGATAGCCATACTCGGAAAAAGATTGGTAGAACGCATCGAAAACTGTAGTTGTTGACCCGTCGCAACATCGCCTTTAATTTTTTGCGTCGCATTATAAAACACCACATTGTTGGTTGCCCCAGCGGTTGAATCTAACGCATCAATCAGCGGCACACCTGCTGCAAAAGTGGTAGATAAAGTACGGGAAAAACGGGCAACCACCGCTTGATAAGCAATATTGCCAAAGATTGGCAATTTTAAGGTAAGTCGGTCTAAAAAATCATTAAAGGGCTTGCTACGTTTTTTAGCTTCAGAAAAGCCAACGACAGCCCCTGCAATGCCAAATAGCAATAACCACCACCATTTTTGCATCCACTCCGACATACTGACGACCATCCGGGTAAACGCGGGTAACTCTGCGCCAAATGAATTGAATAAATCAGCAAACACCGGTACTACTTTAACCAGCAAAATAATGGTAACGATAATCGCAACCACGATAACCGCAATCGGGTATTTCAAGGCTTTTTTAATTTTTGCTTTTAGTAGCTCACTTTTTTCTTTGTACGTCGCGACACGCTCAAGCATGGTTTCAAGCGCACCCGACTGCTCACCTGCCTCTACTAATGAACAAAACAGGTCATCAAAATATCTGGGATGTTTGCGCAGCGCAGCAGCAAAGGTGCTCCCTGATTCCACTTCTGACTTGACACTAAGCACCAACTCTTTCATTGAGGGGTTATCGAGCGCATCTGCAACGATTTCAAACGACTGAGTAAGGGGAACGCCCGCTTTCATCATCGTAGCCAACTGCCGCACAAAGATAGCAATATCAATTGCCTTGATGCTTTTTTTCATTTGAAAAATAGGCTTAGGTTTTTTCTTAATCGTCTTGACTTTGATGCCTTGCTTGCGTAGTTGCGCTTTTGCCAGCTCAATATTGCGGCTGGTGGTTTCGCCTTTAACTTTTTCGCCACGGCGATTGACCCCATCATAGACAAAGTCTAATAACATTTCTGTTTGGACTTTTGCCATACCCTTAACCCCTTACTATCTGAACTAATCTTCAATAAAGACGGACGAAAAACGCACTATTCGCTAGTAACTCGATACATCTCTTGGATACTGGTCGTGCCTTTTAGAACCTTTAAAATGCCAGAGCGCCTTAAATCCCTAAACCCTTGCTTTAAGGCAGCGTCTTTAATCTCAATAGCGTTGCCGTCTTCCATAATAATTCGGGCAATCTCTGGTGTTACTTTCATCACTTCATAAATACCAACGCGTCCTTTATAGCCATCGCGGCATTCAGAGCAGCCAACAGGCTCATAAATGACATTGCTGGGATCTGCCAAATCTTCTTCCGTAAAGCCCATTTCAAGCAAGCTATGTTTTGGTACATCTGTCGGTTTTTTGCAGGATTTACACAGGCGACGGGCTAAGCGCTGTGCGATTACCAAATTGACTGAGGTGGCAATGTTAAAGGATGCCACACCCATATTACGCAGACGCGTTAAGGTTTCTGGCGCTGAGTTGGTATGCAAGGTTGACAGCACCATATGCCCTGTTTGTGCAGCTTTGACAGCAATTTCCGCCGTTTCCAAGTCACGAATCTCACCGACCATCACAATATCAGGGTCTTGACGCAAGAATGATTTGAGCGCACTGGCAAAGGTCAAGCCAACTTTATTATTTACGTTGACCTGATTGATGCCTTCAAGGTTAATTTCAACGGGATCTTCTGCGGTGGAAATATTGGTCTCAACTGTGTTTAAGATATTAAGACCGGTGTACAAGGAGACGGTTTTACCCGAACCAGTAGGGCCGGTAATCAATAACATCCCTTGCGGTTTTGCCAGCGCATCCATAAATAGCTGCTTTTGGTCCGGCTCATAGCCGAGTGCATCAATGCCTAGCATCGCTGATGATGGGTCTAAAATACGCAGTACGATTTTTTCACCAAATAAGGTTGGCAGTGAGTTGACACGAAAATCAATCGCCTTATCCTTGGAGATTTTTAATTTGATACGACCATCTTGCGGCACGCGGCGTTCAGAGATGTCCATTTGTGACATGACTTTTAGGCGGGCAGCAATTTTACCCGCTAGCTGTGTCGGTGGATTTGCCATTTTTTCCAACACCCCATCAATACGAAAACGCACGCGATAAGATTTTTCATAGGGTTCAAAGTGTAAGTCTGAGGCGCCCATGGTAATGGCTTTGATGAGCATCCCATTTATAAACTTGACGACAGGCGCTTCATCATTGATATCTAAATGACTGGTGGCACTATTGTCGTCATCGGCACGGGTTTCATCAAACTCCACCGCTTCCATATCATCAAAATCAGCTAAATCGCTGGTAGCAAAGATTTTTTCGATGAGTGATTTGATTTTGTGGTGTTCGGCAACCACTGTTTCTACAGTAAACCTTGTACCAAACCGCAGCGCGTCTAAAGCATCTACCCGAGTTGGGTCACTCATGGCAACAAATAAGCGGCTACCTCGTTGGAAAATCGGCAGAATATTAAATTCGCGAATAATTTTTTCATCAACCGCTTCTTTTGGAATATAGTTGACATTGATGGCATCCAAATCAATGAGTGGATCGCCAAATTCTCGCGAAATTACCCACGCTACTGCGTCAGGTTGCGCAAGCTTATTATCAACCACATAGGCGATTAAATTTGTTTTTTGCTGCTGCGATTCTGCCAATACTTTTTGCATTGCTGCTTCGCTAATTAGTCCTTCATGCACTAATCGCGATGCAATGCCACCAAAACCAGGAAGGGATGCCGCCATCGTTTTTCTCGTTTACTCAATATTTATTCAAATGGGCTAATGTTTGTTAGTGTAAACTATTCATTTATATATTAACAAATCATTCTCGACAAATCCGTGAATTCAACGATAAATAATTTTTTATCGCATTTTATCTCCATCAATCAACTTTCATAAAACTGTTTTATACTTTATCCCTTCTTTAAACACCTCACTTGCGTAACCCAATAATTTATTCGGCAAATCGCTGCAATTGCTTATATAATACCTACCATTTTACGCCTAGTATTCTAAATACTCCTATTTTCATATCGTGATATTTTTAAATGGTAATGTTTTACCTCATGATATGTTAAATAGCGTTACTTATATTTTAATGTTATCTTGACATTTATACTTTGCAAATTCATAGATAACCACTTACCTCAATTGACAGGGACATTATGAAAGCATCTGATTATGTAGCAAATTGGCAGAATTCTTGGGTGATTGCTAATTGGAAAATGAATCCTAGCACACAGCTGACTGTCACAGCCCTCATGACCGATTTGCAGCAGCAGCTACCGGCAGATGCACTGCAAAGCTGTAACGTGGTTGTCGCCCCGAGTTTTATGCATTTATCGACCACGCAACAAGCCATCCAACATGGATCATGTAACATCGGGCTAGCTGCGCAAAACTTATGTGCACAACACGCCGATAAAGGCGCGTTTACTGGGGAGGTTTCGGGTGCTCAGCTCAAGGACGCTCAGGTAAATTACGTTTTAGTCGGACATTCAGAACGCCGTCAATATTTTAATGAAGATGACGCTTGTTTAATCCAAAAAATTCGCAATGCCTTTGCACACGATTTAACCGTTGTTTTTTGTATCGGTGAAACACAAGCCCAGTATGAGCAAAATCAGACCCAAGATGTGCTAGCAGCACAATTAATGGTAGTTAAACAACTAGCCGCTGAATTTGCTAATACCCAATCTGAAAACGCCCAATTGAGTAACTTAGCATCACGATTGATTATTGCTTATGAACCGGTTTGGGCAATTGGTACAGGTAAAATCCCAACCATACAAGAAGTACAAAATATTCATGCTTTTATCAACATCACATTAATGGACATGGATGCCTCTTTAGCGACCACACCGATATTGTATGGTGGCAGTGTGAAAGCGGATAATGCTGCAGAAATCGCCCAATGCCCAAATGTAAGTGGGGTGTTGGTAGGCGGGGCGTCACTAGACGCGACTGGCTTTACACAAATTATTCAAGCATTTGCCCAGATTTAAGGTAAAATATCACCCATTTAAAATTTCTTACTTTTGCCACTGACAGCGTTCTTGTTGGGGATTAGTGCTATCAATTTTTGTAGAGATAAGTATGTATAATGCAATTTTAGTGGTTCACATCATTGTCGCCATTTCAATGATTGGTCTGATTTTAGTTCAACATGGTAAAGGTGCCGATGCCGGCGCTTCATTTGGTGCAGGTGGTTCGGCAACCGTATTTGGTGCGTCTGGCTCTGCCAACTTTTTGACGCGCTTGACGGCGGTTTTAACAGCAATTTTCTTTATTACCAGTATGACACTGGCAGTATTTGCTAAACAGCAATCGCTATCTAGCCGTACCCTTGATACCAGCCTAGCGACCAATACTGCGCCTGCAAGCCCTACACCAACGACGCCTACACCTGCCAAATAAGTTATTAAAAAAAATGTTGCGTTATTGGTAGTTTTGACCTAGAATACAGCGTCTATTTTAGAGTGTTGTTATTTAAAAAATAGCTTGGTTAAAGTAGTTTGGTTTTTTGCGATTGTGGTGGAATTGGTAGACACGCTACCTTGAGGTGGTAGTGCCGCAAGGTGTGAGGGTTCGAGTCCCTCCATTCGCACCAACTAAATTAATTTTAAATAACTGTTGACAAGGTTAATATCTCACTCTATAATACGCTCTCTAAATTGTTGCGGGGTGGAGCAGTCTGGTAGCTCGTCGGGCTCATAACCCGAAGGTCGTTGGTTCAAATCCAGCCCCCGCTACCACTTTTCTAGTAGCATTGCTTTGGTATCATTACTAGAAAAATCAATTTAGACACACTTTTATTGATTTAAAAGCCCACCAATTAGTTTGTGGGTTTTTTTGTATCTGTTGGTTTCGAAAAAACTTAAGTTTTGCTAAATTAGCGGTTGCGTTTTAGTAATGTGCCAATTTTTAAAATTAGCTTTTAAAATCAACAAAGATGTTAATAATCAACTGTAAAGGATATCATGAAACTATCAACGAAAGTTGCTGAACTGACCCAAATCATTGAGCCAGCAGTAACTGCCTGTGATGTGAGCTTGTGGGGTATTGAATTTGTACCACAAGGTCGACGCTCTCTTCTTCGTATTTATATTGAAGCCCTACCTGAAGACCGTGCCGAAGGCAAACAAGTCACTATTGAAGACTGTGCTGCGGTCACCCACCAAGTCGGTGGTGTGTTGGACTTGCACGACCCGATTGCAGGCGAGTATCTACTTGAGGTGTCTTCACCCGGTTTGGATCGCGCGTTTTTTTCTGCTGAGCAGCTGCATGACTATGTGGGGCAAACCCTCAGCTTACGATTGATTCATGCAATTGGACAAGGTAGTGATAAGCGCCGTAAAGTAACAGGCGAATTGGTCAATATTGACGAGCACCAGTTGACAGTCAAAACCGAAAATGATCAAGGCAATGACCAACCTTTAGCCATCGAGCTTGATAATATTGATAAAGCCAATTTGGTCTACCAATTTTAGCTTTTAAATTTGGGGTTAATGCCTTTTTTACGCTATGTCTTCTAGCTAACTTTTTTCTAGCTAAAAGCAAGATTTTAAAGAATAAAGTCTAGAATGACTTAAATTATAGGTGATTACATGAATCGAGAAATTTTAACGGTCGTTGAAACCGTCAGTAATGAAAAAGGCTTAAATCCTGAAGATATTTTTGAAGCGATTGAGCAAGCATTGGTGGTATCGACCAAAAAGAAACTTTATAGTGAGCAACCTGAAGTTGCCATTCGCGTCCATATCAATCGCAAAACAGGTGACTATGACACTTACCGTTATTGGACAGTAGTGGCAGATGAAGATCATGAGATGCCTGCCTGTCAGCTAGCGATTAGCGATTTGGATGAAAACGAATGGAAAATCGGCGACATTAAAGAAGAACAAATCGAGTCCATTGAATTTGGTCGTATTGCCGCTACCCAAGCCAAACAAGTCATCATTCAAAAAATCCGTGAAGCTGAACGCTCACTGGTGGCAGATGCGTTTGAACATCGTATCGGCGAGATGATTACCGGTGAAGTCAAAAAACCGGCGCGCGATGGTTACATCATTGATTTGGGCGATAATGTCGAAGCCTATCTACCGCGCGATAAAATGTTGCCGCGTGAGCAGCTACGCATCAAAGGTCGTATCAATGCGATTTTAGAACAAGTCAATCGTGATAACCGTGGTGCCCAGCTTGTATTGTCTCGTACCTCACCACAAATGCTGACAGCACTGATGCAAAAAGAAGTACCAGAGATTGCTGAGCAAATCATTGAAATTCGTGATGTTGCCCGTCAACCTGGCTTACGTGCTAAGATTTCAGTCAAAACCAATGACCATCGTATCGACCCTGTCGGTGCTTGTATTGGTATGCGTGGCACCCGTATCCAAGCCGTGCAACAAGAGCTTGACGGCGAGCGTATTGACGTAGTGGTATGGTCGGATGATCCGGTGCAGTACATTATCAGCGCTTTGGAACCTGCGGATGTTGATCGTATTATTCTTGATGAAGATACCAAAACGGCGGATATCATCTTTGCCACTAACGATCAGTTGGCCCGTGCGATTGGCTCACAAGGTCAAAACGTGCGCCTTGCATCAGAATTAACAGGCTATCGTCTTAACATGATGCTCGAAGACGAGTACAATGCTCAACAAGAATCAGAAACCAAAGTGTATCGCGATCTATTCTACACACGTCTTGAAGTCGATGAAGATTTGGCACAAGCCTTGGTGGATATTGGATTTACCTCACTTGAAGAAGTTGCGTATGTCCCTGCTGAGACTTTCTACGACATCGATGGGCTAGATGATGACGCCATCGACGCAATCCAAGAACGTGCCAAAGAAGCGGTGATTGCCGATGAATTGGTCAAACAACAAAATATTAAAGAGCCAAGCCAAGAGCTTCTAAACCTTGAAGGCATGACTCAAGCATGGGCCTACAAGCTTGCCGAACGTGATGTCATCACCGTCGACGACCTTGCCGAACAAGCCATCTTTGATATCCAAGATATCGAAGGTCTTGATGAAAAGACCGCAGGTGAGCTTATTATGAAAGCCCGTGAATCATGGTTTAATTAAAAAAGGTGTATGAATGGCAGATAAAACCGTAAAAGAACTTGCAGCAATGACCACAAAGACCGTTGAAGCAATTAATAATCAACTGGTCAAGGCAGGGCTGTCTGCGCGCGGTGACAATGACATCGTCACCGATAGCGAACAACAAAAACTGGTCAACTTTTTACAACAAAGTCATGGTCAAAATGACAAACCTCGCATTAGCTTAAAAAGCAAAACTACTTCTACTGCGCGTGTGACAGGCACTTCTGGTAAAGCCAAAAGTGTCAATGTTGAAGTGCGCAAAAAAATGGTATTTGATAAGCCAAATCCCAATAAAATTGCTGAAGAGCTAGCATCTCGTGAAGCAGCGATGAAAGACGCTGAAGAAAAAGCGCGTTTGGCAAAAGAAAAAGCCGCCCAAGAACAAGCTGAAAAAGACAAAGCCAGACAAGCGGCTGAAGCGCGACAACAAGCTACGCTTGCAGCAATGCGTGCTAACTTAGGTGGTGGTAGTCAAGCTGCCAAAGAACACACAACCACCAGTGTGGTAGTGAAAAAAGGCAACAAAACCGCTGCAATTGAAGTCAAAAAAGCTGAGAAAAAACCTGCGCCGAAAAAAGAATCGGACAGTGAACGCAAAGCGCGTGAAGCAGAAGAAGAACGCTTACGTCAAATCGAATCAGAAAATCGCCGTAAAGCCGCTGAAGAAGCTCAGCAGCGTACCCTTGAGCAAATGCGTCAAATGGCGAGTAAATACAGCGAAACCGATACTGAAACTACGATGGTTGTCAAAAAAGATGAACCATTGGCCGAAGGTTTGGTGGGCGCAGCGCTTGAAGATTCATTTGAACAAGAACGCCGTGAAATCAAACGTGGAACCGCAAGCACTGCCAACAAAAACCGTCGTCGTCGCCGTGACGATGAAGGTGAGCAAGAGATTAAGAACCGTGGTCGCGGCTTAAAATCCTCGCAAGCCAATAGACATAAATTTGAAAAACCGGTTGAGAAAATCGTGCATAACGTTGAAATCGGTGAGACCATCGTGGTATCTGAACTTGCCCAAAAAATGGCAATCAAAGTACGCGAAGTCGTCAAAATGTTGATGAAAATGGGCGAGTTGGTCCGTGAAAACGAATCTATCGACCAAGAAACCGCTGCCCTACTTGTTGAAGAAATGGGTCATAACCCAGTGCTTGTGAGTTCAACACAAGTTGAAGATTCACTACGTGAAGCGGTTGGCGAGAAAAGTAGCAACGTCCAAGCGCGTCCGCCTGTGGTTACCATCATGGGTCACGTTGACCACGGTAAAACGTCACTGCTCGATAAGATCCGTTCTAGTAAAGTGGCATCGGGCGAGGCAGGTGGTATTACTCAGCATATCGGTGCTTATCATGTGCAGACTGACCAAGGTGTTATTACTTTCTTAGACACCCCAGGTCACGCCGCATTTACCGCGATGCGTTCTCGTGGTGCCAAAGCGACAGACATCGTGGTGTTAGTGGTTGCAGCCGATGACGGTATGATGCCGCAGACGGCTGAAGCGATTGACCATGCGCGTGCCGCAGGTACCCCGATTATTGTAGCTATCAACAAGATGGATAAAGACAGCGCCGATCCAGACCGCGTTCTTAACGAATTGACCACCAAAGAAGTCGTTCCTGAAGAATGGGGCGGTGACACACCGGTAGTCAAAGTCTCTGCGTTAACAGGTCAAGGTATCGATGAATTGCTTGAAGTGATTAACCTACAAGCAGAAGTGATGGAACTTGAAGTCGCTACTGACGGTGCAGCGCAAGGTGTGGTAATTGAATCACGTCTTGAAAAAGGTCGCGGTGCTGTGGTTAGCTTGCTGGTTAAACAAGGTACTTTAAATCAAGGTGACTTGGTACTTGCTGGCGAATATTATGGTCGCGTCCGTGCTATGACTGATGAAAACGGTCAAAAAATCACCTCAGCGGGTCCTTCGATTCCTGTTGAAATCTTAGGCCTGCCTGATACACCAGCAGCTGGTAGCGAGTTTATGGTGGTTTCAGATGAGAAACGTGCGCGCGAAGTTGCAGAATATCGCACGGTTCGTGAGCGTGAAAAAGTGCTTGAACGTCAAGCCAAATCACGCTTAGAAAACTTATTTGACCAGATGAGCGATGCCAAACTGCCTTCCGTTAATTTGATTCTTAAAACTGACGTTCGAGGTTCACTAGAAGCCTTGTTAACCGCGCTTGATGAATTATCTACGGATGAAGTTAAAGTCAAAGTCATCTCATCGGGTGTCGGTCCAATCACCGAATCGGATGTGGTACTCGCTGAATCAAGTGAAGCAGTGTTATTAGGCTTCAACGTTCGTGCTGATACCGCCGCCAAACGCAAAGCGGATGAAGCAGGCTTAGATATTCGCTACTATAGTGTTATCTATGGCTTAATTGATGACGTCAAAGCAGCAATGAGCGGTTTACTTGCGCCAGAACATCGTGAGCAAATCTTGGGTATCGCAGAAGTACGTGAAGTCTTCCACTCTAGTCGCTTTGGTTATGCAGCGGGTTGTATGGTGACGGAAGGTAATATTATCCGCAACAAGCCAATTCGGGTATTGCGTGATGACCAAGTTATTTTCACCGGTCAATTACAATCATTACGTCGTTTTAAAGAGGATGTTAATGAGGTGCGTGCTGGTATGGAGTGTGGTCTTGCGGTAAAAGGTTATGAAGTCAAAGAAGGCGATAAGATTGAAGTCTTCGAAATTCATGAAGTCAAACGTACCTTATAAGCTAAGCTGACAACCTAATACTGCCAGCTTGCTATTAGCAACCTTCCCACAGGTCTAATTAATCTAGGTTAATTAGACCTTTTTTTACTATAAAAAGGATTACCAATGAATCAACGTTTACAACGTCTTGCCGATCAAATTCAGCGCGACCTAGCGGTTTTGATTCGTGACGAGATTAACGACCCACGGTTGACGGGGTTTGTGACCATTTCTAGTGTCAAAATCAGCCCGGACTTGGGTTATGCTGATATCTATGTCACCATCATGGAAAAGTCGATGGATGATGCCATGGCAAAAGATTATCATACCGAAAGCTTAGAAGTGCTGAACAAAGCCTCAGGTTTTCTGCGTACTGAGCTCAGTCATTTGCTAAAAACTCGTACTACGCCACGTCTGCGCTTTCACTATGATGAAGTGACCGCTAACGCTAACTATATGATGAACCTCATTTCTAAAGCCGTACAAAGTAGCGAAGGTCAACCATCAGACGACTGATGCGTTGTAGGCCATGACGAGCCTAGACGAGCTTATTTGTCACTTTGAGTCATTAACAGGGATGTTGAATGCAGTTACTTTGGGGTATCATTAAGTTTATCGTCATTATTCTTTCAAGTCTGTGGGTCGGGGTGTTCGTGTGGACACATCAGCCCTTAGGCAGATATGTCAGTCTGGCACTGATTAGTGTATGGGTATTTTTCACCCTTGCTGTTTTGGTCAGTATCATCAAACCGACCCTATTTTCATCCCTACTTTCTCATCAGTCTTTATTATTGATTTTTTTTGCGGTGGTGGCGATTGCCATTGCATGCTTTTTTTCGATGTCAGCTAGCAATGCGCGGGATTGGAACCCCGAGGTTGCCCAAATGTTAGACTATCGGCTTGACAGTGATGGCAATACACTCACCATTAGCAATGTTAGAAATTTTGATTGGCAAGATAAAACCCATTTTGAGCCGCGCTGGGAAACTAGGCAATACGAGTTGGCAAAACTGCAAACGGTTGATTTTATCGCCTCCTATTGGATGGGCGATGCCATTGCCCATACGCTAGTGAGTTTTGGGTTTAGTGATGGCAAGCAGCTTGCGTTATCCATCGAGATTCGCAAAGAAGTCAATGAACAATTTAGTACGCTGGGTGGATTTTTTCGCAAGTTTGAATTGGTGATTATCGCTGCCGATGAAAAAGATATTATTTATACCCGTAGTAATATCCGTCATGAAGATGTTTATATTTATCCCATCAATATGCCAAAACACCATATTCAAGCGCTGCTGCTTGCGTATCTAGCGAAAGCCAAGTCCTTAAAAACGCAGCCGACATGGTATAATTCATTGGTAAATAACTGTACCACGGCAATTTATGAGCTGATTGACGATATCCAACCTTTGCCATTTGATTATCGTATCCTGTTATCTGGCTATATTCCCAGTTATCTGTATGACCAGCAATTGATTGATAACCGCTATAGCTTGCAGCAGTGGCAACAACGGGCACACATTAACCCTAAGTCAAAGCCGTATTCTGTCAACCACCCTATTAGCACAGCAGATTACTCGCGGCTGATTCGAACCGACTTTTAATGAATTGATAAATCCATAACATGATGACCCAACCAAAAACAAAATCCATCGTCTCTGGCGTCCTACTGATTGATAAACCGCAAGGGATGAGCTCCCAGCAAGTGGTATCAAAAGTCAAATACTTGCTCAAATCTGATGTGCACGACAGTAAAAAAGCGGGTCATACCGGTACCCTTGACCCAATGGCAACAGGCTTGCTGCCGATTTGTCTGGGAGAGGCGACCAAGTTTAGCCATTATCAACTTGATGCGATCAAATCTTACCAAGCCATTATCAAACTCGGCGAGCAAACCGATACAGGGGATGCTGAAGGTCAGATAATTGCCACTATCCCTGTACCAAATGTGACACAAGCAATGTTACAAAGCGTCACTGAACAATTTTTGGGTGAGATAATGCAGGTTCCGCCCATGTACTCCGCGCTCAAAAAAGACGGCAAAAAACTGTATGAACTAGCGCGTGAAGGTATTGAAGTGGAGCGTGCAGCACGTCCTCTCACCATTTATAAGCTGTCACTTACTCCCCTATCCGCTCAACAATTGCAATTAACCGTCACTTGCTCCAAAGGCACTTATGTGCGCGTGCTAGCTGAAGATATAGCCAAAGCGCTGGGGACGCTAGGACATCTGACAGCGCTTAGACGTATACAGACGGGCGATTTTGAGATTGCTAATGCCATCACATTAGCCGATTTTGCCGCGCTCGATATTGCAGCGCGGCTTGATAAGCTATTAGCGGTGGATGCCTGCGTTCGCTCATTGCCAAGTCTGCTATTAGACGATAGCCAATCAAAGCGCATCCGGCAAGGTCAACGCTTAAATGTCAAAACGACGATGTTAACTCAGCAGCTTATCTTAACCGCCAATCAAACTTTTCGCTTGTTTGACGACCATCAGCAATTTTTGGGTACAGGGCTACTTGAACCCAATGGTCGTTTACAACCGCTGAAGCTAGTTAATTTAAACCAGCCACAGTAAGTCAGTAAACTTATCATCTTGCTAATTTTTTGCTGTATTCACATAATTTGCTCAATGAGCGGTGTGATGTCACAAAGCGAGTACGTTTTTTATGCATTGATACAAAACGTGACGCTTTGCTAGCAGTTTTTATCCCGCGATTTTTTTATTCTTAGTGGTGTTGATTCATTTGGTTCTTTGCTTAGCAAGCTTTGCTAATAAAGAACAAACAGCGGTTTATTTAGATACCTTTATATAATTAATAAAAATATGATTAATAAAATAAAAATCAAATAATAATCTCAAAATAAAGCGCGTACCTTACAGATGAATCGATAACAACAACAATTTTTTTCTTTAACTCAAATAATGAAATAATAGGATAATTACCATGGCTAAGATTGCTATTTTACTTGATACCGACTTTGAACAAGTTGAATATACCCAAACCAATGACCTGCTTAAAGCTAAAGGACACCAAACCACTTTAATCACCACACAACCCCAAAAACAAGTGCGCGGGCTTAATCATACTGACCCTGCTGACACCTTTACCGCTGATTTATTAATTGGTGAAGCCAATGCAGCCGATTATGATGCGATTGTATTACCAGGTGGCGGTGCCAATGCCGATGTGTTGCGGGCAAATACCGATGCACAAGCGATGGTAAAAGCGTTCATGAATGCCGGTAAACCTGTCGCAGCGATTTGTCATGCCCCGTGGATTTTTGCGGATACTGAAATTGCTCGTGGTAAAAAATTAACCGCTTATAAAACCATCGCTGTTGACCTAAAAAATGCAGGTGCGCAGTTTGAAGACAAATCAGTGGTGATAGATGGTAATTTGATTACCAGTCGTCAACCTGAAGATATTCCAGATTTTACTGAAGCCATTGACCAAGCACTGACTAAATAAGCTTGAATAAGCATAAGAAAAGGAGATTGCCATGCAACCCACTACTATGACAGATATTGATAAAATGGACAAGAAAGCGCCTGACGCGACGTTTGTTGCCGATACTACGCCTAATGATGCGGACGAAGTGACTTCTGATAAACTCACCACCGCGCCACAAGAGCAGCTTGACCGTCTGCATAGCGAAACCCCCAAACAGCCCACGGGCAATCAGTAAATTGAAAGCTTGAATCTATTGAAAGCCTTAATAAATTCAACACCCTAATGCAAATTAGGGTTTTTTTATTGGGTAATATTTGGTAAAATAATGCTCCTTTTTGACGGTTAACTACTGAGAAGCGTGGTTATCCTGATTTTTTTACACTAATCGACTCGATAGTTAGCCGATTAGGCTTCTCATTTTATGCTAAAAAAGCTAGGAAAATATTATGTTGACTAACCAAGACCGCGCAGACGTAATCGCAAAATTCCAACGCGCTGAAAACGACACAGGTTCACCTGAAGTTCAAGTGGCATTATTAACGGCGCGTATCAATGACTTACAACCACACTTTAAAGCACACAAAGCTGACCATCACAGCCGTCGTGGTTTGATTCGTATGGTTAACTCACGCCGTACGTTACTTGACTACTTAAAACGTAAAGATGCAAACCGTTATACTGCACTCATCAATGAATTAGGCTTACGTCGCTAATTTATCAGCGCATTATGAGCTTTATTCAATCAGCGGCTGCTTTTGGGTAGCCGCTTTTTTATGGGTTCAATATTTTTAGCGAATTTTTTTCACTTTTACCCTACCTGTTAGCTTAGTCATTACCCATCGCTTGCTATTAGTGGTTAAAGCGCAGTTAAAAGGTGGTGATTCGCCACAAAACTAGGTAAAATAGACAACGCATTGTGCCTTCACAATTGCAGTTTACACTTACTTTTTTCAAAGTATTTTTTAATTTAGGCTGATTTAAGGCTGCTATCAGGCGAATTGGTAGATTGCTTCTAACGTTTGTATTTTTTGAAAAGAACACAAACGTTAGGGGCTATTACTAAAACTTAAATCGCCCTATTTCATCACACAAAGGATAAAACCGCATTATGTTTAATATCATTACTAAAGAATTCCAATATGGTAATCAACAAGTTACGTTAGAAACGGGTCGTATCGCACGCCAAGCTAATTCAGTGGTCGTGCACATGGGCGGCGTCTCTGTGCTAGTCGCTGTTGTGGTAAAAGACGAGGCGCAAGCGGGTCAAAACTTTTTTCCATTGACCGTCAACTACCAAGAAAAAATGTACGCTGCTGGTAAAATCCCAGGTGGCTATGGCAAACGCGAAGGGCGCCCATCTGAGATGGAAACCTTGACTTCACGCCTCATTGACCGCCCGATTCGTCCATTGTTCCCAGAAGGCTACTTCAACGAAATCCAAGTGACCGCCACGGTGATTTCGTCAGACAAAACACAAGATGCTGATATCGCAGCGATGATTGGTACTTCAGCGGCATTGGCGATTTCATCAGCGCCATTTAATGGTCCGATTGGTGCAGCACGTGTCGGTTTTATCAACGATGAATATGTACTAAACCCAAACCATGAAGCGCTAAAACAAAGCTCGCTTGATTTGGTGGTTGCGGGTACGTCGTCTGCGGTATTGATGGTCGAATCTGAAGCCAAAGAACTATCAGAAGACCAAATGCTTGGCGCGGTACTATACGGTCACGCGCAGCAACAAGTCGTGATTGATGCCATTAATGAATTTGCCAAAGAAGTTGGCGTACAAAAAAACCAATTCGTTGCCCCTGCCGTCAACGAAGCCTTAGAAACTGCCCTACAAAATCAATTTGCTGCAGCGATTTCAGAAGCGTATACCATCAGCGAAAAAGCCAGCCGTTATACTCGCCTTGATGAAATCAAAAACCAAGCCATTGAAGCCTTAGCCGGTGACGCAGAAGCCGAAGGCTACGCCGACAACGTGGCACAAATCAAAGAACTATTTGAGACCCTAAAATACCGTACGGTACGTGACAATATTTTGTCTGGCAAACCCCGTATCGATGGTCGTGACTTACAAACTGTCCGTGCCCTAGACATCCAAGTTGGCGTACTGCCTTACACGCATGGTTCAGCGCTATTTACGCGCGGTGAAACGCAAGCACTCGTTACCACCACGCTTGGCAACAGCCGTGATGTGAACATGATTGACACCCTTGCGGGCACCAAACAAGACCACTTCATGCTGCATTATAACTTCCCAAGTTATTCAGTGGGCGAAACGGGTCGTGACAGCGGTCCAAAACGCCGTGAAATCGGTCATGGTCGTCTAGCACGCCGCGGTGTACAGGCTATGCTGCCAGATAGTGACCGTTTCCCATACGTGATTCGTATCGTATCTGACATCACCGAATCCAATGGTTCATCATCAATGGCATCTGTCTGTGGCGCATCACTGGCGTTAATGGATGCCGGCGTACCACTAAAAGCGCCTGTTGCTGGTATCGCAATGGGTCTGGTTAAAGAAGGCGAGCGTTTTGCTGTGCTGTCTGACATCTTGGGTGATGAAGACCACCTAGGCGATATGGACTTTAAAGTCGCGGGTTCTGCCAATGGCGTGACTGCCCTACAGATGGATATCAAAATCGAAGGTATCACCCCAGAGATTATGGAAAAAGCCCTGCACCAAGCGCATGCGGGTCGTATCCATATTTTAAATGCGATGAATGAAGTGATTGCAACCAGCCGTAAAGAAATCAACGCCCATGCACCAAACTTTGCGGTAATTGATATCGACCCTGAAAAAATCCGTGACGTGATTGGTAAAGGTGGTGCAACCATTCGCCAACTGACTGAAGAAACAGGCGCAGTGATTGATATTGATGACAACGGTACCATTCGTATCTTTGGTGAAAACAAAGCCGCGACCAAAGCCGCGATTGCTAAAATCGAGGCGATTACGGCAGAAGTAGAAGTCGGCAAGACTTATACAGGTAAAGTGGCTCGTATTGTTGAGTTTGGTGCGTTTGTCAATGTATTACCTAACACTGACGGTTTGGTGCATATCTCACAAATCTCTGATGCGCGTATCGAGAATGTGAATGATGTGCTAAAAGAAGGTCAAATGGTGAATGTACTGGTACAAGATATCGACAACCGTGGTCGCATTAAGCTCACCATGAAAGGCGTGGATCAAACCATCGCGCCAGCTGCACCTGCTGATACTGAAACGCCAGCGGCTGAATAGTTTTATTAAAATGTAGCTATCAAAAATTAAAAACCGCTTTATCGTAAGGTAAAGCGGTTTTTTTGGGACAAATTTTGGCAAACGCTATGAAACCATCATTACAGTAATTAGAAAAAATGCCCGATGATGAGAAGGTTTTGACCGCGTTAACATTTTACTACTTGCAATATACCGATGGCGACAATGAATCACTGAGTAGCCCTCGATAAAATCCTAACCCTTAAAAACTATTTAAACTAATAGCGTTAGCGATAAACCACCACATTCAAACTACTCACAGGCTGAAGGTATTTTTCAAACAGTGGCAATATATCGTCATCAAAACTTTTATCCTTTGGCACAATAAGCTCATCACTTGCCAATATCGCCACACGGCGAATACCTTGATACCGTCCCCAATCGAACATAATTTTCTCTAACCTTTGTAACGCTGACACGATATACTCAACATGCGGCGGATTTTCGGCAAATTCTGTGATTGCCATATCCACGATGAACTGTGGCTTTGATAACGCCCCACCGACTGCCATACCCGCCAAATCACGCTGCGGCGTAAACTGTAACACATCACCAAGTAACAGCTGCGAACGCTCACAGGCTTGCTTGTAAACGGTGTAATGCTCAGGATACAGCGATTGGTATTTAAGTAAGGTGCGATGACGAAAAACACCTGATACCGGGACGGGCATAATGAGCGCTTGATAGCGGTCTTGAAACAAGGTTTTTTTATCGACTTGGGTCAGCACTACTTAGCTTTCCAGTTGTTTATTGGTGGTTATTTGTGGGTGCTTATTTGTTGGCGGCTTTTTGCTGCTCAAGCTTTGCAACTTGCTGTTCTAGCAGCTGGATACGCTCTTCTTTTTTACTACTCAGCTCATTCATCATACGCAGCTGGTCTTGCATCATGGTTTCTTGCTCTTTTAGCTGCGCGCTCTGCTCTGACAATCGACTCAGCTCTTCTTTGGCAAGCGCCGGATCTTCAGGAAGTGTCGGCTTAAGAATTTCTTCTGGCGTGATTGCCGGTAGTGCTGGGGTCGCATGGGCTGAGCTAGAGTTAGCATCCACTACGACGGTTGACGCGGCAGGCAAGCTAGCGCTAGCTTGGGGTTTTACTATAGGCGCTGTAGTTTCGGCTGTTGCATGTGCTTGGGTCTGCGTCTGTGTCTGCATCTGTGACTGCGCGGTGGATTTGTTGGGCTCGCTTGACTGCCCCATAAAAAACCATGCTAAGGCAGCCATTGCCAACCCTGCACCCACTAGTAACCCAAGTTGATTGCTTTTTTTTACCGTCCGTTTCGCTAGTGGTTGACTTGGCGGTCTTAAAAATGGGTTTGGCGTCTGGGCGATAACCGCTTTACTTTCGGGTTCTGTTTTGGTTAACACGACGGGTGGCATCGTTTCGATAGCCTCGATAGTCTCGATAATTTTTTTATCATTACTTTCATCACTATTTTCATCATTACTTTGTGATGCGATGGGCTGTGGTTGCGCGTTATGGGGGTCTGATTCTAGACTTAGTTCTAGGTCTGGGTCTGGCTTAACTTCTAGCGGTAGGTTATCAATATCAAATATCAGCGCGTTATCGGTTGTCTGTGACGGTACCGGCTGTGACACTGTTGATGTATTGGCAGTGTCTTCGATAGTCACAGTGATGTAGGGTTCAACATCACTGGGTAGCTCATCCAAATCAAAATCATCAAAACTGAGCTTTTTGGGTGCGAGGGTATCAGCCGCTTTTGTGTTATCTGCCGTATAGTCCGTTTTGCCATGAAGTAATTCGTCTTCCAACTGGTTTAAATCAATGGTATCTAGCGAAAACGCATTTTTGATTGCTGTCTTTTCTAGGGATGTGTCTGGAGGTATGTCTGGGTAGTTAGTCGCTTGCATCGGCGGCTGATTAGTCGTACCAAGCGGCAACGGATTATCTGACACGCCTATCATTGGATTTTCAGCCAGCTGTGATGATGGATGGGCATCTTTGCTAGTCGGGGCTGTAGAGGCTATAGAGTTATTGTCTTTTTTTAGGCTAAATAATTTCATGTTGGGTCAATATCCCTATCCATGTCGGGCGGGTCAGATGTCTGTACGATTTAATGCTAGCGATGTATATGCCAAGCTGGCATGAAAATGATGGTGTACATTCGTTTGCTTGTTACTATAACAAACCGCAATCAAAAATAACAACGTTTGAGACAAAAACCTACTTTGACCGCCATACTTTGACCACCCTAATTGTATCAAGGGCATTTAAACTCGTTAACCTTGTCAAAATTTACCCAAACCGCTTAAACTTGGCTTATTTAAACCTAACAATAACCGCGCCATCGTCGCCATAATGAACGGTTTCCTGATGATTGGATTGCTGAATGTCAATGATCTCATCGGGTGTTGGGCGACGCTCGGTATAACCACATGCCGTACACTCGATATACTCATCATACTCGGGCTGATATAGCTGAATCTGAACAACTTTATCCAGTGCTTTACAGCTTGGACAAGCCACCCCCGCCAAAAATTGACGTTTGGGGCGATTGGATTGATATCTCATAGCTTCTTCTTTTTACTAGCCTGTATTTTGGCAACCGTGTTACCAAGCTTGGGTGTTGGCGTTATCGGTGTCATCGCTCAGCAGTTCATCATAGCTGCTGGTTAAAAATCCCGAGTGGCGTAACAGCGCATCAATACGGGCTTCACGACCGCGAAATGCCTCAAAGTTGGCTTTTGCAGATTGGCTACCGCCTTTGGCTAAAATGTTATCGCGGAAGGATTTGCCAGCGTTTTTATCAAAAATACTGGTTTCTTCAAACTTGCTAAACGCATCGGCTGACAACAGTTCTGCCCATTTGTAAGAATAGTACCCTGCCGCATAGCCCCCTGCGAAAATGTGGCTAAAGCCGTTGGCAAAACGGTTATAACTGGCGGTCGGCATAATCGACACATCAGCACGCACGCTGTCGAGTAACGCCAATAACTGGGGATAATCGGGTGCTGGGGTTTTGGCATGCAATAACAAATCAAATAGCGCAAACTCCAGTTGGCGTAGGGTTTGCATGCCGCTTTGGAAATTTTTGGCAGCGAGCATACTTTGTAGCATGCTCTCTGGCAACGTTTCACCCGTATCGACATGACGGCTGATTAATGCTATCCCTTCAGGGTGCCATGCCCAGTTTTCCATAAACTGACTGGGTAGCTCAACTGCATCCCATTCGACGCCATTCACGCCTGCCACATCGCCAACATTCACTTCAGTGAGCAGATGGTGCAGCCCATGTCCAAACTCATGAAAGAGCGTTAACACTTCATCATGGGTTAATAAGCTGGGTTTGCCGCGCTGTGCACCCGTTGGCGCAGGGGTAAAGTTTGCCACCATAAAACAAACGGGTAACTGCTGATAACCGCTATCATCGTGTTGATAACGCGCTTGAAAGCCACTCATCCATGCGCCACCGCGTTTACCAGGACGGGCATATAAATCAAAATAAAAACCACCGATAAGCTGCTGGTTTTCATTAAAAACTTGATAAAAACGCACGTCATCATGCCAGCGCTGCGTGCTTGCAGTTTTATCTTCAATCTGAATGCCATACAGTTTTTGCACAATCTCAAATAAGCCTGCGATGACTGTCGGCACTGGGAAGTACGGACGCACTTGTTCTTGCGATAGATTAAATTGACGTTGTTTGACTTTTTCTGCCAGATACGCCGTATCCCAAGGTCGCACCTCATCGCCCTCATCACCGATGCCAAACGCCAAACCTTCAACTTGCAGTTGTTTTAAATCCTGCATGGCAAAGGGTCGCGCCTTGTCTGCCAAATCCCGTAAAAATTGCTCTACAGTGTCGACATTGTCCGCCATTTTGGTGGCAAGCGATAACTCAGCAAAATTGTCATAGCCTAATAACTGGGCTTTTTGCGCGCGTTTTGCCAAGATATCCGCCATGATATCGGCATTGTTAAATTCTGGCTGCGCTGATAATTCAGAGGCACGGGTGACATACGCACGATACAAGGTTTCGCGTAACTCGCGGTCATCGGCATAGGTCATCACCGCAAGATAAACTGGGATATCAAGTGTCGCGACATAAGGCGTTGCCAATACTTGCTCCGGGAATTTTTCTGTGTATCGCCTGCCCGCATCTGCAAGCATGGCAAGCGCAGACTCAGGCAGTCCTGCCAGTTGCGATTCGCTTAACGGTAAAAAGTAGCTTTGGGTGGCATCGAGCACATTATCGGAGAATTTAGCCGATAGCGTGGATAAATCGCTGGCAAGCGTGGCAAATTGCTGTTTTTGCGCCTCCGCTAAACCCACACCGGATAACTCAAAACTTTGTAGCGCCAAGGTCAATGAGCGTTGTCTCGCCGGCTCTAAGCGCTCAAAAAATGACTGATCGCTCACCACACGCTGATAGCGTTGATACAGCGGGAGATGTTGACCAACCGCCGTGCCGTAGGCAGAAAGCGCGGGCAATAATGCATGATGCAGCGCACGGATTGGCTCATCACTGACCACGCTATTTAAGTGCGATAGCAAGCCCCAACTGCGGTCCAATGCTAAATTCACATGGTCAAAGGCGATGATATCATTGAGCGCTTGCTGGCTGCTGAGGTATGCATCGTTAACTTGGCTATTAGCTTGCCCAGCTTTGTTATCGAGGTTATAAAGCCCAGCTTCATCATCGAGCATAGTTAAAAACGCATGTCCATTCGCCAACGCCTCATCGATTGCCGTCTTGAGTCGCTCAAGCGCTAATTGATTAAATTCAACAAGGTGCAAATTTTCTGTCGGATTTTCTACATCGTTGGTCATACTGTTTTCCAATTTTTTATCGCTCGTTGATGATTGAGAGTAAAAGTCGTCATTGCCCAAAATTTTAGCATAAAAACCGCAACGCTTGGCAAAGCAACCCCATTTTGCTACACAGCTTTGCAAAATACATTTGCGACATAAATGTCGACAACCATTATATTGTGACAATTTTTTGTCAAAACAAGCCAGCGGTACAATTTCACGTTAAAATAATGCCATGTTTATCACTGTGATTTTATTATGCGCTCACTAACACCTAAAAAAATAACACCTAACCCAGTAGCATCAAACGAAGTAGTGTCTAAACAAGTAGCAGGCGCCCAACCACCAAAAAACAGCCTAATCATCACCAGTTATAACATCCATAAAGGCATGTCACCCCTCAATCGTTTTGTCAAAATGGAAGGCATCGCTGCTGCACTTGACCAAGTGCAATCTGATATTATTTGTTTGCAGGAAGTCCAAGGTCAAAATCTCAAACGCGTGGTGAAATATAATGAATTTCCCGACCAGTCCCAGCATGAATGGTTTGGCGAGTATCTAAAGCTTGAAAACAGCTATGGCAAAAACGTCGAATATAACCACGGTCATCATGGCAATGCGGTGCTAAGTCGCCATCCGCTCGACCCCAAACACAATGTCAATATCACAGTAAGCCGCCTTGAGCAGCGTGGTGTATTGCACTGCGAAATCCAGCCCAAAGGCTGGCATACGCCCATTATCGTGCTTTGCGCGCATCTAAACTTAAGGGAAAATGACCGTGAAAAACAATATGAGGTGATAAGCCAGTATATCAATAACGAAATCGACCAATCCACGCCGCTGATATTGGCAGGCGACTTCAATGACTGGAAAAAATTATCCTGTCAAAAGCTTGGCTGTGACCTTAATTTACAAGAAGCCGTGCTGACCCACCATGGCAAATTACTACCCACCTTCCCTGCCAAGCTCCCGGTATTAAGCCTTGACCGTATCTATGTGCGCAATCTACAAGTACACCGTGCTTGGGTGCATAAGGGACAACCTTGGTCAAATCTCTCTGACCATTTGCCGGTTAGTGCCGAAGTTAGTTTACGGACAGATTAAGCATTAAAAGATTAACAGATTAAATTTGCATGATTTTTGCAGAAAGGTAGCATAGCAATTTTTATAGACATGACTGTCAATTTTTGTCCCAGCGAAACCCGATTTGACGTTTTAGGCCACAGGCTTTAGACGTCAGGCTTTACACGTCGGTTAGCCAAATTGACGCTACACTGGAAACCCCCATGCAACCAAAATTACTCATTATTTTTGCGATATTAGGCATCACCGCACTCACTATTTTTAACCTCATATCATCACATCGTACCCAGCAAGTCATTGCGTCAAACCAAGCCAATAGTAGTGCCGCCTCGGCGCCCTTAGCCATAGCATCAAACGATACGTCATCGATTGGCGAGCAGCCTAAACAAGCGATTGATAAGGCAACAACAGATTTGAATCAAGCCGCCCAAACGTCATCCAATAATTTGGCAAGCGCAGAAAAAACCACGCAATAATAACTTGGCGTATTAGCTGCTAGTACCGCCAAGCAAGACTGGTTAAAGCGCATCAAGTGGCTAATATTAAGTCGCTATTATTAAATAGCTAAGATTAAGTAGGCAAAGACGTTTTTTGTTCTAGCAGGTATTTGTCTGAACGATAAAAAAAGGGCAAATTGTATTGCCCTTTTTCCATTAACGAGATTTGTTGCGCGCGTTACTTTTATTTTTAGCGCTTTTTGCTTTCCTGACGTTCTCATTTGGCTTAGATTGAGCGTTAGGATTAGATGGCGCATTGGGATTGGATTGAACAGAATTAGAGGCCGCTTGCGATTGACCGCGACTTTTGCCCTTACCGCGATTATTAAATGACGATTTTTCCAGCTGTGCCACCAAATCAAAATCAATCTGCTGGGTCTCCATATTGACGGCAGCGACTTTGACACGGATTTTATCACCGATTCCAAACACCAGTCCTGATTTTTCACCGAATAACTGCTGCGCCTTGTCATCATATACAAAGTAATCTTCGCCCAAATGCGAGATATGAATCAAGCCATCAATGAATAAATCGGTAAGCGTCACAAACAGGCCAAAATTGGTCACTGTGGTAACCACCGCATCAAATTCTTCACCGATATGGTCTTTCATATAATGGGCTTTGAGCCACTGCTCAACAAAACGGCTGGCTTCATCGGCACGGCGCTCTGTCATTGAGGTGTGTTCAGCGGCATCTTCTAGCGACCAATCTGGCAGCGGCGCTTTTTTGCCAGTCACTTTCGCTTTGATGGCACGGTGTAGCATCAAGTCGGGGTAACGGCGAATTGGTGAGGTAAAGTGGCTGTATGCCTCATACGCAAGCCCAAAGTGTCCGATATTAGTCGGTGCATAGTTGGCTTGCTGCATCGAGCGCAGTAGCACGCTATGGATACTAATCGCATCAGGGTGTTCGCGTGTCGCTTCAATGATACGCTGATAATCTGCCTGTGTCGGGTTTTCTTCAGGAAATGACAAACCAAAATGCTTCACAAAGTCACTGACGCGAGCGGCTTTTTCTGCCTCTGGGGTATCATGATTGCGATACAAAACCGGCAATTCATGCTTGAGCGAAAATTCAGCCGCGCAGGTATTGGCAAGTAGCATCATCTCTTCGATGAGCTTATGCGATTCACCACGCGTCCGCGGCACAATGGCGCTAATTTTGCCTGCTTCATCAAACTTGATATAAGTCTCTTGGGTTTCAAATTCCATCGCATGGCGCTGTTCGCGTTTGACCAATAGCACTTTGTACAAATCATACAGCACATCGATTGATTTTTTGACCGCTTTATTACCGGTGATAGTGACAGGCACTTCGGCTTTGGGCGTTTCCCCTTGTGCTTGGGCAAAATAATCATTGACTTGGTTATAAGTCAATCGTGCTTGAGAGTGCATCACGCTTGGATAAAACTGATAGCTGGTCACGTTGCCGCTACGCGATAGTATGATGTCGGCTACCATACACAAGCGGTCAACACCTGGGTTTAAAGAGCAAAGACCGTTGGAGAGTTTTTCAGGGAGCATCGGCACCACAAAATGCGGGAAATACACCGATGTACCACGCTCATAGGCTTCTTGGTCAAGTACTGAGTTGGCAGTCACATAATGACTGACATCGGCAATCGCGACGACCAAGCGATAGCCACCGCCGCGACGTTTTTCGGCATAGACAGCATCATCAAAGTCACGCGAATCTTCGCCATCAATAGTGACTAGTGGCAAGGAACGTAAGTCGATACGGTCTTGATAGTCTTTTTGTGTCGGCTCTTTATACGCATCGACTTGCTGCATGACGTTTGGGCTAAACTCATGGGGAATATCGTAATTTAGCAGCGTGGTTTTGATAATCAATTCACGCTCGTTATCATCGACCAAGCTTTCAGTAATTTTCCCCGTCGCGTATTCATGTTGGGTAGGATAGTCGATGATATCGACTTTGACGGGGTCACCCATTTTGAGTTGTAGCGCTTCGACGTTTTCTTCCGTCACCGTAATCGGTTGATGATTGTTTGGGCTAATGAGTTCTACAAAGTAACCATCGTCATCTTTTGCAAGTTTACCGATATATTGTAGCTGGGCATGGGACACCACCGACAACACACGACCCATCATACGACCACGGTTGTCGGTGCTAGTGGCGATGGCTTTTACTTTATCGCCATGAAATACCCAGCGCATTTCAGTTTCATTCAAAAATAAATCCGGCATATCGTCAAGCACGACAAAGCCAAAGCCCTTGGCATGGGCAGCGACCACGCCAGTCACGGCATCATTGTCAGTCAGTGGGCGATAAATATAAGGATTGCCCCCGTCGGCATCACGGCTTAATTGTCCATCACGCAGCATGGCTTTTAAGCGGTTGCCCAGTGCGTCGTACTCGTCGTCATCTAAATCAAAAATCGTCGCAAGCTCGTGTTGGGTAGCTTGTCCGCGCTCAAGTAGGGTTTGTAAAATCAGTACACGGCTTGGAATCGGGTTGTCATAGTTGGCTGCTTCAACAGCGGCATTGGGGTCTTGCCAATTTTTCATATTGTTGTCGTCTTTTCTTATCATTTAAAATTTGTCATTTAAACTTTGTCAGTCAAATTATTTTATCATTTTCGTTAAATGCTAGGGGAAGTATTATCCATCATAGCGATAAAATCATGTTAAAATTTTGTTGCTCAGCTTAGCTTTAGTTCAGGCTTTAGCTCAGCTTGGGTTTTTAGGCTTTATCGCATTGTATATGGGTGCGTTGCAAGCGTTTTTAAATGGTGGGTTTTTAAATGGTTCGTTTTAAGTTTTAATTAAGCCTTAATATAGCTGGCTTCGATAGCGAAAATATAGTTGGCTTAGATAATGAGTGTTCAATGGCTAACGGTGAATCGCCACAGTGACATAGACATAGATTGGTCAAAAGATAACAAAGGGGAACCCATGAAAGCAAGAATTTTAGCCGTTGGACAAAAAATGCCAGCTTGGGTGCAGACGGGATTTGACGACTATTATAAACGTATTCAGCCTATGCTTAGCACCGAAATCGTTGAAATCCCCGCCTGCAAACGTGCCAAAAACCCCTCGCCTGCCGAGCTTGAAAAATATGCCATCACCGAAGGCGGGCTAATTCTGCAAGCGCACCAAGCCAAAAATTCAGCAGGCAAACGCGAACAACTGATTTGCCTAGACGTCCGCGGTAAGAATCTATCAACCGAAGCGTTAGCCGCTAAAGTTGGCGAAGCCATGCAGCTGGGTGATGATATGGCGTTTGTGATTGGCGGTGCTGATGGCATTTCAAAAGAGGTATTAGCCCATGCGACATTCAAATGGTCGCTGTCCAATCTTACCCTGCCGCATCCGCTCGTGCGTGTGCTACTGATGGAGCAGCTGTACCGCGCTATGACCATTATCCATCATCATCCGTATCACCGTGGTGATTATTTTTAATTTTTTCCAGTTAACCTGTTATGTTTGATTATGTATGCAATCGCTGACATGGCTTGTTTTTGCGAATTTTTCCCTTATTTAACCTATTAATCCTTTTTAGTTAATCCTTATTAATTCGTTATCATTTCTATTTATCACTGCAACTTTAAGAAAATTGATGGAAAAAACCGAAAAACAACCAATCAGCCTGCAGCCATTTTTACCCAAAACACCGTACCCGCTTTATACCTTGCCCAGTTTGTTTATCTCACATGGGGCGCCGACGATTGCCATCGAAAACAACCGTACTACCCAAGCGCTGAATAAATTTGGGCAAAATCTGCCAAAACCACGCTTGATTATCATCATCTCTGCGCATTGGCAAAGCCAGCATCTAGAAATCAATGGCAATGCGGCCCCCGCTACTTGGCATGATTTTAGCGGCTTTCAAAAGAAACTGTATACAATTGATTATCCTGTCAAAGGCGATAGCCTGATTGCCGAGCAGCTGGCACAGCAGTTGCAGAGTTTGGGCGTTAGCACCTCCGTCAATCGACTGCGTCCATTTGATCATGGGGTATGGTCGCCACTGGTGCATTTGTATCCGCAGGCAGATGTGCCGATTGTGCAGCTTTCGCTGCCGCAGCATTTTGATAGTTATGCGTGTTTTCAGCTGGGGGCTTTATTGGCGCCGCTGCGGGCAGAGCAAGTATTAATCATCGGCTCTGGCAGTGTCACCCATAATTTGGCGCAGGTACAGTTTGATAGTGCTGAGGTGGATGCTGAGGCACGTGAATTTAAATATTGGTTGATTCATCAACTCAAACAACATATGCCAACGGCTTTAGATTGGCGGTCACATCCATTTGCTCGTCACAATCACCCCACCCCTGAGCATTTATTGCCGTTATTTTTTGCGGCGGGCGCAGGCTCAAAGATGAGCATCGTGCATGAAAGTTTTGCCCATTTTAGTTTGGGTATGGATGTGTATCGGTTTGATTAATCCTTAGTCCACATCCGCCACATCGAGATTTTTGTCGATTTGAAATACCAAAAATGCGCCGATAGTCATCAGCATAAACATGGTAATACCTAGCTTGGCGACCGGATTAAAGGGCAGGATATTTAATACTAATCCGCCAAAAATACCGACGACAAAGTTGAGTGAGCCTTGCAAGGCACTCGCCATGCCAGCGCGGCGTTTTTGAAATGCCAAAGCAATGGCACCTGAATTGGGCTGAGTGAGTCCTAACCCTGCAATACAACAAAAAATACTGGCGAGCACCAACGGTAGCCAAGCTTGCGTGCCAAAGACTAAGCCTAGCAGCATCAAACACCCTGCTGCAATTACTTGTATTACCGCCCCAAATCGCAGCAAACTGACTAGACGATAACGGTTCACCAGCCATTGGTTGACCTGTGTCAACCCAATAAAACCTGCCGCATTCATGCCAAAAATCCAGCTAAAATGCTGCGGCGTGACCCCATACCCTTCCATAATTAGCTCAGGTGCGGCGCTGATATACACAAACATCGAACCCATCAGCAGCCCTGCGCCAATCGCAGGATAATTAAACTGGGTATCTTTAAGCAAATCCCAGTATTGACTGAGCACGTCATTCATCGGACGGTTGTTGCGAAACTCATCGGTCAAGGTTTCATGCAAAAACAGCCGGGTCAGCACGATATTTAAAACACCAAACCCTGCCAAAAACCAAAAAATCATCCGCCAACTGGCGACTTTTAACAGCAACGACCCCAAGCTTGGTGCCAAAATCGGCGCAATCCCCATCACTAGGACCATCAGCGAAAATGCCTTTGCCATTTGCTTGGGATGCAAGCGGTCACGAATCATCGCTCGCGACACCACCGTTCCCACACACGCGCCTAATGCCTGCAGCGTTCGTGAGACAAACAGCACGTATTCATTGGTGGTGGTGGCGCACATCACCGAAGCAATCACATACAGTACCATGCCCACATACAAGGGCTTGATGCGCCCAATCCGATCCGAAATCGGACCATAAAACAACTGCCCGACCACCAATCCCACAAAATAGGCAGGCACCGAATTGGACATAAAAGCTGTTGCCACGCCAAAATCTTGTGCCATACTGGGCAAAGCCGGCAAATACATATCAATCGACAGCGGACCGATAGCAATAATCAACCCCAAAATCATAATCCAAACGGTTGGATAGTCTAACTCGTGCGATGGCTTAGGGTGCGGTGTTGGTGGTAGGTTCATAGTGATCAATTTAAATAAAAAAGCGCGTCTAAATAAAAGAGCAGATAAAAATCATAAGTCGGCTATTATAAACAAATTTTCCTAAAATATTTTTCGTTATCGTTTAGTTTATGTGAGCAATCAACCCATGCAAATTGGCTAAAACACCCCATAAAAAAGGCAGCCTTTGCTACCTTTTTTAGCAAATACCTTGACAGCTTACTGCAAAAAAGTACCGAGACGTTGCCCCATTGTCACCGGCACTGAATTATAAAGACCTGCCTCCCAAGCCATGCGCGCTGATTTTGGTAATACCACAATCGCCGTTGAGCCCAAATAAAACCGCCCAAGCTCATCGCCTTTTTTCAACGTCATGTGATGGGTTTGACGCTGCACGCGATCGCTACGTTTGATTTTGCCTGTGGCCACTGTTTCAATCCCTGCTACAATCATCGCCCCGACTAGCACAACGCAAGCTTTACCAAATTCGGTATCAAACACACACACGCAGCGCTCATTACGGGCGAACAAATCGGTAATGTTTTCAGCGGTCTCGTTATTGACCGAGAATAGCTGTCCTGGCACATAGATGGTTTCTACCAAAGTACCGTCAAATGGCATATGCACGCGGTGATAATTGGTCGGTGCCAAATACACGGTGACAAAACTCCCCTCTTGCATGGCTTTGCCAAGTTCATAATCCGCGAGCAATTGCCCAACTTCATACGATTTGCCTTTGGCCTGTAGGATTTGGTCTTTATCGATTTGCCCCAATTGCGATATCATGCCATCTGCAGGACAGATCAGCGCATTTGGGTCATCATCAATCTTGCGCGCGCCGTCTTTGAGCTCACGGGTAAAAAAATCATTAAAACTGTCATACTGAGAAAAACTACCGCGCGCATATTCCTCTAGCTTGATGCCATACACCGAAGCAAAGGTACGAATAAAGGTTTTTTTCACCATCGGATGACGGCTTTGGGCAAGACGACCTGCGATTTCACTGATTTTTTGTTGTGGGACAAGCGATTGTAACGTCGTAAACAAGGTCATAAGTTACTCGAGATTGGCATTTTAAAGTTGGCTTATTATAATCAAAATCCCCCTTAGAATCACGGTATATTCAACTTTAGGCTATGAGTCAAGCCGCTTACGCTCAAACTGACGGATAGGAAAAATTATGAAAGCAGTATTACAACGGGTGAAATTTGCCAAAGTAGCAGTCAACCAAGCGCCTCACCCACAACAAATCGTCGGCGAGATTGCCCATGGCGTACTTGTCTACCTTGGACTTGGGCATGATGATACGCTTGCGATGGGGCAAAAAATGATTGATAAAATCCTCACCTATCGCGTATTTGAAAATGAGCTAGGCAAAATGGATAAAAACGTGCAACAGGTTAATGGCGGCTTACTGTTAGTGTCGCAGTTTACCCTGCTTGCCAATACCCAATCGGGTAGACGTCCTGATTTTAAGCCCGCGATGGCGCCCGACACTGCCAAAGCTTTGTTTGCTCAGATAGTCGCATATGCCAAGACGCAATATGCGGCCGTGCAGACAGGCGAATTTGGCGCAAACATGCAAGTCAGCAGTTGCAATGATGGTCCGATAAATTTTATTTTTGAACTGTGATGCGACCTGTGTTAAGTACCAAAAATTGAGTCAAACACCGAATTTTTTACAACACCACAAATAAAAGTCCTAAAAACTTATCGTTGTCATTTTTTTGTCATATTCTGAAGTTGTAATATGGGCATTGTAATATTGTTGTCATAAAATTATTTTGACAAACAGTTGCCTATTTTTATCGCTTGAGAAATTTATGAAAAATGAAACTATTTTGGTAGTGGAAGATGAGCCTGCCATTCGAGAAATGATCGTGACCACACTAGAGATGGCAGGATTTGATTGTTTGCAAGCCTCAGAAGTCTCTCAAGCCCATCATTTGGTGGTCGATCATCGCCCCAACCTCATCTTATTAGATTGGATGCTACCCAATGGGCTATCAGGCATTGATTTATGCCGCCGCCTGAAGAAAGATGAAATGCTCTCTGAAATTCCTATCATCATGCTCACTGCCAAAGGCGAAGAAGACAACAAAGTTCAAGGACTTGACGCTGGGGCAGATGACTATATCACCAAGCCGTTTTCCACCCGTGAATTGGTTTCCCGTATCAAAGCGGTATTGCGCCGTAGTAGCGCATTGTCAGGCGAAAAACCCATTGACGTAGGTGGCTTGTCGCTAGACCCTGCCAGTCAGCGCGTGAGTGCCAATAACAAAGCGGTGGATATCGGACCGACAGAGTATCGGCTACTTGCTTTTTTTATGAGTCATCCCGAGCGCGCTTATACCCGCACCCAGCTACTCGATCAAGTGTGGGGTGGCAATGTGTATGTCGAAGATCGTACCATTGACGTGCATATCCGCCGCCTGCGTAAAGTGCTTGAGCCATTTGGGTTTGCAGACTACATCCAAACTGTACGTGGCACAGGCTATCGCTTTTCTAATAAAATCGACTAACAATAGCCTGATTAATCGCATTGAAATTTTTGCCAACTTATCCCAACTTCGCTATAGTAAGCTGTCTCAATGGATGCTAGAAAAATTAATATGTGGGCGAGCATTTCACCCGTCGTCACAGCTGGGGTTGCCGGGCTGTTGATTGGCGGGCTATTAGGGTTTTGGGGTTGGGGACTGGCGATAGGGCTTTGCTTGTATCAGCTATATTTTTTATGGTCGATACAACGCTTTAAAGCGTGGTATAACAAAAACCCCGATGAGCCGCCGCCTGCATTTGAGCCCAACCTTAATGTCATTGCCAGTAATATCTACCAAGTCAATCGCCAAGAGAAATTGGCGCATCAGCAAACCGTTTCGCTGGTGCAAAAAGTGCGCGACTCGCTGAGTGCATTGCAAGACTCGATTATTCTGATTGACAAAAACGACTGTATCGAATGGTGGAACAACTCTGCCGAACGGCTTTTTCATTTTAAAGCGCCCGACCAAGGTCGCAATGTGTTGACCATTATTCGTCATCCGCTTTTTCATCAATATTATCACCACATTGAAGACTATCCCGATGGTGTACGTATCCATAGCCCATCTAATATCGAGCGCTATGTGCAGTGCAAGATTACCAAATTTGGGCAAGAAAAATTACTGCTGATTTATGATGTCACCCGTTTTCAGCACTTAGAACAGATGCGAAAAGACTTTGTGGCAAATGTTTCGCATGAACTGCGTACGCCGCTTACCGTCATCATGGGGTATGTGGAGACTTTGAGTGAACAGCCTGATTTAGATCCGCGTATTGCTCGCGCGTTTACTCAGATGATGCAGCAAAGTCAGCGCATGAATAACATCATCAATGACTTACTATTATTATCTCGACTAGAAAACGATGAAAAGCCCACTGAGCCCAAAGATATTGACATTCCCAAAATGCTAATGCAATTGTTTGACGATGCGCAAATGTACAACAAGTCATACGACCATATGATTCATTTGCACATCGACAGCACGTTACATATTTTGGGTTATGAAGATTATCTGCGAAGTGCGCTCAGTAACCTGATTACCAATGCCATGAAATACACCCCAAAAGGTGGTGAGATTAGTATTAGCTGGCATGAGTGTGACGCGGGGGTATGTTTTAGCGTGACCGACAATGGCATTGGTATCGAGCAGCGCCATATTCAGCGCTTAACCGAGCGTTTTTATCGCGTGGACACGGGTCGAAGCCGTGACACAGGGGGTACCGGTTTGGGGCTAGCGATTGTCAAGCATGTCTTGTATCAGCATCATGCCACCTTGGATATCACCTCTACAGTTGGCACAGGCTCAACCTTCACTGTGACCTTTCCAAAATCTGCCAGTATTCCAACCCAATCCCTTAATCCTGCAAGCCCACAAAGTTAAAGTTTACTTGTGGCTGGCGCCCTTGCATGATATCAGCAATCGCTTTTGCCGAGCCGTTCGAGTGCGTCCAGCCCAAAGTGCCATGTCCCGTGTTGAGATACAAATTATCAATAAGTCCTTGACGATTGACCGCGCGACCGATAATCGGCACATTTGACGGTGTCATCGGTCGCAGCCCTGTCCAATAATTTGGCTGGGTCAAATCTAGCGCATCCCCAAACACCTCTCTCACCCGTCGCGTAATCGCTTGGCAACGAACGGGATTAAGCTCAAGGTTAAAGCCGTTAAATTCAGCCGTTCCTGCTACTCGCAAGCGATCGCCTAAGCGCGAGTATACCAGTTTAAACTCATCATCAATCAAGCTCACATAAGGTGTCTCATGGGGTCGCAGCACAGGGTACGTAGCTGAATAGCCTTTGGCAGGATAGATGGGTAGATTGATACCCAAATCTTTGACTGAGGCAGGACTATAACTGCCTAACGCCAGTACATAAGCATCGGCGGACAGTATCTGTGACTGCGCTGGCAAAGCAGCATTATCTTTGCTATCAATGGACATAACTTCCACACCGTCAATGTGCTGGTTATGATAAACAAGTCGTTTGATGGCAGTATTAAATAAAAATGTTACCCCTTGCTGTTGACAAAGTGCTGCCAAGCGATGGGTGAATTTTTGCGCATCCCCTGATTCATCAAGTGCGGTATAAGTCGCCCCAACCAATTCTTTGCCAATACCAGTTAACGCAGGCTCTAGTTCTATCGCTTTATCCACACTAATCACTTGCCGATCACAACCCAATTGCTGCATCCGTTTAGTGGGTGCTACCGCTGCCTGAAACTCCGCATGATCGGTATAAAAATGCATAATACCGCGTGTCAGACAGTCATAATCAATGCCTGTTTGCGCCCTAACCTCCCCCAGTACTTGCCGAGAGTATAATCCTAAATTGACCATTTGCACCAAATTAGCATCGGCACTTTTGGCATTGCACTGCTGCAAAAACTGCCAACCCCATCGCCACAGCGCCATATCAGGGGCTGCATCTTGTCCCGCGTTGCCCGGCAAACCCAACAACCGACGCCAGCGAAACAACAATGGCGCATCTTCTCGCAATAACCATTTTAGCGCTTTATAGGGTGTATCAGGATTTGCCCAAGGCGTGGCATGTGACACAGATATTTGCCCACCATTGGCAAACGATGTTGACAATGCCGCGCTACTTTCACGCTCGATTACCGTTACCTCAAACCCTGCTTGTCGAAGCTGCCAAGCAGTGGTGACACCCACCACTCCTGCACCAAGCACGATTACCTGCTTTGTCATAACTTGCCTTACTGTCGTTAACTGATGAATATGTATAAATAAAAAATGTAGATTGATTAGCAATCAATAAAAAGCCCCCAGTTATCATGGAGGCTTTTTTTCATTTATAAATAACATGGGCTGAAATTTTAATCTGTCAGCTTTTTTATAAACCGTTATTTGCTTAATTTACTGCTGATTTCACGTAGCAATAGTACTTCTTCTGAAGGTTCTGGTGCAGCCGCTTCTTGCGCTTCGCTTTGACGGCGTAGGCGGTTCATGGCTTTCACCAACATAAAGATAATAAATGCCAAAATAATAAAGTTGATTAATATGGTGACAAAATTACCATAAGCAAACACAGGCACACCCGCTTTTTTGAGTGCATCATACGTCATGGCGGTGCCTGCAGGTACATCACCTAATACCACAAACATATTGGTAAAGTCGATTCTGCCGCCCATAATCGCAGAGATAATCGGCATAATAATATCTTCTACCAATGACGTGGTGATTTTACCAAATGCGCCGCCGATGATGACACCCACTGCCAAATCCATCACGTTGCCTTTGAGGGCAAACTCTTTAAATTCTGACATCATACTCATATTACTTCTCCTACCTTCAAAATAATTGCTACAATCGTTGACCAAAAAGCCCTTATCATCATAAGGAAGTGTATAAAATTTTAAACCTTTGCTTTGCCAGTGTGTAGATTAAATTAAAAAAGCTTGTAACAGGTACAAGCTTTTTGTAAATAAGTGTTAGGCTTTTTCGCAAGTCTTATAGCGTACACTCGCTATTATTTACGACCGTTACGTTTACGCTCATTTTCAGTCAAGTATTTTTTGCGTAGACGAATTGATTTTGGTGTTACCTCAACCAACTCATCATCTTCAATAAATTCAAGCGCTTGTTCAAGGGTAAAAATGATTGGCGGCGTTAAAATAATCGCATCATCGGTACCACTGGCGCGCACGTTCGTCAACTGTTTTGCTTTGGTTGGATTGACTACCATGTCATCGCTACGTGAGTTTTGACCGACAATCATACCTTCATAGACTTCAGTTTGCGGTGATACAAACATACGACCGCGTTCTTGAAGGTTAAATAGCGCATAGCCCAATACAGTACCATTCACCATAGAAATCAACACACCATTTTGGCGTTTTGCCACATCGCCTGTTTTGACAGGACCATAATGTGAGAAACTAGAGGTCATGATACCGGTACCTGAGGTAATGGTTAAGAACTCAGAGCGAAAACCGATTAAACCACGTGATGGTACTACCGCTTCAATACGGATACGACCTTTGCCGTCAACTTCCATATTGGTTAATTCGCCTTTACGGTAGCCCATTTGCTCCATTACCGCGCCTTGGTGCTGTTCTTCGACGTCAAAAATCACATTTTCAAATGGCTCTTGTTTCTCGCCCTCGATTTCACGAACAATCACTTCTGGACGTGACACACCCAGCTCAAAACCTTCACGGCGCATATTCTCAATCAATACAGATAAGTGAAGTTCCCCACGACCTGATACTTTAAATTTATCAGGACTGTCGGTATCTTCTACGCGAAGTGCCACGTTATGAATTAACTCACGTTCTAGACGCTCACGAATATTGCGCGACGTTACGAATTTACCTTCTTTACCCGCAAATGGTGAGTTGTTGACTTGGAAAGTCATCGATACGGTTGGCTCATCGACACTTAGCGGTGGTAAGGCTTCTACATTTTGTGGGTCACAGATAGTATCAGAAATATTTAACGCATCGATACCCGTGATACAAACGATATCACCTGCCTGCGCCATAGGTACTTCGATACGGTCAAGACCATGGTAACCCATGATTTGTAGGATACGGCCGTTACGTTTATTACCTTCTTTATCCACAATCGTTACAGGCGTATTGGTTTTAACCGACCCACGCTGAATACGACCAATGCCAATCAAACCTTTGAAGTTATCATAATCAAGGCTTGAAATCTGCATACGGAATGGACCGTCCGTATCCACCTGTGGTGGCTCAACAACATTAACGATGGTTTCAAACAATGGCTGCATATCTTCTGCAAGCTCGTCAGGCGATAACCCTGCAATACCATTCATGGCAGAAGTATAAACGATGGGAAAATCTAGCTGCTCATCTGTCGCACCCAAATTATCAAACAAATCAAACACCTGATCCATGACCCAGTCTGGACGTGCACTTGGTTTGTCAATTTTATTAATCACCACGATTGGCTTTAAGCCACGGGCAAATGCTTTTGAGGTCACAAAACGGGTTTGTGGCATAGGACCATCAACGGCATCAACTAATAACAATACACAGTCAACCATCGACATCACGCGTTCAACTTCACCACCGAAGTCGGCGTGACCGGGGGTGTCGACGATGTTAATACGGTATTCAACGCCGTCTTTAGGATTTGTCCATTTGATCGCCGTATTTTTGGCTAAAATGGTAATACCACGCTCTTGCTCTAATGCGTTAGAGTCCATGACGCGTTCAACTTCTGCGGCACGCTCACCAAAAGTACCTGATTGTTGTAACAGTTTATCGACTAGAGTAGTTTTACCATGGTCAACGTGGGCAATAATCGCAATATTGCGAAGATTTTTGATTGAATCTGACATAAAAAAATAGCTCTTGAAAATTCGGCTAGGAAGGGAAATTAAAACACGCGGTAGTATAACATCTTATCGTTAAAAATAGATTAAATTTATCTAAGTTGAGTTTATAGGGGATAATAAAAATAAAAAAAGCTACCAACGAGGGTAGCTTTTTTTATTTAATAACTAATTATTGTGCATTCATGTCTTTAGTTTGAACGGTTGTGCTAGATTTGTTACCAGTGATGATAGCATATACACGACGGTTCATTGCACGGCCTTCAGCAGTGTTGTTGTCTGCGATTGGGCGGTCATAGCCGTAACCCACTGTGCTAATACGTTGTGGAGCAACACCAAATTGGTTAACTAACATTGATTTAACCGCATTTGCACGTGCTTCAGACAAACGTTGGTTGTAACGCGCAGATGGACCAGTTTTTGAAGCGTGACCTTCAATTGAAGCTGTTGAATTTGGATATTCATTCATTTTTTCAGCAACTTTTTGGATTTCTGGTTTGTACTGATCTTTGATGACAGTTTTGTCATTGTCAAAGAATACACGTAATTCCATACGTAATGCGTCATCAACTGGGATTTCACGTGGGCAACCATCAGCATCTACAACAACATTTAATGGAGTGCCTGGGCATTTGTCAACGCTATTTAATACGCCATCTTGGTCGTCATCACCATCAGTCACAACGATTGGTTCAACAGGGATAGGCTCAACTACTGGCGCTGCTGGGGCCAAGTGACCACCTAGAACCACGTTAAGACCTGCTAATGCTAGACCTTCCCACCAATCGTTATCGAAGTTATAAATCGCACGACCTTCACCACGTAAGCTTAATGCGTCATTGATGCGGTAGTAAGCACCAAGACCTAAGTTACCAATTGTGTCTTTAGAAGTTGCTTTGCTGCCATCATCAAATGCCATTGAGGTTTTTGATTGACCTGCACCGATTAACACATATGGCTTAAATGGGCTGTTAGTATAGCCACTAAAGGTTTCAGTACCGATAGTAAAGTTACCTGAGTATGATTTTTGTTCAAAATCATGTCCGTTAACTTTATCGCCGTTGCCATTTAATGCATCAGAATCAGTTTCACCGTACTCTAATTCAAGTGCGATAGTAGGTGTCAATTCGATACCAATACCTGCACCAGTGTACAAGTCGTTATCTTGGTGAGTACCTGCGAATTGTTCGCCTTGTTTGTCTTCAGTTTTGCTGATACCGTCTACATAATGATAACCTAATAGTAAAGGTGTAACAGTAACGCCTGCGTTAGCGGCTACTGGCATAACAGCTGCAGCAACAACTGCTAGAGCGATTTTATTTAGCTTCATAGAAGTCCTCCAAAGGATTGGCTCATTTTAAATTAAAATAACCTGACAGTTAATTCACAAAATAACACATCAAAACACATGCAATTTATGAACTTGTTAAATATAGCTTAACGCCTAAAAATTGTGTTTACAACTCTTTTTTTTACATTGCTACACAATATTACACGAACATCACAATATGTTATATTTTTATTTTTTAGTAGCTAAGCTTATTAATTACGCTCGATACTAAGAATTCAACAACCATCATAGTGATTCGAAATTACACATCAAAACTATACACTCATCTTGAGAAGGATTTTAATACAGTCTATTTAAATTTACCATATCCTAAATTCATACTGTCACTAAATGATACATTCTAGTGACATTCATTTACTTAATGTGTGAGTGATACATTTATCATACCACTAAAACAGTTTCGTCTAGATAATGGCTTAGCGTTAATAACATAAGATAAAGAATGTAACGTTTAAACCCATCAATCGGTTTTGAAAACTTCAGTATATCAGACAGTACCCGCCTTTTGGTCTCTTTTATTACCTTTATAACCCGCTCATCCTATCTTTTATATCAATATTTGTTTGTTAATTTATCAAAACTCTCTATAATGATGAACTAAAATCGTTTATTGTGTTATTCCATGATGATCTAGCCGGTAGCTCTAATAGCATGAATGATTCGAAATCCAACGTATTCTCAATAAAAAGACAGGGATTTACTTTGATTGAAACAGTCGTCGTTGTGGCTGTTTTATCCATCATTGTGGCGATGGCTTCGATTACTATTACCAACAGCTTAAAGCAAATGGAAGCAAAAAACATTGCTTTAAGTTTAATGAATTTTTTAACCAGCGCAAAACAAGAGGCGTTAATTTATCAAAATCCTGTCGTTGCCTGTGTGGCTAGTGATAGCTTGGCTTGCGTGACAACTGGCGGTCATCAGCTGATTAGCTTTATCGATAAAAACAACAATAACAGCTATGAGGCAACGGTAGACAAACTCAATCATCAGCTTACGTTAGACTTGTCTTGGGGTGTGCTTACGGCAAATATCTCGCTGAATAATAACTATATTATTTTTAAGCCAGAAAACGCTAGACCCATTGGTTATATGGGCAATATTCAATACTGCCCTTTAGATGGTAAGGTCGATAATCGACTAAAGGTAAGTTTTAGTAAAACGGGCATTATTAAATATAAGCCCTACTCAGTCGAACAATTTAACTGCCCCTAACAGCTAGGCTTTTGCCGTAAATGCTTTTCTCATTGCGCCAACCGCTTGGCTAAGCCCCATAAACACACTATCTGCAATAATGGCATGACCGATGTTTAGTTCATGGATGCCATCTATATCAGCAATGGGTGCAACGTTGTCACGGGTTAGCCCGTGCCCTGCATTGACCAGTAAACTTGCTTTTGCCTCGTGGGCATGGGTCACTGCTGTTTTGATACGGGTGATTTCATGGCTAATTTTAACTTGGTCATGTTGCAAACAATAGTCAGCATAGGCGCCGGTGTGTAGTTCAATGGCATCTGCCCCGAGCGCAATGCTTTGATCAATTTGTGCCAACTCCGGATCAATAAATAGTGACACTTGAGTGCCGACATGATGTAACTGTTGAATCGCACTGGCTATTTTTTCTTGATTGCCAATCACATCAAGCCCGCCTTCAGTGGTGAGTTCTTGGCGTTTTTCAGGGACAAAGCACACCCAAGCTGGCTTAACCTCACAAGCTATCGCAACCATCTCGTCAGTGACCGCCATTTCAAGGTTCATACGAGTGGTTATGACTTTGGCAAGCCGATAAACATCATCATCTTGAATGTGACGACGATCTTCACGCAAATGCAGCGTGATACCATCCGCCCCTGCCTGCTCACAAATTAACGCACCTGCCACAGGGTCGGGATACGCCACGCCGCGCGCTTGACGCAGGGTTGCAATGTGGTCGATATTGACGCCGAGTAAGGGTTGATTGCTGGTCATGATATGCCCTATTTTGTCTATTAGTGATACTGAGTAAGCTTATTGATATTGGGTAAGCTGCTGCCAAAGTTCTCGGCTTTGTAAGGTTTGATAATTGAGTAAATTATCCATCAAATGGCGGTGCATGGCACTGATGCTATTGACCAATTGTTTGGCTAAATCAAAATCTTGTTGCATCATTTGGTTAAAGCTCGTTTCATCTTGCAAACATTGATACCAAATTAGCAGCTGCTCACCTGTTAATGCTATGTCGGGTTTATCCAAAGGTAAAACTGGCATAAATCCCTGCTGTAGCTGGTATTGATAACACTGCGATGGGACTATTAAATCCCCCAACGCATCTTTAGCAAAATCGAACCCATAGCCTAGTTGTTCAAACAATACATTTTCAAAACGTCTTAAATGCCACTTTAAACGGGTCATGTCATGTGGCGTTTGCGCTGGCTCGACAAACAGCGTTGCCATGTTTGCAAGGCACTGCTGATATGCTTGCCATATCTCAGCAAACGGCTCTTCAATAGGCAATAGTTTTTGCAAAATCTCATTAAGATACATGCCTGCATAGAGGCTTTGTCCGGTGAGGGTAATGTGATTTTGCAAAATCTGGCTTTGACTAAAAGTTTTTAGGCTGTTTTTACCATTGCCAAAAAATTGTATGGGGACAAATAGCGGTAAGTTTTTTTTACCAATACCATGTACTACGCCCCATTCTTCACTAAACAGATAAACCAAACTCCGGCTTTCACCATACGGTTTTTGGTGCAGAATATAACCTGTTAGCAGTTGATTGCGCATAGTAGCCTTTAGCCTAGTAGCCCAAACTCGTTAGCGCACGCTCATCATCTGACCAGCCTTTTTTGACTTTGACCCACAGCGTTAGCATCACTTTTTTATCAAACATTTTTTCCATGTCTTGGCGCGCTTCGATGCCAATTTGTTTGATTTTTTCGCCTTTATCACCGATGACAATTACCTTTTGACCTTGACGCTCGACAAAAATCGTGGCATCGATGAAGGTCACGGCTTTACGCCATTTGCCTGTTTTTGGGTCTTGATGCGCAGGCTCATCCTTAAAGGTATCGATTTGTACCGTTAAATCGTAAGGAATCTCATCGCCCGATGCCCGCATCACTTTTTCACGAATGATTTCACTGGCTAAAAACCGTTCTGAACGGTCAGTGACTTGCTGTGCATCATAGATGGGCGCTGCAATCGGTAAATGCTTACCAATGACTCGTACTAGCTCATCTAAGTTGTGCGCACGTAATGCAGATACGGGCACGATATCGCTAAATACTTGGGTATCATGCAGTTTTTGTAGTAGCGCGAACAGCTGAGCTTCGTCCTTAATGGTGTCGCTTTTATTAACCACTGCAATCACAGGGACACCCAAATTTTGCACTTTGGCAAACACCAGCTCATCATCTTCCACCCATTTTAGGCTATCAATCACAAACAATACCGCGTCAACATCTGCCAAAGCCGAGGTTGCGGCTTTATTCATACGCTCATTGATAGCGCGCACTTCGCGGCTATGGATACCTGGGGTGTCAACAAAAATCGCTTGTAGTTGCTCGTTGGTCAAAATCCCCATAATACGATGGCGGGTGGTTTGGGGTTTTCGTGAGGTAATCGACAATTTTTGACCCAACACATGATTCATCAATGTTGATTTACCCACGTTTGGACGTCCGACAATGGCCACATACCCCGTGCGAAAATCCACCGCACGCGCGGGCGCTGAATCACTTTGCCCACTGAAGAATTGACTGATAACATCATGGTTGTTGTCCGCTGATGGATTGTCGACAGCTGGGTCAGTGGTTGTTTGTTGGGTAGCGTCTGCTTGGTTAGACATAAAATAGGATCTCAACATTGGTTTAAAGGGTACAAATTATTGTAGAAGAGTTTTGAGCAAATTTCAGTAAGCATTTCATCAAATTTGGGTGTTGACCGTATGGCAGGTTGGCAAATTAGCGCAGCGGGGGTAACAAATCACTGATTTTAGTCAGCATGGCTTCGGCGCAGCGCTGCTCGGCAATACGGCGACTTTCCCCTTGGGCTGTGACTGAAGCTTGGGTTGGGGCTATGGGTTTGGCGGTTTTATTGTCAAAAATAATTTCCACTTGGCAGCTGACCACAAAAATTTGATTGGGTGCATTGCCAATGGTTTCGGTCACCTCATAGCGGGGCAGCGCAAGTTGGTGTGCCTGCAACAGCTCTTGTAAACGGCTTTTGGCATCTTTTAGCACTTTTTGTTCTTTCACTTTTTCGAACAAATCTTCAAACCACGCCAGCACACAAGCCTTAACCGTATCAAAATTTTGACTATCAAGATAAATAGCGCCAATCAAGGCTTCAACGCTATCTGCCAAGATTGAGGCGCGCTGACGACCACCGCCTTTACGCTCGCCCACCCCTAAAATCAAATAATCTGATAAATTGAGCTGCTTTGCGATAATCACCAAGGTTTCTTCGCGCACAAGCGACGCACGTAAGCGACTGAGCCGACCTTCATTATAGTCGGGATAACGCAAAAATAAGGCTTCTGCGATGATCACACCGAGCAATGCATCTCCCAAGAACTCTAGTCGCTCATAATTGTGTTCGCTATCAAATGAGCGATGCATGAGTGCCATAATGGGTAAATTTACATTATCAAACTGATAACCCATTTGATAAAACAGCGCGGTTAATTGACGCACTTGTGGCGGTAGTTTTTTGAGATTAAATGTGGGGATTGTGATTGGTAAATTCATCTGCTTCAAATTGTTAGAAAAGTATTCGCCAGTGAAATCATCACATGGCTATCACTTACTTAAGATTGGGGCTATAAGCTCAATAGCTACTAACTATTTAACTATGGCTTAACTAGGGCTTGGCGACTTTGGCATCTTCTGCACTAATGGTATCTTCAAAGCGATTGACGATATCGACGTTACCAAAAAAGTTGTTTGCTTCATCGTATTTTAGTTTTACTGACATCGCACCTGGCGTATTATCCACCACTTCCACGACGTCCTCTGCCTTTTGGCTGACACCGTTGATATTCCATTGGGAATTGACGTTACCTAAAAAATCTTTGACACTTTCTTTATTGTCATTGGACTTTTTGAGTTCAAAAGCCAACGATTTTTTGAGTTGGTAGTGACCGACTTGGGCAGGGATAATGGCTAAACCGAGTTTGGCACACACGACGATGAGTACAATCATAATCACGATACCCGTGACGCTGGCGCCGCGCTGATGACTTGGTAGGTTCATGCCGTATTCTCCTTTGACCATCGCTCAAGATAGGTTAATGTAAGCTTTAGTTAATTAAATATTCTCAACAACAAAGGCTTTGATATCCAATTTTTTAAAGTAAGCGGTTAGTGTATTGCGCCATTGCGATTAAAGGTGGGTAGACTTAATCCACTGGCTTTGTGCGTCCACACATACACGGCTTTACCCGCTAGGTTCTCATCAGGTACAAACCCCCAAAAACGACTATCAGCACTGCGATCACGGTTATCGCCCATCACAAAATAGTGTCCTTCAGGCACTGTTAGTTGCCATTGTTGACCTTGGCTCGCCATCAATTGAGGTGACGCTTGCTGCAAAAAGCTGGCATATTGAAACCAATTTTTGTCACCCAAATAGCGCACCAAATGTTGATGATTGCTACTAGGTGATTCTTGCACGTATTTGGCAGACAATTCTTCTTGATTGCCCAGTTGCGCTGCTTGCTCAGCTGTCACAAGCTCACCGGTCTCGGTTTTACCTGGCGGATATAGCTGCGCTGTCATCTTAGGGTCGGGGGTAAAGTTGGCAGGCGTGGTCGCAATCGCTTTGCCATTGAGGCTTAACTGCCCGTTATTAAAGCTCACCGTATCCCCACCCACGCCAATCACCCGCTTGATATAATAAATTTTTGGGTTCTCAGGATAGCGAAATACCACCACATCACCATGCTGTGGCGCGTCTAAATCAAGCACCTTGGTATTCACCAGTGGCAAGCGGATACCATACGCGTATTTATTGACCGCAATAAAGTCGCCCGTATACAGGGTGGGCACCATGGACGATGAGGGAATATTAAACGGCTCAATCAAAAACGAGCGCACTACAAGCACAATCGCTAAAATTGGAAAAAAATCATACGCCCATCGCACCGGCGCAGTCGATTTCTCCAATCCTTTGCTTTGCTTTTGCTTTAGTACCAATTTATCCAGTAGCCAAATAGCGCCCAAAATCAAGGTCGCAGGGACAAGAATCAAATTAAAATCAAAATCCATACTTGCCTCTACGACTGGTTATCCACTTTTAACACCGCCAAAAATGCTTCTTGTGGAATCTCAACACGTCCCACTTGCTTCATGCGTTTTTTACCTTCTTTTTGCTTTGACAGTAGTTTTTTCTTACGTGACACGTCACCGCCATAACATTTGGCAAGTACGTCTTTACGCATGGCTTTGACGGTACTACGGGCAATGATTTGGCTACCAATCGCCGCTTGAATTGCCACGTCAAACATTTGACGCGGAATCAATTCTTTCATTTTTTCAACCAGCTGATTACCGCGATAGCGCGCTTGCTCAGCATGACAAATCATCGCCAAAGCATCAACTTTTTCGCCATTAATGAGTACATCTACCCGCACCAGTTTATCTGTTTCAAAGCGCTCAAAACCGTAATCAAGTGACGCAAAGCCACGTGACACCGATTTTAGACGGTCAAAAAAGTCCATGACCACTTCGCCCATCGGAATATCAAAGGTCAACTGCACTTGCTGTCCCATAAACTTCATATCAACTTGGATACCACGACGCTCGATACATAATGTCATCACGTTACCCAGATAATCGGGTGGCACCAAAATGTGACAGCGCGCAATCGGCTCACGAAACTCATCAATCAGACCTGGGTCAGGCATTTTTGATGGGTTATCGATTTGGATAATCTCACCATTGCGTTTTTTGATTTCGTAGATAACGGTCGGGGCGGTGGTAATCAAATCTAAATCGTATTCACGCTCAAGACGTTCTTGGATGATTTCCATATGGAGCATCCCCAAGAAGCCACAGCGAAAACCAAACCCAAGGGCATCAGAGGTATCAGGCTCAAAAAACAACGCAGCGTCATTGACTTGCAGCTTTTGTAGCGCTTCACGAAACGCCTCAAAGTCACTCGAGTCGACAGGGAACATACCGGCATAAACTTGCGGCTTGACCTTTTTAAACCCTGGTATGCTATCTACATCTGGGGTTTTGGCAAGGGTAATGGTATCGCCCACAGGCGCGCCGCCAATGTCTTTGATACCGGCAATCACAAAACCCACTTCACCGGCTTCTAAGATATTGGTTTCAAACGATTTTGGGGTAAATACCCCAATCGATGTCACAATATGCGTGCCTTTGGTCGATTTGATATGGATTTTATCGTCTTTTTTGAGCGTGCCTTGGCGCACACGTACCAGTGACACAACCCCAAGATAATTGTCAAACCATGAGTCAATAATTAACGCTTGCAAAGGCGCATCACGGTCGCCTTCAGGCGCGGGAATACGTTCAACAATCGCTTGTAGCAAATCATCCACGCCCACGCCTGTCTTGGCAGACACGCGCGGTGCATCCATCGCTTCAATCCCGATAATATCTTCGATTTCTTGAATCACGCGCTCGGGATCCACTTGCGGCAAGTCAATTTTGTTGAGTACCGGTAATACTTCAAGACCTTGCTCGATCGCGGTATAACAGTTGGCAACCGACTGCGCTTCTACGCCTTGCGCGGCATCAACCACCAGCAAAGCGCCTTCACAAGCCGCCAGTGAACGCGACACTTCATACGAAAAATCGACGTGCCCTGGGGTATCAATAAAGTTAAATTGGTATTTGTCACCGTTTGGGTGGTTATAATACAGCGTGACAGATTGGGCTTTAATGGTAATACCGCGCTCGCGCTCAATATCCATCGAGTCAAGTACTTGCGCCTGCATTTCACGTGCTTGTAGCCCCCCACACATTTGGATAATGCGGTCGGCAAGCGTGGATTTACCGTGGTCAATATGGGCAATAATAGAAAAATTACGAATATGAGATAAGGCGGTCACAATTACCTACTAACAAAAAAGTATATGATTAAATTTGTAGAAAAATAGCCTTATTGTAACGTATTTTTCTACAATCACCTACTGAATTTATTGTGACAGCTTTTGGGAGATCATAAAAAAAGATAAGCTTTGGGTGCCAATGTCTGTTGCAAACACAAAGCCCCAAACAAAGGCCAAACCCTCCCCAAATTAGGCTTTTTTGACGACGCTGGATTTGAGTTTCATCGCGCCAAAACCGTCAATTTTACAATCAATATCATGATCATCGGGCGCATCATGGAGCAGACGAATGGATTTGACTTTAGTGCCAACTTTAATGGGCGTGCTTGCGCCTTTGACTTTTAAGTCTTTAATAACCGTCACACTATCCCCATCTTGTAACACATTGCCGACGGCATCTTTAATAACTTGTTCGCTGGCTGCTTCGGCTTCGCCCGCTTGCCATGCCTGCTGTTCTGCTTCAAAGCCACACATCGGGCAAATCAATAAATCGCCATCTTGGTAGGTATAGTTTTCTTTACACTTGGGGCATGGGGGACAGGCAGGTAAACTCATAGCACACGCTCAATCAGCTGAGAAAAATTTTAATAGTCTTAAGGTAGTGTATTGTACGCGATAAGTCGCCCCAATAATAGTAATCAGCTAGCATACAAAACCCTCTGACAAATGACCTAGTAACAGCACTTAGTCAAGCAGAACCTAATAAAGCATGATTGCAGTCTGAGCCCAATTGTGCAAAACTTTGATGATAATTTTTTTAGCCAATAAAAAGAGAGCCACCATGACAGATTTCGTCGTCTTTGATATAACCGGTGCCGATGCCCAAAAATTCTTGCAAGGACAAGTAACCTGCAACGTCACCAAACTCAGCGACCAATACCAAGCGACAGCGATTAGTAACCTCAAAGGGCGCGTTGCGTTTGGTATTTGGATTAGAAAAATAGCGGATGAAGCTTACCAAATCGTCATCAGCCAAGACTGTGCCGATGAGTTTGCCAAGCATATCAAAAAATATGCGGCGTTCTCAAAACTCACCTTATCAGCCCCACGTGATATTTTTACGGTTGTTGACAATGGGGTACCTAGTTTTAGCGAATCAGAGAATGGCACTGACATCGACGTTCACCGCAAAGCATGGCAAAAAGCGAGTATTGCTACAGGCAATTACTGGATTGTCAAAGCCACCGCAGGCTTGTGGCAACCCCAAGAGTTACGTCTACACCAACAAGGCGGGGTTGACTACGATAAAGGCTGTTATTTAGGTCAAGAAATCATTGCACGGTTATATTTTAAAGCCAGCCCAAAAGCTTGGCTCCACCGCGTAGCAGGTACCGGTGATGTACCTAACGCAGGTGAAAAAATTGGCAACGTGGATGTGGTTAATAGCATTGCTACTGAGACAGGTTTTGAAGCCTTGGTCGTCGGGCGTCCCGATGATATTGCCGCCAGTAATCTGACCATTCTTGAGTTACCTCAAGCACTGCAACAACCGGTTGCGCGCCAGCACTAAACACCCACCAAACTTGATTAAAGTAAATAAGCTAAAATAAATGGGTTAAAATAAAAAAGGCATTTCGCTGATGCCTTTTTTAACTACTTTTTTAGGTTTATCAATAGCTAACTTACTTCAAACCTAAACCATTTTATATTTATAGCTAAACCACTTCGCCAGCCACAAACCCACTTGCCCAAGCCCACTGGAAATTGTAGCCACCTAGCCAACCAGTAACATCGAGCACTTCTCCGATAAAATGCAAATTCGGTTGTAACTGACTTTGCATGGTTTTTGAGGAGACTTTATCAGTAGCAACGCCGCCGCGCGTGACTTCAGCTGTACGATAGCCTTCAGTGCCTGATGGCGTCAAACGCCAAGCATTGAGCTGCTCGCCGAGCTGCGCTAACTTCTCGTCTTTAATATTGGCAAGCTCAGTCTCCGCCATGTCTTGCCATAATAAACTTTGCAAAGTAGCCATCACTTTTTTAGGTAGCGCCGCCGCGCCTATCTGGTCATTTAGCACGGTTCTGATCAGCTGCTTTGGGTGCTGTTTTTTTTGCTCGGCTAAAAATGCTGCCATATCCAGGCTTGGGAATAAATTGATAAAAATTGGCTCGCCCACCTGCCAATAATTCGATAGCTGTAACATCGCAGGCCCGGATAAACCGCGATGGGTAAATAGTATGGGCAACCTAAAACTGATGCGCTCATTAAACGCAATGACCTCAAAACTAACCCCCGATAACGATTTAATCGCATCGCCAATTTTATCGGTAAAGGTAAAGGGTACGAGTCCTGCCGATGTTGGCATAATGGTATGCCCAAATTGCTGCGCTACTTGGTAACCAAATCCTGTCGCACCCATGGTCGGAATTGACAGCCCGCCTGTGGCGACTACCAACGAGTGACAAGTTAAGGTTTGCTCGCTACTTTTTTGATTGGCTAGTTGATTAGCCTGTTGATGAGGTTGTTGACTAGCTGGTTGATTAACAGTTAACACAAACCCCGTATTGTCGGGTAACGCTTGGATTTGCTGGATGCTGGTTTTTAGTTGAATAGTTACTTGATTGGCGCGGCACTCAGTCAGTAGCATTTGCAAAATATCATTGGCAGAGGTATCACAAAATAGTTGTCCATGCTCACGCTCATGATAGGGAATCTGATACTGGCTAACCATGCCAATAAAATCCCAATTTAGATAGCGGGACAATGCCGATTTGCAAAAGTGCGGATTGCTACTTAAATAATGCTTTGGCTCAATGTCATAGTTGGTAAAATTACAGCGCCCACCGCCGCTCATAAGGATTTTCTTGCCCGCTTTATTGGCATGATCTACCACCAGTACCCGCCGTCCGCGCTTGCCCGCTGTCAATGCACAAAATAGTCCTGATGCCCCTGCCCCGATGATGATGACATCATACGCCAATGTGGACGGTGCGTTTGTTGACCCAGTGTGATTTTGAACCGTGTCAATCTTTGGTGAAGTATTTGATGAAGTATGTTGTTGCTGCATGATGACCGCTATTTTTTAAGTAAAAGACCAAATGAGAATCCGCTTACAATAAGGATATTTGCCCAAGATCGGAAAAAATATCCTTAAAAATATCCTGAGTAACATTGCAAAATTTGTGATTTTTTGCCAAACTAAGGAAAAGGCACTCTAGAATCAAGGATGAGATTGTATTGCATTTTCATAGTGAGCGGACGTTTATTGATGGCTCGTTTCATCGCTCTGTTGATAGCCCGTGTTACTGCCAGCTTATCAATGTTAGCTTATCAAGGTGAAAATGTTGTTTTTTAAGTTAAGCCCGCTACCTATTTGAGCCGTTTGTCAGTTCGTAGCCATTTAGAGTATTACCCCACCACCCTGTCATAACAAGGAATGTTTTATGAAGAGCTACCCTCATAGCGCTGAATTTGCCGCTAAAGCCAATACCACTCCCCAAAAATACGCCGAAACCTATCAAGAATCTGTGGAAAATAACGAAGCGTTTTGGGCAAAACGCGCTGAATGGATTGATTGGATAAAAAAACCCACCAAAATCAAAAACGTCAATTATGACCTAAACAATTTTAGCATTAAATGGTTTGAAGATGGTGAGCTTAATCTATCGGTCAACTGTCTTGACCGTCACGTTGCTGAAAACCCTTACAAGCCTGCGATTATTTGGGAAGGCGACCACCCCTCACTTCATAAAATTATCTCATATAAAGAGCTACATTCAGAAGTATGCCGCCTTGGTAGCGCATTGCGTCGTAAAGGCGTCAAAAAAGGCGACCGCGTCACCATTTATTTACCGATGATTCCTGAAGCGGCGGTTGCGATGCTGGCTTGTGCGCGGATTGGTGCGGTTCACTCATTGGTATTTGGCGGGTTTTCAGCAGACAGCCTAGCCAGCCGTATCATCGATAGCCAATCAAAAATTGTCATCACCGCTGATGAATCTGTGCGTGGCGGTAAACATACGCCGCTTAAACAAAATGTGGATCGTGCGCTAGACCATGACGGCACCGAATGTGTTGAAAAGGTCATTGTGGTGTACCGTACCGGTGAATCCATCCCAATGAGTGGTCGCCGCGACATTTGGTATCACAACTTAATCGATAATGCCTCTGAAGACTGTCCGCCAGAGCCAATGAATGCCGAAGACCCGCTATTTTTGCTTTACACCTCAGGCTCAACTGGCAAGCCCAAAGGCGTGGTACACACCACCGGTGGTTATTTGACCTATGCGCTATCCACCTTCCGTGACGTGTTTGACATCAAAGACAATGACGTATTTTGGTGTACCGCCGATGTGGGCTGGGTCACAGGTCACACCTATGTGGTGTATGGACCGCTTGCCAATGGCACAACGACCGTGATGTTTGAAGGGGTGCCACAGTACCCAGATTGGGCGCGTATCGGTCATATCGTTGATAAGCATGATGTTACTATCCTATATACTGCGCCAACTGCCATTCGCGCGATGATGAAAGAAGGCGATGATTACGTCCGTAAATCAAACCGTTCTAGCTTACGTCTGTTGGGCTCGGTGGGTGAACCTATCAATCCTGAAGCTTGGAACTGGTACTATAACGTGGTGGGCGAAGGACGTTGTCCGATTGTCGATACTTGGTGGCAAACTGAAACCGGGGGTATTTTGATGACGCCAATCCCCAATACGGTTGATCTCAAACCAGGCTCCGCGATGAATCCGCTGTATGGTGTCATGCCAGCGATTGTCGATGCCGAAGGTGCTGAATTATCGGGTGCTGCCGAAGGCAACTTAATCATCAAAGACAGTTGGCCGGGTCAAATGCGTACCATTTGGGGAGACCATAAGCGCTTCTTAGAAACTTACTTTAGCACCTATCCAGGCGCTTACTTCACAGGTGATGGTGCCCTGCGCGATGAAGACGGTCATTATTGGATCACAGGTCGTGTGGATGATGTCTTAAACGTCTCTGGTCACCGCCTAGGTACGGCAGAGATTGAAAGTGCGTTAGTATCGCATCCTTCCGTCGCTGAAGCAGCTATTGTGGGTATGCCGCATGAGCTTAAAGGTCAAGGCGTTGCCGCTTACGTCATCTTAAAATCAGGCGAAGAGCCAAGCGAGATGCTTAAAGGGGAAATCAACCGTCATGTCCGTGGTGAGATTGGTCCAATCGCCAACTTAGACTCGCTATATTTGGTCGAAGCCTTACCAAAAACGCGCTCCGGTAAAATCATGCGCCGTATCCTGCGTAAACTTGCCGCGCATGAATTTGAAGGTTTAGGCGATACTTCAACCTTGGCAGAACCAGAGGTGGTTGATAACCTTATCAATGTGGTTAAAGCCGATAAACAACCTGCTTAATTTCTGCTTAGATTTAAAAAAACGTCTGTAGTTACAGGCGTTTTTTCATGGTTTTTTAATTGTTAGAGACCTTTGCACAAACCAGCGACCTTCTGTCGACACCAATTTCAAACTCAACTAAAAACTGGAATTGGTGTTAAAAAAGCGAAAAAAGTCACCGAATTGGCATAAAAGTCTCCTAAATTGCAGTAAATTAACGTCTATTGGCTAGTTTTGCCAACCAACAGACACACTAACCTTAAGGTAGTCCGTATTTTCGCTTCAAACCTAGGTCGGTTTTTAAATTATGCACAATGCTAGCAAGCAATGTACTGGTATGAAATTGCATTAAGCCAAGATGACGAGCCCTGCTCATCCCATAATGTAATTTAAAATGACCGAATACCCGTTCTACCGTATTTCTGGTTTGGCTCTTTTGGGTATTGGTACGTTTCTGTTGTTCGGTAAGTGGTGTATTACGCCATGCCCTATCATGGATATGATTGTTGATAGGCGGTTTATGCTCGGCAAGATTGTCGTCATGGGCTTGGCTTTTATACGCACTGTCGGCGTAAACGGCTGATTCATCACCTGTTAAAAGCGTGGTAAAACATTGTGAATCATGGACATTGGCTGGGGTAGTTCGAATCTTTTTGACAAAGCTGTCTTCATCACAATTAAGATGGATTTTAAAGCCGTAGGTGGTTTTTACTTTGCCTGTGCTGTCTTTTTTACTGACGTAGGCAGCTTCGTTATCTTGGGTATTGTCGGTATGTTTGCCTTTTTTAGCTCGTTTGTTTTTGGCTTCAACGATACTGGCATCAATGATGCTAACACTGCCTGCTTTGATGATGATATTTTGCTCGGCTAGTTGTTGACTGATTTGGTTGAATAAGGGTTTAATGAGTCAAAGTTCACCTAAGTGTTTGTGGTATCGCCAGATGGTGCTGTGGTCGGGTACGTTATCGGTAAGCGATAGACCAACAAAGCGACGAAATAGTAAATCTCTTGCCAGTTGTTTTTCCATGGCTGGGTCGGATAGGTTATAGAGTTTTTGTAGTAGTAAGATTTTAAACATGATGACAGGGTGAAAGGCACTTTCGCCACGGTCACTGCTATGAACGTGGCGTAAGGTTTGCTCGATAGTTTGCCAGTTGATAAGGTTGTGTAGTTCATCAAGTTCTTCGATGGCTTTATGACCATTGATGAGACTGTCTGCTAGGGAGAGTTGCCCTGTTTGTTTCCATGCCATATTCGTGTCTTTTGCTATCTTTTTGACTTTACTGTATTATATCACTTTTACAAACTTTTGTTTATTTGTTAGTGCAAAGGTTTCTAATTTATCTCTCCTCAAATATTTTGGAAAACGCCATGCGATTAATGCAACCCTTCCATACGTTGACGAATCAAATTTTTGACTATGTCAATCTTCCTCATGGTTTGACTCATACCACCGATTTGAACCAAACCGATAATAAACTTGATGCGCTTATTAGGCCAGCTGGGGGTTGGGGTGCGTTGATAGCCGTGCAAGGTAATATGCGAAAGCAGCAGGCATTGACCCGTGCGCCAATCACATTATTAGACCTAAATCAGCCATTTGGCACTAAGTGCCCAAGTTGTGCATTTCCAAACGGCAAAAAAAAGCCCATTAATTTTTGTGAAAATGGGGCTAAAGCAACGGCATTTGAAACCACCAAAAAAACTGTGACGGCTGATTTTTTTGCCAAATATACCGTCACTGAACTGCTCGCGCAAAGTGATTATTTCTTGGAAAACCAAGGACGCTTGACTGAGCCTATGCAGTACAATGCGGCGACTGATGAGTACGAATCCATCGAATGGGAAGCTGCTTATCAGTTGATTGCCAGTCATCTCAATCGATTGGATGACCCGAATGAAGCTGTCTTTTATACCTCTGGTCGAGCCAGTAATGAAGCGTCGTTTTTGTATCAGTTATTTACCAAATGCTATGGCACGAACAATATGCCAGATTGCTCCAATATGTGCCATGAAGCAAGCAGTGTGGGGTTAAAAGATAGTATCGGCTTAGGTAAAGCAACCATCATAATGGATGACTTTGAGCATTGTGACAGCGTGTGGAGTTTTGGGCATAATCCAGGTACCAATCACCCACGTATGCTAGAAACATTGGCAAATGTCGCTGAGCGTGGTGGCAAAATCATTGTGATTAATCCGCTTAAAGAGCGGGGACTTACCCGTTTTCAAGATCCAAAACGCCCAAGCCAAATGCTGACAAATGGTAGCACGCCACTTAGTCACTATTTTTTCCAGCTAAACATTGGCTCAGACTATGCGTTAATGACGGGCATACTCAAGCATTTAGATAATTGGGATCGCGAGGCACGGGATAACGTTAAAGCCACTATTTTTGATCATGACTTTATTCAAGCCCAGACCGTAGGCTTTGATGAAATGATTGCAGGGGTAAGGGCGACCGATTGGCAAACCATTTATCATATTACAGGGTTAGACGCGCAGCAAATTGAGCAACTAGCCCAGCTTTATCGAGAGAGTAAACGTCCTATTTTAACATGGTGTATGGGCATCACCCAGCATCGTCATGGTACGGACAATGTGCATATGTTGGCAAATTTAGCCTTGGTTATGGGGCATATTGGCAAGACAGGGACGGGACTTGCGCCGATTCGTGGGCATAGTAATGTTCAAGGTAACCGTACCATGGGTGTATGGGACAAGCCTTCAGATAAGCTACTTGATCAAATCGACAAAGTTTTTGGCATTAAGTCCCCTAGAGCGCATGGCTATAACGTTGTAGAGACCCTTGAAGCCATGCAACAAGGCAAGGTTAAAGTATTTATGAGCCTAGCGGGCAATTTTGCAGTGGCAACCCCCGATAAAGCACGTACAGAAGCGGGTATTCGCGGCTGTGAGTTAACGGTACAGATACAGACCAAGCTCAATCGTAGCCACTTGATTCATGGTAAAGAAGCCATTATTTTACCTTGTTTAGGACGAACAGAAATTGATAAGCAAGGCGACAATAACCAATACATTAGTATTGAAGATTCCATGTGTAATGTGGTGTTGTCACAAGGAGCGCGTCAGCCTGTTTCACATAAATTGCGCGCTGAAACTGAGATTATCGCAAGTATCGCTGCGGCTACACTTAGGCATAGCCCGATTCGTTGGGCTTGGTATGTAGAAGATTACGACCGAATTCGTAATGACATTGCTAAAGCCATTGAAGGCTTTGATAACTTTAACCAAAAAGTCTATACCAAACAAGGCTTTCATCTACCGCATCCTGCCAACCTTTATGAATGGCAGACCCAATCTGGTAAAGCCACCTTTTTCTTTACACCGTTAACCGAGATTTATGCAGATAAATTGACGGCTCAGCCCGATGATTTATTAACACTAACCAGTATCCGTTCTCATGACCAATTCAATACCACCATTTATGGGTTGGATGACCGCTATCGCAACGTTTTTGACACGCGGCAAGTAATTTTTATGAATGCTGATGATGCTGATAGATTGGATTTAAAAGCAGGTGATAAGGTGACTATCCAAAGTGAATACGGCGATGGTATTGAGCGAAAAGTCACAGGCTTTCAAGTCATTTTGTATGATATCCCTAAAGGCAATCTAGCCATGTACTACCCTGAAGCCAATCCACTGATTGCGATGACAGATTTTGATAAAAAATCAGGCATGCCTGCCTTTAAAACCGTGTCGGTTAGACTGAAAAAATGTGCTTAATAATCATAGGGTTGCTTAAAAAACCCTATGGATGATTGTTAAATGTAAAAGTATCATTAAATAAAAAAGTATCATTGAATAAAAAAGTGATGATTGAAAAAACAGGCTGAAAAGTTGATAAAATAGTGACAAATGATTCACACTAGCCATCAAATGCCCAGCCTGTTCTAGTCTATCAGGTTGCCCCAGCTTATCTAAGCGCTTGTATTAAGCGGTTAGATAAAGAAAAAGGGCGTAGAAAGCGGTAAAAAGCCCTATTGATCAATCAGTCGTAATTGAGTCTTTTGAATTTTGCCAACCGCGGTTTTGGGCAATTGCTCAATAAATGCATAATGACGTGGGCGTTTGTAGCCTGTCAGCTGCTCGTGGCTAAACGTTTTTAGCTCATCGACTGTCAAACTGTCGTCTCCTTTGACAATATAGGCTTTTACTGATTGCCCTTGCATTGCATCATCAATGCCAATCACCGCACATTCTTGGACTTTGGGGTGGGTTAATAATATCGCTTCGATTTCGGTGGGATAGACATTAAAGCCACTGACAATCAGCATGTCTTTTTTGCGGTCAAGCAGCTTGATATGGCCATTTTGTAGCATCATACCAACGTCGCCTGTTTTGAGAGAGCCGTCGGCTAAAAAGTAATCGCGGTTATCAATGTTATGATAGCCTTTGGTGACGTTATCACCTTTGATACAAACCTCGCCCACTTCGCCTAAAGCCACTTCATTGCCGTCATCATCACAGATTTTGATATCAATACTTGGCAAAGGGATGCTAATATCACCAGAGTATTGATGGTTAGTCAGCGGGTTACAGGTGCCTGCCCCTATGGTTTCAGACATCCCCCATCCTTCTATCATTGGACAGCCTGTCATCTCAAGCCAAGTTTTGGCGGTGGTTGGGGTCGCTGCCATCCCGCCTGCGATGGATAATTTTAGTTGACGGGTATCGACATTGTTAAAATCTGGGTGATTGATTAATGCCTGAAACAAGGTATTGACCCCAGGCAAGATATGAAACGGCCGAGCGGCAAGGATTTTAATAAAGTCATCAATGTCTTTAGGGTTGGTTACCAACGTCATGCTCATGCCAGATTTTATCCCTAACATGGCAAAAATAAAGGCAAAGATATGATACAGCGGCAAGGCTAGGATACTATGAAAGGTATGTTGGTCATTTTGTTGTAGTACGGGTAAAAACCATTGATAGTATTGCTCAATGGCCGTCAAAATATTGCGATGGGTGAGCAAAATGCCTTTGGGTCTGCCTGTGGTGCCGCCTGTGTATTGAATAAAGGCAACATCATCCAGTGATTTATTTGGCGGTTGATAAGGTAAATTTTGAGCAGCTGTTAATACCTGACTTAAGCGTAACGGCTGATAGTTGTTGTCAATTTGGTAAGGTGCTACCAGTTTTTTGACATATTTGACGCCAAGATTGACAAACTTGCCTTTAACGCCTAGCAAATCACCCAACGTGATAATCACTACTCTTTTAACGGGCGTTTTATCGATGACTTTTTGTAAGGTATGGGCAAAATTCTCTTGTTAAATATTTTTAAAAATCCAATTCAAATTTTTAATTTTAATGATGATTTAATTAAACCCAATTGCTTACAATTTTGGGCTTAATCATGCGATAATTGGTTATGTTATAATGCTGACCAAAGGCATTTTTAATAAAACCAATATAACAAGGATAAACCGATGACTGATATGACTGCGGCCACAGCGCCATTAGATTTTAGCAAACCCATCAAATCCCGTGCTGCGGTAGCTTTCGCTGCGGGAGAACCATTACAAATCGTCGAAATCGACGTTGAGCCACCGCGTAAAGGTGAAGTACTCGTCAAAATTACTCATACGGGCGTTTGCCACACGGACGCATTCACCTTAAGTGGCGATGACCCTGAAGGGGTTTTCCCAGTGGTTTTGGGTCATGAAGGCGCAGGTATTGTGATGGCAGTCGGTGAAGGGGTGACCAGTGTACAACCTGGTGATCATGTCATTCCGCTATATACGGCTGAATGTGGTGAATGTTTATTTTGTAAAAGTGACAAAACCAACTTATGCGTTGCGGTGCGTGCCACCCAAGGTAAAGGCGTGATGCCTGATGGTACTACCCGCTTTAGCTATCAAGGTCAACCAATTTATCATTACATGGGCTGTTCGACATTTAGTGAATATACTGTCGTTGCTGACGTATCGCTTGCTAAAATCAATCCTGAAGCCAATCCTGAGCAAGTCTGTCTATTAGGTTGTGGCGTGACCACAGGACTAGGTGCGGTAAAAAATACCGCTAAAGTACAAGAAGGCGATAGCGTCGCGGTATTTGGGCTTGGTGGTATTGGGCTTGCTGTTATTCAAGGTGCCAAACTTGCCAAAGCAGGTCGCATTATTGCGGTTGATACCAACCCTGAAAAATTTGAGTTAGCCCGTGAGTTTGGCGCGACTGATTTTGTTAATCCAAAAGATTATGACCAACCCATTCAACAAGTGATTGTTGAGATGACGGGTTGGGGTGTGGACCACAGTTTTGAATGTATCGGTAACGTCAATGTCATGCGCTCGGCACTTGAATGCGCGCATCGTGGCTGGGGTCAAAGCGTGATTATTGGTGTCGCGGCTGCAGGTCAAGAGATTTCCACTCGTCCGTTCCAACTGGTGACAGGTCGCCGCTGGTTAGGCTCTGCATTTGGTGGGGTGAAAGGTCGCTCACAACTGCCAGGTATGGTGGAGCAAGCCATGCACGGTGATATCCAACTGGCACCTTTTGTCACCCATACCATGGGTCTTGAAGATGTTAATACCGCATTTGATTTGATGCATAAAGGTGAGTCCATTCGTTCAGTGTTGCATTACTAAACCAGTACCGAATTTGGCATCAAAAAGAATGGAAAATTCACCATGAAAAAAATTGAATCGCATAAATTGCACGGTGGAGACCTACAAGTGTGGCAGCATACCAGTGCTACCACACACACGGAGATGAAATTTGCCATCTATTTGCCACCCAAAGCTATCGCCCATGAAACAGCTGAAACAACAGCTCAAAAATGTGCGGTGCTGTATTGGCTGTCAGGGCTGACGTGTACTGAGCAAAACTTTATTCAAAAATCTGGGTTTGCTGAGTATGCCAGTCGTCACAACGTGATTGTGGTGGCACCCGATACCAGTCCTAGGGGTGTCGATATAAGCGGTAACGATGTGCCTGATGACAGCGCTTATGATTTGGGGCAAGGGGCAGGCTTTTATGTCAATGCCACCCAAGCGCCTTGGGCAACGCATTTTCAGATGTATGACTATATCGTTGATGAGTTGCCTAATCTCATCGAACAGCACTTCCCTGCCAGTGACCAGCGCAGTATTTTCGGTCATAGTATGGGTGGGCATGGCGCACTGATGATTGCCCTGCGCAACCCTGAGCGCTATGCCAGCGTGTCGGCTTTTTCACCCATCGTTGCCCCATCACAAGTGCCTTGGGGACAAAAAGCCTTTAGCGCTTACTTAGGCGATGACCAAAGCACTTGGGCAAACTACGATAGCTTAGCATGGATGAAACAGTCTGCACATAGCAAAAAATTACCGCTATTGATTGACCAAGGTAGTGGGGATGAGTTTTTGGCTGAGCAGCTCAAACCTGAGCGCTTTGCGCAAGCTGCCAAAGATGCCAATTATCCGATGAAGCTGCGTATGCAGGACGGTTATGACCATAGCTACTATTTTATCAGTAGTTTTATCGCTGACCATTTTGCGCACCACGCCGCTGCCCTTCAAGCTTAATCACAAAATATTAAACACACAATCACTTGTCACACTACCTTGCTGACAAGTGATTGACCATTTTGCCATCGCATTACCCCCTCCATGATTTAAAATAACAACAAATTTGCGCTGATCATTTTGTCCGCGATCCTATCTGATAAGGAAGATTGTCATGGTTGACAAGCGAACTGATATCACGGTAACCCCTAACCGTAAAGAGCCCTATTTGCAAGGCGTTGTGTTTCGCTACAGCGTGTTTGCCATTGCCTTTGCTATCCTTACCCTAGGGATTGTGCTACTCAAATGGTGGCTGATAGTGATTGGTCTGGTGGGCTTTGTGGTGGGTATTTATGATTTGATACAAGTACACCATGCTGTATTGCGTAACTACCCAATTTCGGGACATATTCGCTATCTATTGGAAGAATTCCGACCTGAACTGCGCCAGTATTTGATTGAAGATGACCAAGCCGCCGTGCCGTTTTCGCGCCAGCAGCGTGCGCTTGCTTATCAACGTGCCAAAAACGTCAGTGATACCAATGCCTTTGGTACCTTAGAAAATCTATACCAGTCTGGCAAAGAATGGTTTTTACAATCCACCCTTAGCTATCCCCTCAAAGAAACCAATTTTCGTATTATGGTGGGCGGTGAACGATGTCTACAGCCCTACTCGATGTCGGTGTTTAATATCTCTGCCATGAGTTTTGGTAGCCTGTCAGCCGCAGCAATTGAAGCACTCAATCAGGGCGCAAAACTCGGTGGATTTACTCATGACACAGGTGAAGGTGCGATTAGTCCGTACCACAAAAAACACGGCGGCGATTTGATTTGGGAGCTGGGTACCGGGTATTTTGGATGCCGTAATCATGATGGCACGTTTAGTCCCGAAAAATTTGCTGAACGCTCGCGCATTGAGCAAGTCAAAATGATTGAAATCAAGCTGTCGCAAGGGGCAAAACCTGGTAAAGGCGGGGTGTTGCCCAAAGAAAAAATCACTCCTGAAATTGCTGAAACCCGTGATGTGCCGATGGATTCAGACTGCGTTTCCCCAGCCAGCCACTCAGCATTTACCACCCCGCGTGAGATGGTGCAGTTTTGGCAACAGCTGCGTGAACTGTCAGGGGGCAAGCCGGTTGGTTTTAAGCTGTGTGTCGGACAGCCTTGGCAATTTATGGCGATTGTCAAAGCCATGATTGAAGCAGATAATTACCCTGATTTTATCGTGGTTGATGGTGCAGAAGGCGGTACAGGGGCTGCGCCTGTTGAGTTTATGGATAATGTTGGCATGCCGCTACTCGATGGCTTTTTGCTTGTACACAATACGCTGGTGGGTGCAGGGGTGCGTGACAAAATCAAAATCGGTGTCAGTGGCAAAATCATCTCTGCCTTTGATATCGCTCGCATGCTAGCGCTAGGTGCAGATTGGTGTAACTCTGCGCGTGGCTTTATGTTTGCGGTGGGCTGTATCCAATCACGTGCCTGTCACACCAACAAATGCCCAACTGGGGTTGCCACCCAAGACCCCTATCGTCAGCGGGCATTACATATTCCTGATAAGGCACAGCGGGTCTATAATTTTCATAAAAACACGCTTAAATCATTGGCAGCGATTGTCGGTGCGGTGGGTTTAAAACACCCAAAAGATTTACAAGCGTATCATATCGCTAGACGACTGGAAAATGGGCAGATTAAGCTATTATCCAAGTTTTATTATTTTACGGAACCTGGCGTGTTATTGAATTTATCGGCGCGCTCAGATGTTTTTAACCAAATGTGGGTCATGGCAAATCCTGATAGCTTTTTGGCAAATAACGAGGCGTTAATTGCTTACAATCACGATGTGCGTCACGCCCATGACCATAACGAAAAGCGCTTTAATGAAGGCAATTATCCTGAACGTATCGACAGCTTCGATGAAACCGCAAATAGCTATTATACCTATGATGATGACCCTTCTTAATACTTTGTCCCACAAAAAAACCGCTAATCATTAGCGGTTTTTTTGTGTTAGCTTAGCTTATTCCACCGTGACGCTTTTGGCCAAATTACGGGGTTTATCAACGTCTGTACCTTTGGCAAGCGCAACATGGTAAGACAACAACTGGACAGGAATGGTGTGTACAATGGGCGATAACACGCCAATATGACGTGGGGTGCGAATCACGTGTACGCCTTCACTATCGGAAAAATCACTGTCAAGATCGGTAAAGACAAACAACTCACCGCCACGTGCCGATACTTCTTGCATATTGGCTTTGACTTTATCAAGTAGGCTGTCATTTGGCGCTATCACCACCACAGGCATGTTTTCATCAACCAATGCTAGTGGACCGTGTTTTAACTCGCCAGCGGGATAGGCTTCTGCATGGATATAGGTGATTTCTTTGAGCTTTAATGCGCCTTCTAATGCAATCGGGTAATGAATACCACGCCCCAAAAACAGCGCGCTTGGCTTATCAGCAAATTTGCTTGACCAGCTGCTAATCTGTGGCTCAAGATTGAGCGCATATTGAATATCATTGGGCAAGCTGCGCAGCGCATTGGTGTATTCGACCAATTTAGTGTCATCCACATAGCCACGCACACGACCAAGTGTCACCGCCAAACCAAATAAAGCCACTAACTGGGTGGTAAAGGCTTTGGTTGAGGCGACCCCAATCTCCGCACCGGCTCGGGTGTAGACTACTAGTTCACTGGCGCGAGGCAAGGCAGATTCCATCACGTTACAGATGGATAGACTATGTTTGTGACCCAAGGCTTGTGCGTATTTTAGCGCCTCCATGGTATCTAGCGTTTCCCCTGATTGCGAGATGGTAATAATCAATTGTTTTGGATTGGCAATCACCTCACGATAACGGTATTCGCTCGCGATTTCGACATCGGTGGCAATTTTGGCAATACTTTCCAACCAATATTTGGCGGTCGATGCAGCATAATACGACGTGCCACAGGCAAGAATCTTAATACTGTCGATATCATTGAAAACGGCTTCAGCATTTTCACCAAAGTTGTTGGCGATAAACCCGGCATCCAAAAAGATTTCGGCGGTATCTGACACCGCTTTTGGCTGCTCATAGATTTCTTTTTGCATAAAGTGGCTATAAGCCCCTAGCTCAAGAGACGCCAATGACACTTGCGAAGTAGTGGCTTTGCGGGTCGCTGGATTGCCTTGTTTGTCAATCATTTGTGCCACGCCATCTGCGGTCAACTGGGCAATATCGCCATCTTCAAGATACATGATTTGACGGGTAAAGGCGACAACGGCTGAGACATCCGATGCGATAAAGATTTCATGTTCACCTAAGCCAATGAGTAATGGACAGCCCATACGCGCCACCACCATGTTTTGTGGCATATCGTTGGCAATCACAGCAATCGCATACGCACCATGAAATTGCTGGGTCGCCGCTTGTACTGCATTGAATAAATCACCGCCGTTTTGTACATAGTGCTGGTGCACTGCATGGGCGATGACCTCGGTGTCGGTTTGTGACTCAAAATGATAGCCATTTTGCTGAAGGCGGGCGCGCTCGGCTTCAAAGTTTTCGATGATGCCGTTATGTACCACCGAAATCAAATCACCCGAGATATGCGGATGCGCGTTTGGCTCAGTGACGCCGCCGTGGGTCGCCCAGCGAGTGTGACCGATGCCGGTGTGACCGTAAACGCCACGCTCTTTGGCAGCGGCTTCCATCAAGGCAACACGCCCCACTCGGCGCACGCGTTTGAGTCCTTCATCGGTTTGCACCGCAATACCCGATGAATCATAACCCCGATATTCTAGGCGTTTTAAGCCATCGGTTAAAAAATCTACCACATTGTCTTGCGCACGAATGGCGCCAACGATACCGCACATAACTGTTCCTTAGTATCCAGTTTTTGGTGTGAGCAATCAACTTTGACTGCTGTGAAAAACAATCCCCCCGTTTACACAGTCGTTAGATTGTTTTATTGTTGCTTAATCAAACGGCTTTATCGTATAAAGCAAGTTTATCGTATTAAGCAAGAATTTGTTAAATTTAGGCAAAAATTTAAATATCAAGATTTTTTTTCAGGACGTTGCCAACCCTCAATGATGACTTGTTTGCCACGGGCGATGGACAGTTTTTCAGCAGGGCAGGCTTTACTGATGGCACTGCCTGCGCCAATGGTGGCACGGTCACCAATGGTCACAGGGGCAATCAGCACCGCATTTGAGCCAATTCTGACCTCATCACCGATTTCGGTTTTAAACTTATTGACGCCATCATAATTGGCAGTGATGGCACCGGCACCGATATTGGTCCTTTGTCCAATGGTGGCATCGCCCAAATACGCCAAATGATTGGCTTTGGCGCCGCTTGCCATTTGGGTGTTCTTAAGCTCCACAAAGTTACCGATATGCACCTCTTTGTCAGTGACCGCATTGGGGCGCAGACGGGCAAATGGTCCAATTTGGTTGTCTGCGCCCACTACCGCATTGTCAAATAAACTGTAAGGTTGCACCACAGTGCCACTGGCGATTTTGCTGTTTTTGATGATACAACCTGCGCCGATTTTGACGTTGTCACCTAGCTCACAGTCACCTTCAATGATGACATTAATATCGATTTGCACATCTTTGCCAACTTTGAGCGAACCGCGTAAATCAAAACGGCTTGGGTCAATCAAATGTACGCCTTGTTGCATCAGCGCTTGGGCTTGATGCGTTTGCCAAGTACGCTCTAGATTTGCCAACTGCAGACGGTCATTCACGCCTTCGATTTCAAACTGATGGGTCGGCGATACGGTGGCGATTTCGATGCCGTCATCTACCGCCATTTTGACGATATCGGTCAGGTAATATTCGCCTTGGGCATTGTTATTGGTCAAGTTATTGAGATATCGATGCAAAATATCATTGGCGACACAGTACACACCGCTATTGATTTCAGTGATTTGTCTTTGCTCATCGTTGGCATCTTTTTCTTCGACAATGGCGATTACTTGGTCGTTGTCACGCACAATACGCCCCAAACCAAACGGGTTGGCTAAGTTTAGGGTCAGCATGGCAAAACGGCTGTCTGTATTTGCCAATTTCTCTAAGGTATCGACGCCAATGAGTGGCACATCCCCGGATAAAATCAAGCTTTTCCCATCCGTAGGCAACACCTGCAAAGTCATTTGCACCGCGTGACCGGTGCCCAATTGCTCAGCTTGCTCCACCCAATCAATTTGTTCATCGGCAAAGGCATCTTTGACTTGCTGACCTTCAAAACCATAGATAATGATATTTTTTTGGCTACCCAATTGTTTGGCAGTGGCGAGCACGTGATGTAGCAAAGGCTTGCCTGCCAGCGGTTGTAGGACTTTTGGCTTGCTCGATTTCATGCGAGTGCCTTTGCCTGCTGCCATGATAATGGTGGTTAAGTTGGTCATGGGAATCCCTTATCTTTTTTAAACTAATTTTAATGATACAACAGATTAAACATAAGTAACGAGCACACTTACAAAGACTATTAGCACAACCCCTGCCATCAGCCCCGCCAAAATGTCATCAATCAAAATACCAAAACCGCCGCTCACATTTTTATCCACCCATTTAATCGGAAAGGGTTTTAAAATATCAAAAAAACGAAACGCGACAAATGCAGCAAAGTATAGTAACAGTAAACTTAACTGATGACCTTGCAATAAAGCATCATCGTAGAAATGCAGCCATAAAATTGGCAGGAGTGACACCCACATGCCGACCCATTCATCCCATACGATATGCGGGTCATCGTGTACACCCATCAAATCAGACGTTTTACCGCAGATATAACTACCGACTAGAGCGCCCACCACCGTAACCGCCAAAAACCCCCAAAACCCCAGCCATAACATCGGAATGGCAACCACCAGTCCACCCACCGTGCCCCACGTCCCAGCAGCGCGCTTTGGCAATCCTGAGCCTAAGCCGATACCGAGCCAATAAATAAGCTTTTCCCAAACACTCGCGGTTGGCGGACAAGGCGGGCAAACATTGGCTTTACGGACGTCGGGTTTGTGCAGTTGAGTCATAGGGAGTTCTTTGGCTAAAAATGCTGATAGCCAGTAATCGAAAATTCAATTGATTGGTTATTATAAGTCAGCCTCAAGCCGTTTTCTGTGACAATTTTGCCAATGGCAAAAATTTTATCCGAAAACTGTTGATTAAATTTGACAAAATTTTGCTCACTTATGGTAAAACACAGCTGATAATCATCGCCGCCATTGAGCTGATGTTGCCACTTATCAGCATTTGGCAAAACCTGTAATCGTGGATGCGTTGGAATATTGGCCAAATCGACCACGGCACCCACCTGTGATGCGGTTAGAATATGACCCAAATCCTGCCCTAGCCCGTCTGAAATATCAATCATGCTATGGGCGTACCCACGTAATTTTTGCCCCAACTGCACTTGCGGAACAGGTAAATCGAGTGCCGGCTGTAAAGGGATTGATTGTAAAGCAATATCGTGCCGCTCAGATTTTTCAGCGTTTAAAATCTGCTGTAACGCAAAACTTGCTGAGCCAATTTCACCGCTCACACAGATGATATCACCGACTTTTGCGCCCCCTCTGGTAATAGCTTGCCCAGTTGGCACAAACCCCAGTGCAGTGACAGAGATGGTTAAGGTGTTTGATTGGGTGGTATCGCCACCGATGAGCTCGACATCAAATCGGTTGCAAATGTCCGCGATGCCTTGGGCGAATGGTTTGAGCCAGTCATCCTGTGCAAGCTTAGCGGGCAAGCTAATACCCAGCAATATCGCATAGGGTATCGCCCCCATCGCTGCCAAATCGGATAAATTGACCGCGACCGATTTATAGCCGATGGCATAAGCGGATGTTGATAAAGGAAAGTGCCGACCTGCAACCAGCGTGTCAATACAGCTCACCAGTTCGCAATCGCTTGGCATACTGCTTATCGCGCAATCATCCCCAATACCCACTTGGGTCAAAGGATTGTTGCGTGTGCAGTGTTGAAAATGTTGATAAATCAAAGAAAATTCGGACATCTTAGCCATCCGTATCAAGCATAAAAGGGCGTAGCGAGTACGCCCTTTACGGTATTATTTTTCTTCTTCAGTGGTCGCTTGCGATGGCGGCTGCGGCACATCCTCTGTTTTGGCTTTTTTGGCATCAGCCTCTACTTCAGGCATACGCACGTCTTTGGCGATTTTATCCATCACCACATGAATCATTTTATAGCCATCTGATGAGCCAAAATGGGTGTTGAGCTGAATTGCTTCATCAATCACTACTTTGTAAGGCACTTCCAAGTGCTGCTTCATCTCATACGCACCGACAAGCAATACCGCTTGCTCAACTTTATCTAGCCGTGTCCAAGGGCGATCAAGTAGGCTGTCGATATAGGCAATTAAGTCATCGCTTTGCTCAATGATTTTGCTCAGTAGCTCGTGATAATAGCCCAAATGCACCGTGTGCATGGCATTCTCACTGCGGGTATGCGCTTCGATTTCGTGCGATGGGTTGCCTGTCAATAGCCATTCATATAACCCTTGCACCACAAAACGGCGTGCTTTACGAATCGCGGTCAGGCTGGTTTTATAATTGACGGCGTTGTCTTGACTCGCCTGCTGTGGCGTGGTGTGGGTTGAATTGTCAGTCATATCGCTACCTTATTCACCAGCCATTTGTGCGTCAATTTGACCCAACACGTTAATCATCTCAAGCGCGACCATGGCTGCTTCTGAGCCTTTGTTACCGGCTTTGGTACCAGAGCGCTCAATGGCTTGTTCGATGCTGTCCGTGGTCAAAATCGCATTAATAACAGGCACGTCATAATCCAGCCCAATTGCGCCCAAACCTTTGGCAGATTCACCAGCGACAAAATCAAAGTGCGGCGTGCTACCACGAATCACCGCGCCTAAACCGATGATAGCGTCAAATTTATCGGTTTGTGCCATACGGGCAACCGCCAGCGGAATTTCCCAAGCACCCGGTACACGTACGACAGTAATATTGCTACCTGCAATACCATGACGCAGTAAGGTATCAATCGCGCCGCTAACCAAGCTTTCTACCACAAAGCTGTTAAAACGTCCTACCACCATACCGATTTTGGCGTGGGCATTGGTGTGTAGTTCACCGCTGATATGCTGTACTTGGGCGAGTTCGTTTTGAAGATTTGCCATGATGATTACCTTTAAATTGTAAAAATTAGAATCTGAATTTTGCTAGGTATGATACCATTTTTGTTAGGTTTATTCATGTTATTTAGCATGACCCTAGGTTACTTCCATTAAAATAAAAAATCCGCCATAGCGACGGACTTTTATATATACAAAACAATTAAGCTTATTGGGTCAAAAAGCTTGGTAATGCTTTATGACGTTTTTCCAATTCTTTGGCTTTTTTCTTACTGACACCGCCTAATACCTCAATGGCATGACGCAGGCGCTGCAATGTCATATCCGCCCCAATCAAATACATTGAATTCATCACAGGCGTGCTTGACTTGCTACCTGCAATGGCAATAAAAAATGGTGACATAAAATCACGCAATTTAATGCCCATCTCGTCCGCCAAGCCAGACAATACCGCTTGGATATGCTCCTCCGTCCATACAGGCAGGGTTTCTAACTGCCATTGCGCAAGTTGTAGAATCTCCACGGTTTGCTCAGTGGATAGCACTTTATGCTCAAAGTCCACCTCACTAATCGTTGGCAAGTTTTGGAAATAAAAGCCCGACCAATTCACCGCATCCGACAACAAGTTAATGCGTGGCTGGATGGCTTTGGCAATCGCGGTGAGTTTGTCGCTGTCATTTGCCCAATCAAGAATTTTGGTTTTTAAGGCTTCGGGTGACAGTGAACGCAACCATTCGCCATTGAGCCAAGTGAGTTTTTCCACGTCAAAAATCGGACCGCCCAATGACACCCGTTTGATGTCAAAACTGGCAATCATTTCATCCAACGTGAATTTTTCGGCTTCATTTGGCATCGAATAACCCATACGTCCCAAATAGTTGAGCAAGGCTTCTGGCAACACACCTGCATCACGGTAATAAGTGATAGACGTTGGGTTTTTGCGTTTGGATAGTTTGGATTTGTCTGGGTTTCTAAGCAGTGGCATATGACAGAGTACTGGCATATCCCAACCAAAATATTTATACAACAGTTGATGTTTTGGGGCAGAGTTAATCCACTCTTCGCCACGAATGACGTGGGTAATCTGCATCAAATGGTCATCGACCACGTTTGCCAAATGGTAGGTCGGCAAGCCATCGGTTTTAAGTAGCACTTGCATATCCACTTGTGACCAAGGAATCTCGACCTCGCCACGTAGCATATCGTCAAATTTACATACACCCTCGTCTGGCACACGCATACGAATGACAAATGGCTTGCCTTCGGCGGCGAGCTTGTCCGATTGTTCACGGGAAAGGTTCGCATAGCGACCGTCATATTTTGGGGTTTCGCCCCGCGCCATTTGTTCGGCTCGCATTTGGTCTAACTCTTCGGCTGTGGCAAAACAGCGAAATGCATGACCTTTGTCCAGTAGTTCTTCGGCGTATTGTTTGTAGATGTCTTTACGCTCGCTTTGGCGGTACGGTGCATGTGGACCGGCCACGTCTGGACCTTCTGACCAGTCAAGACCGACCCAGCGCAGCGCGTCCAAAATCATTTGTTCAGATTGCGCGGTGGAGCGCGTTTGGTCGGTGTCTTCAATGCGTAGGATAAAATCGCCGCCATGCGCTTTGGCAAAGGCAAGGTTAAATAGTGCGATATAGGCGGTGCCAACGTGGGGAAAGCCTGTGGGGCTTGGGGCAATACGGGTGCGGACTTTTTGTGTTTGTGGTTTAACTTGTGACATGGGGTTATCTAATGCTAAATTTGAAAATTGGGAGTTATTATAGCCGATTGGCATTGATTTATAAATGAATGTTCAAAGCGAGTTTTATCGAAATGTTATGATAAACTAACTAGAAAAAACAAAAGGAGAAATAATGAAGCTAAAAATCATTTTATTGGTAATGTTATTAGGTAGCACCGACGCTTTTGCTCAAACCATCCCTGCTTCTCAACATACAGCATCTATATATGCTTATAAAAAACCACGAGATTTAGCCCAAGAATGGGTAAAACTCAATGATATCAAGGGTCAATGGTTAGTTTTGATTGATGAAACCTTTGAAACATCTACTCAGAACGCTACTACTGAAGAATTAGTAACAATCAATAGCATTAAAAATGACTTAAAAGCCGTTGATATCGAACAAGAAATGGTGATCGTCTATCAGCATACTTACACTTCGCAAGAATTGGAGCTTTTAATCAACTTTTATAAAACACCAGAAGGGCAAAGTATTTTAAAGAAAAATCAGCACCTCTCAGAAAAGCTTAAAGATATTCAAATTAAGCATATTCAACAGCTAATGAAAAAATATGACGCAACGACCTAATCACGTTTCATCGAAGTGATTTATTTATCCTTGCGATGGCGAATGATTTCAACAATCATTGGTACCACAGAAAACACGATAATCGCAATCATAATCCACGAAAAATGTTCTTTGACAAAGGGTAATTGACCAAAAAAATAGCCTAGCGTGGTAAAAGATACGACCCATAATACCGCGCCAACGATGTTATAGCGAGCAAACTGGGCATAATTCATGTTACCCATCCCGCCTACAAACGGCGCGAAAGTGCGTACAATGGGAATAAAACGGGCAATAATAATGGTGCGTCCGCCGTATTTTTCATAATAATCGTGGGTTTTTTGCAAATGGCTTTGCTTAAAAATCTTGGAATTGGGATTGGAAAATAACTTTTGCCCAAAGTGTTTGCCAATCTCAAAATTGACAAAATCGCCCAATACTGCCGCCACAATTAATAAACCAATTAGCACAAAGATATTCATATCGCCCACTGCGGCAATGGTGCCTGCGGCAAACAACATCGAATCCCCTGGTAAAAATGGCAACACCACCAGACCCGTCTCGCAAAACACAATGGCAAACAAAATCGCGTAAATCCAATTACCATAGTTGTTGACCAGCTCTTGTAAATGATCACCGATATGCAAAATAAAATTTACCAACCACATGGGCTATCCTTATAATTTTAGACAACACAACAAAAAATAACTAATCTACAGTCGTTATATGAAGGCAACATTAACCAGGCATCATTATAGCAAGAATGGATAAAAATTTTGTGTTTTTAGGCAAAAATCATCTTGACAGCAAAATAAGTTTTCAATAAAATACGCCCACTCTTAGGCAAAGCAGTCTAAATAATTCCCAAAAATGGGGCTATAGCTCAGTTGGTAGAGCACTTGCATGGCATGCAAGGGGTCAGCGGTTCGACTCCGCTTAGCTCCACCACTATTAAGTCTGCTTAGAGCACCTCGTGCGATTGCGTCCCCATCGTCTAGAGGCCTAGGACATCGCCCTTTCACGGCGGTAACCGGGGTTCGAATCCCCGTGGGGACGCCACTTATTTAAAAAAAGCCATTGTCTAACGGACGATGGCTTTTTTGTTTTTGCTATCTGTTTGTGGTAGGCATTTTTGGTATATAGTGTTGCCTTGCCACATCCTAGGTTAAATAGGTTACATAGCTTACAATGTTTTGCTTTTCTCCATGCCGCATGCGCCCACCCCGCAAAATCAATTTTCCTTGCCCTTAGTTCACGCTTTGTCATCAAAATTAGCATATAATTGAGCGCGCAATTGCGTATGGGATAAATAATTTTGGCTATCTGCTTTTAGCTACTTGATTCTAGCTACATGATTTTAGCCACTAAATTTTACCACTCGGGATTTTACCACTCGAGTGTTGACTCGCTGATTTTAAGCTATTGGGAAACTGGGCGAAGACTATGGCAAATTTTAACACCCACATAAGCGTGGCTTTTGTCGCAAGTGGCGTCACTGGCTTGGTGATTTATAAAGCCGGGATGCTGACCGCGCCTGAATATTTGATGTGTGTGGTGGCTGGTACCATTGGTGGCTTGCTGCCCGATATTGATTTGGACCACTCGGTACCCGCGACCGTAGGATTTAATGTCGTATCGCTGCTGACGGCATTTTTTATCGTTATCTTGTGTGTCGGACAGTTTTCGTTGGTGGCATTGGCAGGATTGTGGTTAGCCTCTTATTTGCTGATGCGCTACGGTGTGTTTAATTTATATAGCAAACTGACGGTGCATCGTGGCATCGTGCACTCGATTCCCTATCTGGGGATTATGGCGATGACCCTCGTATACGCCAGCTTTTATGGCTTTAAGCAAGGCGCTGTTATCAGTTGGTTTTTGGGGCTATTTTTGATGTTTGGCGCCATTGTTCATCTGCTGTTAGATGAGATGTTTAGCGTCAACCTGTTAGGGCTGAGTGTCAAAAAATCTTTTGGTACCGCGTTTAAAGTGTTTAAATTCGATCAAATAGGCTGGTATTTGGGCTTATATGCCGTGCTGGCTGCCCTGATTGTGTTTGCCCCGCCGTTTAAAGTATTTTGGCAGACGCTACAAGACCCGATTAGTTGGCTTATTTTAAAGAAAAATATCTTGCCTACCGCCATCAACCTACCGAACATTCATTAACATGACACATACGTCACCTTGCCCGTGCGGCTCTACACTGTCTTATGCTGATTGCTGTGCGCCCCTGCATTTGGGGCAAAAAATCGCCGACACAGCCGAACAGCTTATGCGCTCACGCTACTGTGCGTTTGTGTTTCAACATGTCGAATATATCGTTGCCACCACCGCGCCTTTTCAGCAGCCGCTACTCGATACCCAAGCGATTAGCGACTGGGCAAAACAGACCAACTGGGCAGGACTTGAAGTCGTCAACCATCTAGCAAAACTTGGCAAACGCCATGCACAAGTTGAGTTTAAAGCCTACTTTCACTCAACCACTGGCAAGGATGCGCATCATGAACTTTCTACCTTCGTCAACATCCCCAGCGGTCGCATAAACCGTTGGTATTTTTTGGATCCGACAGTGGTCATGTCTGTCACCCAAAAGCAGCCTTGTCTTTGTGGCAGTGGTGAGAAATACAAACGCTGCTGCGGACAGTTTTTGGCTTAATCGCTGCGCCATTGATAACAAAAAATTTAACAACCGCTCTACAATTTTTTTGTTTTTTAAAAGGGCTTTTTTGCTAGACTAATTTTATTTGCCATAAAGACAACGATGTTAAAGGAGAGTCTCATGCCAGCCCTACGCCAAGATATTGATCCAGACGGTTTATTAGAATACTCTGTGGTCTACACCGACCGCTCGCTCAATCACATGTCCAAAAAATTCCAAACTGTGATGAATGATTTGTCCACAAGTTTAAAAAACGTGTATAACGCCGATGCGGTGGCAATCGTGCCGGGTACAGGGAGTTACGGTATGGAAGCGGTTGCGCGCCAGCTTGCCACTGACCAAACAGTGCTTATCATCCGCAACGGGTTTTTTAGTTTTCGCTGGACGCAAATCCTTGAAAAAGGTCGTATTACGGATGACGTGACCGTCCTGACCGCACACATCGGTGACAACAGCGATTCAATTGGGCAACAACAGCAGTTTGAGCCAGTGGCAATCGAGACGGCTGTCGCTGAGATTCAATCCAAAAAACCTGCGGTGGTATTTGCCCCCCATGTCGAAACCGCGGCAGGCTTGATGCTCCCTGATGACTACATCAAGCAACTTGCCGATGCGGTGCACAGTGTCGGTGGTTTACTGGTCATTGACTGTATTGCATCAGGCTGCGTGTGGCTTGATATGAAAGCGTTGGGCATTGACGTGCTCATCTCTGCCCCACAAAAAGGCTGGTCAAGCACGCCATGTGCGGGGTTAGTGATGATGAATGAACAAGCCGTTGCCAAAGTGGAAGCCACCGAATCGACCAGTTTTGGGCTGGATCTCAAACAGTGGCTCACTATCATGCGCGCTTATGAAAATGGCGGTCATGCGTATCATGCGACGATGCCAACCGATGGGCTGACCAAATTCCGCGATACCGTCAAAGAAGCCGAAGCGATTGGACTTGATAAGCTCAAAAGCGCCCAATTTGAATTGGGTGAAAAAGTGCTCTCTGTCCTCAATCAACACGATATTATCAGCGTCGCAGCTGAAGGCTACCAAGCACCGGGTGTGATTGTAGTTTATACTGAGCGTGATGATATGCACAAAGGTGCAGCATTTGCAGCCCAAGGCTTACAAATTGCAGGCGGGGTCCCACTGAAAGTTGGCGAACCCGACAGCTTTAAAACATTCCGTTTGGGTCTATTTGGGTTAGATAAATTAACAGATGTCGACGGCACAGTCAGCCGTTTTAAGCAAGCGCTTGAGAAAGTATTAGCTTAATTATCAGCGTATGCATTAGCGCATTGATTAGCAGAACAACGGTTTATTTTAAAAGCTCTGTCAATTTAAAAGCTCTGGGAAACAGGGCTTTTTTTATCTCTTAACACTCACTCATACAACCTTTTTGCCATGCGAAAGGTATTGCAATGAGCTTCCACCACATCGTCGATGTTTTCTGAGTAACCGCCACCCATCACCACCGCCACTGGAATTCCATGAGCTTTGGCTTGGCTAAATACAAATGCATCACGCTTGGCGCAGCCGTCACGGGTGAGCGCAAGTTTACCGAGCTTATCGGTGGCGAGCACATCCACAGCGGACTGGTAAAACAGCATATCGGGTTTCACTTTTGCAATAAGTCTGGGCAGCGTATCCATTAATATGGCTAAATATGCCTCATCGCCTGTCTCGTTTGGCAAATCAATATCCAAATCGGATGCTTGCTTGCGAAACGGATAGTTTTTTGCGCCATGCATGCTAAAGGTAAATACTCGGGGTTCATTTGCCATCAAATGCGCTGTACCGTTGCCTTGATGGACATCCAAATCCACGGTCAGAATTTGGGTCGCCTGTCCACGTGCCAACAATAAATTACTCGCCACCGCCACATCGTTAAACACGCAAAACCCTTCGCCATGATCGGCAAACGCATGGTGGGTACCGCCTGCGATATTGAGCGCGACACCAAATTGTTTGGCAAATAACGCACATTCATAAGTGCCGTGGGTAATCACCCGTTCCCGCTCAACGAGCCTTGGCGTCATCTCAAAGCCGATGGCGCGCGCGTCCTTGGCGGGCAATGTTTGGTGTTTTAGATGCTGCCAGTACGTTTGTGTATGTGTGGTGAGAATTTCGTCTTCGCTCAATCGCTGCGGGGCAAAAAAATTGGCTTGGGTCAATGTACCCTCCGCCAATAACCGCTCTGCAATCATCGGGTATTTTTGCATAGGGAAACGGTGACGTTCGGGAACGTCATATTTAAAAATATCGGAATAAGCAACTTTGAGCATGGCTTTCTCAATCAAACTATAAAAAAGTAAATGCTTAGTTTATCGTTTAAATAACCATTTCATAACAACAATTTTTAAGAGATTTGCTAAACTGTTTTTACAAGACAAATGTATAGCAAAATTCATCAAAAGGACTGGTCATGTCGTTATATATTGGTGTTAATAAATTGGCTGAAATGAAGCAACTCGATGAAGAAGGCTTTGCCCATTATCAGCAAGTGTTTAGCCATCTTAATCAAGTGCTAAAGGACAAGGGTTTACCCACTTATCGAGAGCCAGACGAGCCTATCGCCGAGAAAAGCCGAGCACCGCTTAAAAGCTTTCCGTATCTTTGGCTGCATTATCTACGTTGGGTTGAAGTGCAAATCTCTCATAATCCACAAACTCGCCTGACGCCTATCAATGATGACGAATTGCGTGCCAATCTGCAAGATGTTGATTATGTGGACTTTATGGATGACCCACTGATTAATCACGCCGATAATGAAGGCTATTATCTGCCTGTGGACTTTGACGAAGTGCTGTATGATAAAGCACAAAATCAAGATATCGGCTCAAGCCAACAACTCATGGCAGTGCTACAAGATATAGCTAGCTATCTTGGGATTCAGCTCGTTGATGGGCAGTTATCAGACCCAGAAATGACTCGTCTAAGCCAAATCATCGACTCACAGCAAGACTTTTACCGTGAAATTGCGGTTTGGGTAGCATTATTTGAAGCCAGTCGGTTAAGTATCAAATACCAAACGGCGATTGTGTTTGATTAATTTGACTTATACCTTGAGTCTAGCAAAAAATGGCAGATTACAGCGTCGCCCCTACTTTGCGGGCGATGGCAATGCCTTCTTCAATGGTTAAGCAGGTCGGATTATCAGGGGTATCTTTAAATAAAATATCACCATCCCGAAACATCAAACATTCATCCACATACAGCTGTTGCCAGTGTTCGTTGTAAGTCAAAGGAATGGTAGTAATCAAGGTCACTTTATCGGTCTGCGAGGTCACCTCGCTAAAATCAATCGCCAGCTCACTATCAGCGAGTTTCGCCTCACCAAATGGCGCTTTACGGGTGATAAAAAACAGCAAGCTCCCTGCATAGGCTAGCTGCCAATCGCCATTGCTAATGAGACAATTAAACAAGCCCAACGCCGATAACTCACGACAAATCGTGGTAAAAAACTGGAATAACACCTCGTCACTGGGCGGCTCACTAAACTGTGATTTGAGTCGATTGAGCAGATAACAAAACGCCATCTCCGAATCGGTTGTACCTACGGGCTGATAGTGGGTGGGCACAGGGCTGAGCTGGTCAATAAAATCCATCTGTAATTGCCCATTATGCGCAAATGCCCATTCCTCGCCCCATACCTCGCGGACAAATGGGTGGGTATTAGCCAAACAATTGGTGCCTTGCGTGGCTTTGCGAATATGGCTAATCACATTCATCGCCTTAATCGGATAACTATTGACTAAATCCGCCACCGGTGAGCAAAAACTTGGCTTGTCATCGTGAAATTGACGTACCCCAGCTTTACGATTACCCTGCGATAGGTCGGGATTTTTTTCAAAAAATACAATACCAAACCCATCGGTATGGATATCGGTCTGCCCGCCCCGCTTGCGAAACCCCGCAAAGCTAAAATGAATATCGGTGGGTGTGTTGCAATTCATACCCAGAAGTTGGCACATGGTGATTAGGGTTCCTTTCTACTGCAATTTTGCTGAGTCGTTATTGTCTACCAAGTCGTCATCCGCTAGTTGCGAGGTGTCATCGATATTATCGAGCAAAGCTTTGGCTTGCTCAACATCTTCAGGGGCAACCCATAGCACACCGCCTGTGTTCAATCCCATCAAATCAACGAGTTGGGTCTGTACGTTGATGCCGTTGTTTTGTAAATAGATGGCGTGGGTTTCTGCCAATAAGTTAGTCGGGTATTGGGCAAGTTTTTGCCAGTGATTGCTATCGTTCATTTCTATTGTCCTGTAAGCCTGGATTTGACAGTGAAGATAGTATAACAATTAGAGTGAATACGCCCCCAATCCTGCGTTATTCTTTTTAGGATAAACGTAATCGGGGCTCTCTTTTGTCCTTGTTTTACCAATCTATTTGTTTTATCAATGTACCTATTGACGATTTGGTAAATTATGCCATGCGATAAAAACACCGCAATGCCTTATTTAACCTTCCCCCAATGAAAGCTAGCTAGGCGTTTCATTAAATCAGGATTTTTCACCATAATATTATCGCCCGTGCGACCTTGCTGACGGTTATAATAAATCACATTCAAACGCAGCAGCCAAAATGTCACGCCCGCCATAGCAAGCATAATCGGCAATGCCTTTTTCTCATCATCGCTCAAAGCGCGTTTGCTCTCGTACCCTTGTAAAAACGCTTGCATTTTGGCGTCATCAAAATTCACCGCTTCGCCATCATTGGCGTTGCCCCAAGTGGTGCAAAAATCATTAATAGTAATCGCCACATCCATCACAAAATGTTCAACACTGACTTCGGTAAAATCAAGCAAACCTGTGAGTGTTGGCTGGGTTTCATCACTAAAATCCCACAGCGTGTTATCGGCAAACATATCTAGATGACATAAACCTGTTGGCAAATTTTTGCTCGCTACGGTTTCGTAGGCTTGCCAAATATCATTCATCAGTTTGGCTTCATCGCTTGGCATAAACTTGGTTTCACGGTCACGCACCAAATGCCAAGGATATAACTCAACGCCATAGTTTTGTGCAGGGGTCAAGGTTTGCAAGGTTTGGTGAAGAACGGCTAAAGCCTCGCCCATTTGACGGCACATATCAGGTGTGGTTGCTTTTGGGTGACCGCCCGAGAGTTTTGGTGACACCACAATGGCTTTGTTGTCAAAATACAGCAAAAACTCGCCGTTTTTGGCGGCTAGCGGTGCTGCTACGGGTAGCTGGTCTTTTAGGCGATTTAGGATAATCGCCATTTTTTGAATTTCATGCGGTTTGCGTTCTTCAAACAAGGTAAATACATAAGACGGCTCGCCGGCTTTGTCCGTGGTTGTTTCAATAAACCAATTACTGTTTTTGATACCCTGTGTGATAGGTATGGCTTTGGCAAAATCCACGCCAAATTGTTGGCAAAAATCACTAAATTGTTGGTCAGTCAACTGGGTATATACAGACATAAGGCATCCTTGAAGCGCAGCACACCGATAAAACTGCGGTAATGGCAAAGTAAATTTGATAAACTTACGGCTATTATAGAAGGAAATCGAATATGTTAGCAAAACGAATTATCCCTTGCCTTGATGTTGACAATGGTCGGGTGGTCAAAGGTGTGCAATTTGTCGATATCAAAGACGCGGGCGACCCTGTTGAAGTGGCGCAGCGCTACAACGAACAAGGCGCGGATGAAATCACTTTTTTGGATATCACCGCTACCCATCATGGACGCGACACTACCTATCACACGGTTGAACGCATGGCAGAGACCGTATTTGTACCGCTGACCGTGGGCGGCGGGGTGCGTAAAGTCGATGATATTCGTCACTTGCTAAACGCGGGCGCGGATAAAGTATCGATTAATTCAGCGGCAATTTTTAACCCTGAGTTTGTCGGTGAAGCGGCAGCGCGTTTTGGCAGTCAGTGTATTGTGGTCGCGATTGATGCCAAAAAAGTGGCTGACAATCAATGGGAAATCTTTACCCATGGGGGACGCAAAGCGACTGGCATTGATGCGGTGGCATGGGCGGTCAAAATGGCAGGGTTTGGGGCGGGTGAACTGCTTGTGACCTCAATGGATTCAGATGGTACCAAAAACGGCTATGATATCGCCTTGATGAAACGCATTACAGATAGTGTGAATGTGCCAGTGATTGCCTCGGGTGGTGTTGGTAATTTGCAACACTTGGCAGATGGGGTACTGCAAGGCGGTGTTGATGCGGTACTAGCGGCGAGTATTTTCCATTTTGGCGAATATACCGTGGGCGAAGCCAAGCAGTTTATGGCACAGCAAGGCATTGAAATGCGCTTGTAATGGCGAGCCTTGTGAGAACGATAGCCGTTGGTAATAACTAAAAGGGCACAGCAAAAAATAGCCCAAGCTAGCCAAAACTGCTATAATATTGGCATTTTCGATAATGACTAAATTGCCATGTTTCCACTCATTTTAATTCACCCGCAATGGGATCCTGTCGCTCTGCATTTGGGACCTGTCCAAGCCCACTGGTACGGGCTGATGTATTTACTGGCTTTTGCTGCCGCTTATGCGTTGGCTTGGTATCGTACTAAATCACGCCCAGACTGGAATGCCGACATGGTCGCTGACCTGGTATTTTACGGGGCGATGGGCGTGATTCTAGGCGGTCGTATCGGCTATGTACTGTTTTATCAATTAAGCGAATTTTTAGCCAATCCGATGTATTTGTTCAAAATCAACCAAGGCGGTATGTCGTTTCATGGGGGATTTTTGGGTGTCGCCATCGCAATGCTATTTTTTGCCCGCAAATACAAAAAGAACATTTGGAATGTGCTAGATTTTATTATTCCCTGCGTGCCAACCGGACTGCTGTTTGGTCGTATTGGCAATTTTATCAATGGCGAATTGTGGGGTCGGGTGTCTGACGGTGGTTACAACTGGCTGATGCTGTTCCCGCAAGCGGTCAATGAAGACAATGAACTGCTCAAACAAAGCCCTGCCCTGCAAAGCCTTGCGCAGACCTTTATGATTGATGGCAACAATTATTTGTTACTCCCCCGCCATCCGTCACAGCTGTATCAGGCTTTTACTGAAGGGGTGGTACTGTTTGTTTTGGTTTGGTGGTTTGCCAGCCGGCCGCGTCCGCGTATGGCAGTCAGTGGTTTGTTTGTGATGGGCTACGGTATTGCGCGTTTTATTACCGAATTCTTCCGCCAACCTGATGCTGACCAAGGTTTTATTTTATTAGGGTGGATGACAAAAGGGCAAATCTTAAGCCTACCGATGATTATCGGCGGTTTGGTTTTATTGATTTGGGCGTATAAAAACCAAATTTACGATTGGGGCAGTCAAAAGAATGTGGACTAACAAAGAAAACTAACCAAGGAACTCATCACGCATGATTACGTCAAAGAACGAACAAGCCTATTTGGATTTACTTAAACTGGTGCTAGATAACGGCATGCAAAAAGGCGACCGTACGGGCACGGGTACCATCAGCTATTTTGGCGCGCAGATGCGGTTTGATTTGAATGAGGGTTTTCCCCTACTGACCACCAAAAAAATCCATACCAAAAGCGTGATTTATGAGCTGCTTTGGTTTTTAAAAGGCGATACCCATGTCCAATACTTGCAGGACAATGGTGTACGCATTTGGAATGAATGGGCAACCGCCGAGCAAACTGCCCGCTTTGGCAAGCCTGAAGGTGAACTTGGCGCGGTATACGGACACCAGTGGCGCAACTTCGGGGCAAGCAAAAAAGCGGACGGCAGCTACCATTCAGACGGTTTTGACCAAATCAGTTGGGTGGTGAATGAAATCAAAAACAACCCAAACTCGCGCCGTTTGATTGTCTCTGGCTGGAATCCTTTGGAGGCCAACGAAGTGGCCTTGCCCCCTTGTCATACCCTGTTTCAGTTTTTTGTCGCCGATGGCAAATTATCTTGTCAGTTGTACCAACGCTCGGCGGATTTGTTTTTGGGTGTACCTTTTAACATTGCCAGCTATGCCTTGCTTACCCACATGATAGCCCATGTGACCGGGCTTGGCGTCGGTGAGTTTGTGTGGACGGGCGGTGATTGTCATATCTATAACAATCATTTACAGCAAGTGCATGAGCAGCTTAGCCGCGAGCCGTTTGCGCTACCCAAACTTTGGCTCAACCCTGACATTACTGACATTTTTGCGTTTGATTTTAACGATATAAAAATTGAAAATTATCAAAGCCATGCCACAATTAAGGCTGAAGTCTCTGTATAAGCTTACAATCCAATGCCAAAACTCACAACAATAAGGATAAATCATGAGTTATTCTAATGTGGAAGTCGCCCAAATCGTGGCGATGAGCCAAAACCGCGCCATTGGCAAAGACAATCAATTGCCTTGGCACATCTCTGAGGACTTGAAACATTTTAAAAAACATACCAATGGCGGTATCGTGATTATGGGTCGCAAGACCTTTGAATCCATGGGCGCAAAACCCTTGCCCAACCGTACCAATTTTGTGATTACCACCAACTTGGATTACCAAGTAGATGATGATGCCGTTATTGTGATGCACAACCTAGATGACGCATTGACCCAAGCCTCATCACTGGCGCATGGTAAAGGTTTACAAACGATTTGGGTGATTGGTGGCGAAAAAGTCTTCCAACAAGCGCTGCTGTTTAGTGATCGCTTAGAAATCACTCAGGTCGATACCGTGATTGACAACGCAACGGCATTTTATCCAGAGATTACCAGTGATTTTGTCAAAACATCAGAAAGTGAAAAATTCACGGATGAGCAAAACGGGTTAAGCTATCAGTTTGTCACTTACCAAAAAGCTTAAGCTTGACAGTGACGACTTAGCGCACAAAAAAACCACGTTATCTAACGTGGTTTTTTTATGCAGTTGTGGTTTTTTTATTTAGGTATCGATGTTTTATTTTGATTGTTCTTGAGATTTGACCGCTGAGGCAACAGGTGGTGCGATATTTGGGGTTTCACCTGTTTTGGCTTTAATCTCTGCTTTGGCTTCAGCCGTTGAGGCATTGCGCGCTTCAATGGTCGATGTTTTTGCAGTAGCCGTTGGTGCAGAAGATGGCGTCATCGAGGCATTATCTGGGCTGGCAACCGTGGCATTTGGACCTGTTGCGGTGTCTGCATTGGCAGTGGCGGTGGTGGTTTCACCCGCCGCAGGTGAGGTTGCCGCAGGCGTCGAACCTGCTGGTTTGGCAGCGGCAGCAGCAGATGCAGCGGCTTTGGCTTCCACTTCAGCATTGAGTTTTGCAACGTCGACATGGTTACCAGCGGGGCGAACAATTGCTGAAATAAGGATTAATAAAACCAAGCCTAGAAACGCTAAAATGCCAATTAAAGCGTAACTAAGTTCTTTTTTGACATTGTTTTCCACGACTTCATGATGAGCCATCGTAAACCTCACTGTAAATCATTGGGGCAAGAGTTGTTGAATCTAAATGAATTCAAGTCTATTTTTTAACTATTATACGGAACTTTGTAACCATTATATACTAAATTTTTGCAATTGGTGACAAAACCTTACTGCATCTAAGGTTTTTAACGTGTTTTACGAATCAGCCAACTAATCAGTAGCAATAGCGCTGCCAGTGCCAAGATAGGATAACTACCCCAGCGCATAAATGGCGTATTACCAACGCGCGATTGGATCTCACCCCGTAGCACCGTCCGCTCAAAGGCTGGCGCTTTGGCAACAATATTGCCTTTATCATTGATGATTGCGGTCACGCCCGTATTGGTCGCGCGCATAAACCAGCGACCGGTTTCAATCGAGCGCATTTGCACCATTTGTAGATGCTGTAATGGACCTGCCGATGTGCCAAACCAAGCATCATTGGATACGGTCAATAAAAAGTCGGTATTTTTGGCATTGCGACGGGTGGTATCAGGATAGGCGACTTCATAACAAATCGCCACGCCGACTGGGTGGTTTTTGACTTGCAAGGGCGCTTGGTGCGCAGAACCACTGCGAAAACTCATGGTGCCGCCCATCAAGTTTGGTAATGCCCAATCTAACATACCTTCAAACGGGATATATTCGCCCACGGGTACCAAATTTTGCTTTTTGTATAAGCCTTTGGCATCGGCGCCCAAAGCAATCACACTGTTGTAAAATGGCTCGTATTTATCAACTTTTGGGTCATATTCATTGACATCGACATACGGAATACCGGTGAGCCATGCGCTATTGCTTTCGCGGGCTTGGGCAGCAATTTGGCTGATAAAGGGCATGGCATCGGTTTGAAACATCGGAATTGACGACTCTGGCCATAAGACAATGTCCTGCCCCCATTCTGTTTTACTCAAGCCTGCATAGATACCCAGTGTTTGGATTTGGTATTCTTGCAGCCATTTTAAGTCCTGCGGAATATTGCCTTGTACTAAGGAGACTTTCAGATTCGGCGTGCCTTTGGGGGTCGTCCATTGCGGGGCAATAAGCCACAGCGCAACGCTTGCCAGTAACATCACAGCCGATGGGATTAAATAACGGTATTTTTTTCGCGCCGCTTCCACCAGACTGGCTGAGACAAACACCGATACAAAGCTCAGCGCCAACACCCCAAAGATTGGCGCAAGGCTCGTCAGCCAAGGTTGTGCTGTATAAGCATAGCCCACAAATAGCCAAGGAAAACCCGTAAATAGCCAGGTCTTTAACCACTCTTGTACCACCCATAACGACGCAAAGCTTAGCGGCTGTTTTGCCACAAAGCGGTTAAAAATGACCGCCAAGGCACCATGAAACAATCCCATCCCTAAGCCAACAAAACCAATCATCAGTAAGGCTAACAAGGTAGGGGTATCGCCATAGGTATGGATGGAGGTAAACAACCAAAACGCACCCACGCTCCACAATCCCATGCCATACATTTCACCAAGCCAAAACGCCCGCCAATTTGACATTGGGGGCAATAATAGCCAATATAGCACCAGTGGCGATAACAGTGCCACTAGCCAAAAATCATAAGGCGCTAACGCAAAGACAAATGCCGCACCCGCAAGCCAAGCCAGCACCAGTTTGGGTAACAGGGGCTGTTTGGTATTTGCAGATTTGGCACTATCGTGATGAGATTGTATAGAAAGTTGCTTTTTTAGGGACTGGGTAGTAAGACGCATTGGCGAGTATTGCCTTTAGGGTTAAACGGTTTTGCAAACATAAGTAATGGGACTAATCGTCGAGCTGATTATACCCTTTAACCAGTTCAATTTCTTGGATAAATCGACCATCTGCTGACAATACCGTCAAACGACAATCATCAATAAAGACGGTTTGACCCAATACTTCATTGACTTCGCCAAGCTCTTGCATGACCAGTCCACCCATACTGGCGACATCCTCACTATCAAAATGGGTACCTAGCTGTTCATTACAGTCTGAGACTGAGGTGATGGATTGCACAATCCATGTGTCAGGCTGGTTTGGCACAGGCACTATATGATTGATATCGGTGTCTTCTTCGATGTCGTCATGCTCATCGATGATATCACCGACAATTTCCTCGAGTAAGTCTTCCATCGTCACCACGCCTGCTGTCACCCCAAACTCATCAATGACGATTGCCATATGAATTTGGTTTTTTTGAAACAGACGCAGCAGGTTGTCAGAGCGCGCAGTTTCACTGATATAAATTGGCTGGCGTACAATCTTCTCAAGATTAAAATGGTCAATATTTTGACCTTGCGCCTTGGCGACCAAAAACGGAATCAAATCTTTGGCAAGTAAGATACCCATTACTGTGTCTTTGTTGTCATCGGTAAATACAGGATAACGCGAATGGGCGGTTTCCATATAGAGCGACATGATGTCTTGCAAGTTTTGGTGCTGGGTGATGCCTGCAACGTGGCTGACAGGGGTCATGATTTCTCGCACTTGAATAGCGGGTAAATCTAAGACACCCTCTAACATATCGACGGTGTCGGGCGCCAAAAATCGACGCGAATCATGTACCAATTTGACTAGTTCATCACGGGTTTCAGGGGCGGTGGATAGCCAGCGTTTCAGACCGCGTGACCAGCTACTGCTTTGTTGTTTGTTTGACAGGTGTGAACTCGAATTGTCGTCTGACATAGCCGACGAGACCCTCATATGGCGAAAGATTTTTTTACCTTACCTTAAGCCCATGATGATTGCAATGGTATTTTTCTTAATTTTATTGTATTTTTTGGCTGATTTTACTCATCCATCAGCTTGTTGAATACTAGCAAAGCCTTGAATAAACAAGCGCTATTGGCGAATCCAATGAATCACCCGTTCTTCTTGCTCAAGCTCAGAGACTTCAGTTTCGGACTGACAGCGTCCCGCCACGCTGATATTTTTTTGGCGCATCATAGTTTGTGTCACGGCGGCATCTTGAGTGAGCAATAAATGCCAGCTTGGTAATGGTTGCCCGTAGTACAAGCGCTTGTAGGCGCAACTTGCCGGTAGCCAGTACATCTCGCCAATGTTATCGATGGTTAGGCTGATGCAGTCAGGTACATAGTCGCGCCTTGTTGGGTAATGTTGGCAAGCCCCTGTGGCACAATCAAGCAGTCGACAGGCGACATCACTGTATTCAACTTCATCGGTGTCATCGTCTTTAAATTTAATCAAACAACACGCCCCACAGCCATCACACAAGGCTTCCCATTCAGCTTGGGTCAATTGTTCTAACGAAAATCGCTCCCAAAATTGCGGGCGTAAGGTAACAGATTGGCTCATTATGTTTTCAACTTTTGGCTTGTATAAAACAGTGACAGTATTATAACGGAAAATGCGATGATTTCAGTATACAGTAATGCCTGTATTAACCGTTGCACTGACTTGCCACGCTCTGAGTAGCGTATGAATCCAGCGTTTTTATAACGCCAGTGTTTTATAACAATAGCAAATCAAAAATGTCATTTAAGATAACTTAACATAAGGATCCATGATGCCAATTCAAATTTTACAACTCGAATCTACCACCACCGATGGCGTGGAGCTCAAAAGCTATGTCTGTCTACCAGAATCAGCTAGCCACGATAACCCTGCCCCAGGGATTTTGGTGGCGCCTGAATGGTGGGGCGTGGTTGAGCATCCACAAAAAGTCACTGAGCGTTTAGCCGAAGCGGGTTTTGCTGCCGTCGCCATGGATGTGTATGGGGAAGGTAAACTGACCACAGATGCCGCTCAAGCCAATGAATGGATGAGCCAAATGCTCGCCGACCAAGACATGTTGATGGCGCGCTGTAAACTCATTATGGATGACTTTACCGACCTTGAAGCCGTTGACGCAAACCGTCTGGGCGCGATTGGGTTTTGCTTTGGCGGTAAAATCGCCCTAGACATGGCGCGTGAAGGCTTCCCACTTAAAGCAGTGGCGACTTTCCACGGCAACCCTACCCCAAAACAACCGGCACAAAAAGGCAAATTCACCGCCAAAGTATTGGTGGCACATGGTGAAGCCGATAGCATGGTATCGATGGATGCCATTGAAGGACTAAAAAAAGAGCTGGATAACGCCGATGTAGAATACACAGTCGATGTGTACGAAGGCGCCAAGCACGGCTTTACCAATCCTAATGCTGACAAACGCGCCGAAGAAAATGGCGTGGATTTGGGTTATGATGCCGATGCTGCAAAAGCCAGCTGGGATGAAATGATTGCGTTTATGCAGGACAATCTTGTATAACATACAGCCGTTACATCGTTAGTCCCAAAAGCAATATCCATCATGATATTGCTTTTTTTATGCCTACGTCCCAGTTTGGGTCCAGCTTTGTTAACTCTGTTGTCAGTCACTATTGAATACTAACTAGAAAGTCTTATATAGCTATCACGATAGTAACCCGATGGTGAATTTTGAACGCACATCCGAACACTAGCCACTCAATAATGCAAAGTCCCAATCAGCACTTAAGCCACAATCATGCCGAAGCGCATACCGAAGCGCATACCGAAATAGAGCTTGATAGTTTTGCGCCGCGTATTTTGACCTGGTTTGACCATAGCGGGCGTCATGATTTGCCGTGGCAGCAGCATCTGCTTGACACGCCAGACCCCTATCCGGTGTGGTTATCTGAAATCATGCTACAGCAGACCCAAGTGGCGACGGTGATTCCTTATTTTGAGCGATTTATGGCAAGTTTCCCCACCGTGCAGGATTTGGCAAACGCATCTTGGGAGCAAGTCGCTGAGCACTGGGCAGGGCTGGGTTACTATGCGCGTGCGCGCAACCTGCATAAAGGTGCCAAGCAGCTGGTGGATATCATCGAGCAAACTGGCAAATTTCCGCAAACGGTTGCCCACTGGGAGCAGATTTCAGGGGTGGGTCAATCTACGGCAGGCGCGATTGTGGCGATGGGCGTCAGAGCTGACCAATATGGCGGTGACAGGGGGGTGATTTGCGATGGTAATGTCAAACGTGTGCTGACCCGTTGGGCTGGTATTGACGGCGATATCACCAAAACTGCCACAACCAAAGCGCTTTGGCAACTCGCCGAGCGCCTAACACCGACCCGTGACAGCGGACACTACGCCCAAGCGATGATGGATATGGGGGCGACGCTATGCACCAAAGCCAAACCTGCCTGCCTATTGTGTCCTGTGCAAGCCGACTGCGTAGCAAATGCCCAAGGTAAGCAAAGTTTTTATCCGGTAAAAAGTAAAAAATCGCCCAATCCGTCTAAGTTTTCGCTAGCGTTAAAGCTAGTTTGCGATGACAAAACCTTGTGGCTACAACGTCCTGACACTGGGATTTGGGGCGGACTGTGGTGTTTACCATTGGCATTTATCAAAAAACAATCGGGCGAAAAAAAACCAGGCGCGCCACTACTGGCAACTTGGCAGCAAGAGACGACATTTGAAGTCGAATACAATATCGCTGAGCAGATTATTTTTGAATTCTTACAAGCCGAGCAGCTGCTAAATATCCAGCAGGTTAATTTAGATAGCCCTGATACTGTCAAACATAGCCTTACCCATTTTCATTGGTTTTTGACCCCGCTGACCATGACGCTGACCATAGAGCAAGGTATGCGGCTGACGCAAACACTGCAACAAGCGCTGCAAACGCTGTCATGGGTAGATGATTCAGCGCAAAACAGCTTAGCCAAACCGAAAGCCATGCAGCTATTGACAAAGGGTTAATGCTTGTAGAATCGTCGCAGGCATTAAGTCAGGGATGATAGTTATGTTAAGATTGGTCTGCTGTAATAACATTTGCTGTGCAATACGCGACTGCAAGACCAAATAATAACAATTGGCAACCATTTGAGTGTTTGCTGTTAGTTGTTGCCAGTTTTGCCAGGCAGTCAAACTTGAGATGAGTACAATGATGGGTTGGTTGTGGCTCTGCGTTTGCTGCCAAACCGCGAATGCGTGGGTGGTTGCGCTTGGTAAAACCCGTTGGTACAAGTTTAGCAAATGTACTTGCACACCTTTTGCCGCCAATGTATCCGCCAATAATTCTCGCCCGCCGATGCCGCGCCATACCTGCAAATAATCGCCTTTACCAAGCGCTTGGATTACCGGCAAATTCAATAGCCCTTCATTGTTTTGCGCGCGTTTTTCATCAGGAAAGATAACCGTGGGCGCTGGCAACTCTGTGAGCTGCTGCCAGGTCTGGTTAAAGTAATTCGCGGTTTTGTCACCCACCGCAACCCAGGTAATCTTTTTGGACAATTCCGTTAGCTTGACCAAGGCGGCAAGCCTTGCTAAGCCATACTTTACTGCCGCTTCACTGACTAGTACCACCACTTGATAACGGTCAATCGTTTGTAAAACTGCTGTCTCTGCCACTGTCAACGGCTTTTCTACCAATGCCAACAGCGGCAGCTCAATCACTTTAACGCCATGCTGGCGCAAAAATAGACTTAGCGCCTTGGCTCGCTGATCGGGTCTGGTATTAATAAATTGCATGGCTATGCGTATCGTTCAATATCAGCGGTCTTGATAAATCTGCGCCAAGATTTTGTCCGCACCTTGTGCAATGAGCGCTTCAGCCACCACCACGCCCATGGCTTCAGCAATTTGCTCAGACTCCCGTACGTCATCAACTAACGCGTTATGATGCTCTGCTTTTAACAAGGTTTTACCATCTACACTGCCGACCCGACCCTGTAAATAAATTTGTCCCTCTTGAATGGTAGCAAAGCCTGCAATCGGTACTTGGCAACCACCCTGCAAATGACGATTCATGGCGCGTTCTGCCATCACGCATAAACGGCTTGGCTCATCATTGAGCGGTTTTAGTAGTGCAAGCACATCGGCATCATCACTTCGGCATTCAATGGCAAGCGCACCTTGTCCGACCGCTGGCAAACTGATATGCGTATCAAGTTCATGGCGAATACGATCGGTAAGCCCCAAACGCGTCAAGCCACTAGTTGCCAAAATAATGGCATCATACTCACCTGCATCCAGCTTGGATAAGCGCGTGCCTACATTGCCGCGTAAGCTGATAATCTCTAAGTCAGGACGATATTGCTGGATTTGGCATTGACGGCGTAAACTTGACGTGCCAAGTTTAGCCCCTTGTGGCAACGCATCTAGACTCGCATAGTGATTTGATATAAACGCATCGGTTGGCTGCTCACGCTCACAATATGCGCCAAGCGTCAAACCTTCAGGAAGCACCATAGGTACGTCTTTGAGTGAATGCACGGCGATATCGGCACGTTTTTCATATAAGGCTTGCTCAAGCTCTTTAACAAACAGACCTTTTCCGCCGATTTTGGCTAACGGGGTATCTAGGATTTTGTCGCCTTTGGTGACCATCGGTACTAGATTGACGGTCAGGCTTGGGTACAACGATTGCAACCGCGCTTGGATATGTTCAGCTTGCCACAATGCAAGCGGGCTTTGGCGAGTGGCAATATTTAAAGTGGTTAACGTAGTCATAGCAGTATCTTTTTTAGCAAGCAATAAAAATGCCTAACTCTCTAAGCTAGGCATTTGTCAGATGGGTATCTGGCATTAATTCAGCGAGTTAGCCATCAGTATAGCAAAATGTCAGGATAATTTCTCTGACTGCTGGCTAAAGCATACGGAAACATACGAAAGACGACACTACATACACTACATTGATTGGATTTTATCGCGTAGTAATGGCAAATGACGGCGGCTAACTGCAAGCTGGTCGGGCAAACCTTTGAAACGCACTTGGTACTGACCTTGGTCAATCGCTTCAAGCATTTCTAGGTAGTTAACATTGATTAACGCATTGCGATGGATACGAAAGAACGCATCACCAAATTCTTGCTCAAGCTCTTTGAGGGTTTCATCAATTAAAACCGTGCCGCCTTTATGACGGATTTGCACGTATTTTTGGTCCGCCGTAAAGTAATAGATATCTTGCAGCGCAATCAGCTCCACCCCGCGATGGGTACGCGCCGCAATATGCTGACGATTGGACTGTGCTAACGGGTCTTCTAATCGACTGATTTCATTGAGCTGTGCATTACTAAGCAATGACGCTCTTGATAGTACCTGTAACAACTCTTCTTTGTTGGCAGGCTTTAGCAAATAGCCAATCGCGTGTGCTTTGAATGCGGCAATCGCATAATGGTCGTACGCGGTCACAAAAATAATGGCTGGTGGATTGTTAAGTTCATTGAGCTCTTTGGCGCAGCGGATACCGTCCATTTCTGGCATACGAATGTCTAACAAAATTACATCGGGTGCGGTTTCTTTGACTTTTGCAATGGCCTCAATACCTGTGGCTGCCTGTGCAACAACCTCATGTCCTTCTTCTCTTACGATACGCGTTAGCCTCTCTCGGGCCAGTGGCTCATCGTCACAGATCACAACTCTCATTGTTTACTCCTTTGCTCCTTTGAGGTCAAAAACACATGTATTTAACCCTACAAGTCTTACTTTCTTCACAATCTAATGCCAAATCCAACAAAACCGCTTGGTGAGCAATCAAACACTCATAAAATAGCGCTTAACTGATTAGATAAACTAATAAACGCACTGTTTTAAGTAGACGCAAATTAATATACCATAGTTTGTTAGATAAAATGTGAAATGCCGCGTCAGATTGGTGACTTTTTTATGCCCATTCCAACTAACAAAATGACTGGGCTAAAAAGCCGCGACATCTTTGAGGGGATAGCGAATTTGAGTCACTAACACATGTCCAGATAATTCAAAGTGAATGCTAGCTTCATCACCAAAGTACTGACGTAAAATTGCCAGTTGACTGTTAAACTGCAGTTTTTGGTGAATATCGTGACAAATCAGCTGATACGTCGTTGCCGGTAGCTCAATTTCGATATCAATTTTAGCAACATCGTTTTGCCAATCGATACTAATAGTAATGTGAATGGGGTCGGTGCTGTTTTCAACAATCAGTACAATCAGTTTTTCAATCACCATTTGCAGCGATAACGAGGTAATCACCATATCATAGAGCAAATCTTCATCGGGCAACTGCCAAGTTACTTTCAGCTTTTTATCAAAACGGTATTTTTCGATGCTCAAATAGCTTTCGCATAGCGCCATCTCATCAAGGAGCGCAATCTCACGCGTGTCATCAAAGCTCACCCGATATAGATTTGAGATATGACGAATCATTCTCTCCGCTTCATACGCATCGGTTTCTATCAGATACTGCATAGTATTGAGTAAATTAAAGAAAAAATGCGGGGTGATACGCGCCTTTAACTGCTCGTTTTGTTCGATGAGTTTTTGTTGGGTACGCAGTTCAACGCGGCGAATATTTTGGTACTGTATCTCAAAATAAGTGAGCAGCACCGCTATCATCAAAAAAGCAAACAAAGTATTTGCAATGGTTTCTAATATCAGCGCATTTAAACTGACTTCATAGCCGAACGTAAAGAATAAAATCAACCGACCTAGCAAGCTCAGTACCGGCACAATAATAAACACGGTTGACAGCAGATAGGCGGTGATTTGTTTTGAACGCCAATTAAATTCTCTGAATTTTTTGGCAGAATTCGCCACAAAAACCATTTCACCCGTCACAACTAAGCTAGTAATCACCACCGTTTCAATGCTATGGCGGATAATCAAACTGATATCATGGGTAAAAGTTAACTGCGTTACAATCGAAACCAGTGAAAAAAACGCGATATAGCTTGCCCACAGTTTGATGGTCTGTTTTTCGCTTAGATTGGGCAGGAAAAAAGTGCTGGTGAGCGGCTCTTTAATCCGCTTGAGTGAAATTTGTGAGGTATCCTCAGTTTTTGCTATACTAGCCCTAGATTTTGCAGAGGGAATTAACAGCTCCAGCAATCTCATTGTCTTTATTCCTTTCACACTTACACAAAAAATGGACGTATTATGAGCAATCAAATTTCCGCTGATTCTAGCACATCTAGTATGTGGGGTGGACGTTTTAGCGAAGCCACTGACAGTTTTGTCGCTGAATTTACCGCGTCTGTCGGATTTGACCAACGTTTTGCCAATCAAGACATCGCAGGCTCAATTGCTCATGCCACCATGCTTGCCAAAGCGGGCATTATTACCGAGGCGGAAAAAAACCAAATCGTTGGCGGTTTGACCCAAATCAAACAAGAAATCGCCGATGGCAAATTTGTGTGGTCGGTGGCGCTTGAAGACGTGCACATGAATGTGGAGTCTCGTCTGACCGCTATTATTGGCGATGTCGGCAAAAAACTACATACAGGGCGTAGCCGTAATGACCAAGTCGCAACCGATATTCGTTTATATCTGCGTGACCAAACCGATATTATTTTAGGATTACTAAAACGTCTACAAACGGGCTTACTTGATTTGGCAAGCCAGCATACCGACACTATCATGCCCGGCTTTACCCATCTGCAGACCGCGCAGCCTGTCAGTTTTGGTCATCATGTGATGGCATGGTTTGAGATGCTAATGCGTGATAGCGAGCGCTTGATTGATGGTCGAAAACGTATCAACCAAATGCCCCTAGGCGCCGCAGCGCTGGCAGGTACCACTTATCCGATTGAGCGGGAATTTACTGCCGAGCTTTTGGGTTTTGAAGGGATTTGTCAAAATTCGCTCGATGCCGTATCCGACCGTGATTTTGCCATTGAATTTGCCAGTAGCGCAAGCCTGTTAATGATGCACTTGTCACGTATGAGTGAAGAAATCATCTTGTGGATGTCAGCGCAATTTGGGTTTGTGGTCGTCCCCGATCGTTTTTGCACAGGCTCATCGATTATGCCACAGAAGAAAAATCCCGATGTACCAGAGCTGGTACGGGGTAAAGCGGCGCGCGTGTTTGGCGATATGATTACCCTATTGACCTTGATGAAAAACCAACCGCTGGCTTACAACAAAGACAACCAAGAAGATAAAGAGCCGCTATTTGATGTGGTAGATACTTTAACCGGCTCCCTACTTGCCTTTGCTGATATGCTACCAAACTTAATTCCAAATAAAGAAAATATGCGTGCCGCGACCATGAAAGGTTATGCGACCGCCACCGATTTGGCGGATTATCTAGTGCGTAAAGGCTTAGCCTTCCGCGACGCGCATGAAGTAGTGGGTAAAGCAGTAGCGTTAGGCGTGCAAAAAGGCGTAGATTTGAGTGAATTATCGCTCGATGAGCTTCAAGGCTTTAGCGACTTGATTGGTGAGGACGTGTTTGAATATCTAACCCTTGAAGGCTCGCTCAATGCCCGTAACCACATCGGCGGTACAGCGCCTAATCAAGTCAAAATGGCGATTGAGCGTGGGCGTCAGCGTATCGAACAATTAGGCTATTAATATGCCAAAACTGTTCTCGTATGGCACATTACAACAAGAAAATGTACAGCTTGCCACCTTTGGGCGTACACTGGTGGGTAGTAAAGACCAACTCATTGGCTACCAGTTGGGTGAAATCGAAATCACCGATGACGATGTGGTCGCCAAAAGTGGCAAACGTTTTCATCCGATACTACTTAAAACCAATAACCCAACCGACAAAGTGGCAGGTGTGATTTTTGACATTACCGATGATGAGCTTGCCCAAGCCGACCGCTACGAAGTCGATGCCTACGCACGAGTGGAAGGTCACTTTGACAGTGGCGCTACCGCTTGGATTTATGCCGATGCAAGCGACACAAACTAGTAATTATTAACAGGATAACAAATGGAAACTTATAACCCCGCTGACCACATGGTCATGTGCCGTAAATACAAACAAAAGCTACCCAAAATGTCAAAACCGCCGTTCCCTAACAAGCTGGGTGAAGAATTGCAAAACACCGTGTCTGCCAAAGCGTGGAATGAATGGCTAGAGCACCAAACCATGCTCATCAATGAAAATCACTTGAGCATGATTGACCCAGAAGCCAAAAAATTTATTACCGAGCAGCGCAATAAATTTTTGGATAATGAAGACTACGAACGCCCCAAAGGCTGGACAGCGCAAAAATAACCTTTAGCATGTATTCAACAAGTCTTTGACAAGGATTTTCAATGTCTCAATCGATTGAAACTATTGACCAAAAAACACGGTTAAAATCTATTTTAGGCGGTTCAGCGGGTAACATGGTCGAATGGTACGACTGGTATGCGTATGCGGCTTTTACCTTATATTTTGCCCCTGTATTTTTTCCAAAAGGCAACCAAACGGCTCAATTATTAAGTGCCGCAGCGATTTTTGCGGTGGGTTTTGTCATGCGACCGATCGGTGCATGGATAATGGGCGTTTATGCGGACAAGAAAGGTCGTAAAGCAGGTCTTACACTATCGGTAACATTAATGTGCTTAGGCTCATTGATGATTGCGGTTACCCCAAGTTATGACAGTATTGGGATTTTCGCCCCAATACTGTTGGTGACTGCTCGTTTAATTCAGGGTATCAGTGTAGGTGGCGAATATGGGGCAAGTGCCACTTACCTCAGCGAGATGGCGGGTAAAGACAAACGCGGATTTTTTTCCAGTTTTCAATATGTTACGCTAATTTCTGGGCAGTTAATTGCGCTGGTGCTTCTGATTATTTTACAGCAAGTCTTAACCCCTGCTGAGCTCAAAGCTTGGGGCTGGCGGATTCCGTTTGTCATTGGGGCTTTATTGGCGTTTTTCGTATTTTATATTCGCCGTGGCTTGCTTGAAACAGAATCCTTTAATAAAGTTGATACAAGTAGTTCGCAAAAAAAATCCAGCGCATTGGCGTTATTTAAAGAACACCCGAAAGCGGCATTTACGGTTATTGGATTGACCGCAGGCGGTACCTTGGCATTTTATGCTTACACCACTTATTTGCAAAAATTCTTGGTCAACACGTCAGGCTTTAGTAAAGAGTCAGCGACCCAAATCACCGCTATTGCATTATTTATTTTTATGCTTTTGCAACCTGTGGCTGGGGCATTATCCGATAGAATCGGGCGTAAGCCGCTGATGATAGGATTTGGTGTGATGGGGGTGTTATTTACTTACTTTATTTTTAACACCTTGGCAGGCACGACAGACCCGTGGATGGCGTTTGCGTTATGTTTGTTTGGTTTGATAATTGTCACAGGCTATACCTCAATTAATGCCGTAGTCAAAGCTGAAATGTTCCCTGCGCATATTCGTGCGTTGGGCGTGGCGTTACCCTATGCCATTGCTAATACTTTGTTTGGCGGTACAGCGGAGTATGTGGCACTATCCTTCAAGCAAGCAGGTCATGAAGAATGGTTTTTCTTGTATGTGACGATTATGATTGGGATTTCATTGATTGTTTATACTCGTATGAAAGATACCAAAGAGCATAGCTTAATTAATCATGACTAGCCCACTCATAAAAGGCTAAAGTTAGCCAACAAAAAACCCCAAATAGATTTATTTGGGGTTTTTGCTTTTTTGGTGTTGATTAAACCATGACAATCAAAGTTTAACCCATTTAGGCAGATAATAAATAACGCAGTTAAAGCCTTAAGCTTGCGCTTCTTCTTTACGCACTGACAGTTTTTCACGGATACGTGCTGATTTACCAGAACGGTCACGTAGGTAGTAAAGTTTGGCACGGCGTACATCACCACGACGTTTTACTTCAATTTTTGCAATTTGTGGTGAATGGGTTTGGAACGCACGTTCAACACCTACACCACTAGAGATTTTACGTACGGTAAACGCAGAGTTTAAGCCGCGGTTACGTTTAGCGATAACAACACCTTCAAATGCTTGTAGACGCTCACGGTCGCCTTCACGCACTTTTACTTGTACGACAACAGTGTCACCAGGACCAAAACTTGGTACGTCTTGCTTAAGCTGGCTATTTTCGATTTGTTGAACCAAAGGATGTTTGTTACTCATGAGATTTTCTCCTCTCACTGGGGACAGAGGCTAAGCTGACTATGGTTAGTTGGCGTCAGCAAATGCGCATACTCCCCGCTAATTTTATGTGCCTTGATAGCAATCGACACGATTAGGGCATCCGTCAAGTGGATGAATCTGGGTTGCTGTCTTTAGCAGATTGCTCTGCTTCTGTCAGCCATTTTTGTTGCTGTTTGGTTGGCACAAAGGCTTGCCACAAATCAGGACGTCTTAGCTGGGTGCGTGTTGCCTGCTGAATAAATCGCCACTTGGCGATATTAGCATGATGTCCTGACAACAGCACGTCAGGCACTTTCATCCCTTGAAATTCAGTCGGTTTGGTATATTGTGGACAATCGAGCAAGCCATCCACGAAGGAGTCTTGCTGCGCCGATAAATCATCACCCATTACATTGGGCAATCGGCGTATCACACTATCCATCAATACCATCGCGGGCAATTCACCGCCTGTCAGCACGTAATCACCAATTGAGCACTCGATATCGACATACTGACTCAGTAGTCTTTCATCGATGCCTTCATAACGACCGCATAACAAAATCAAGCCGTCATATTGGCAAAAATCAAGCACCCTGCTTTCGCTCAGTGTCTTGCCTTGTGGCGATAAATAAACCACAGGACAGGTTTTACCGCGCGCATTGGCTTGCGTTTTGGCGTAGTCGATGGCTTTTTGTAACGGCTCTGCCATCATCACCATGCCAGGGCCCCCACCAAACGGACGCTCATCGATGCGCCGATAATTGTCTGTGGTAAAGTCTCTTGGGTTAATCAGCAAGATTTCCGCTTGCTTGCGAGCGAGCGCCCGCCCAGTGATGCCAAAGTCAGTAATACTAGCAAACATTTCGGGCAAAATGGTTATTACCGCAAAAAACATACGCTACACTCACTTTAGCTTGGCATTAACAATGCCTTGTTAATTGACAACTCCCATCGAATAAATGCTAAGCACCCATCAAGGATGAATACGCAAATGTCAGTTATCAATGCTAGTTATCAACGTTTAGTAATCACTGCCCCAATCAACCATCAGGGTTTGCTTGGCTAAATTCACCTCGCCAATGGTCTGTTTGTGCCAGGGAATCAGTCGTTCTTCACCATCCACACTATCAGCAGTCGGCTCGACTACCATAATGGCATGCGCCCCTGTTTCAAACAGCTCTTTTACCCGTCCTAAAATGACATTTTCTGACTGGCTAATCACCGTCAAACCAATCAAATCTGACCAATAATATTCGTCTTCTGCAAGCTCAGACAGATTGTTTTTTTCTGCCCAAAGGCTCACGCCAAACATGGTTTCTGCGATATTGCGGTCGGGCACTTCGTTAAGTTGTACCACGTAGCCTTTACCTTGTTGTCGCCAGTTTTTTACCGTTAAGGTCTTTTGACCCATGGCAGTATTGATGACCCAAGGCTGCATATGAAATATCGCTTCACGGTCTTCAGTAAAGCTAAATACCCATAGCCAGCCATGAATGCCATAAGGCTTTTTTAGCTCACCGATTTTAAACAGCGATGCGTTAGCCTCATTGGTATGCAAGTCTGTCGGTTGTTTTGCCATATTAAAGTCCGCTCTACTTAATTTTTATAAAAAATTAAGCCGTTGCTTGTGCTTTGCTAGCTGCTTTAAATAAAGCGGCAACACGGTCAGAAGGTTGGGCACCTTTGTTGATCCACGCTTGGTAAGCGTCAGCGTTGATGCGTAATGGCACTTCTTGACCTTGCGCTAGTGGGTTAAAAAACCCGATGTTTTCGATGTAACGACCGTCACGGGCATTGCGTGAGTCGGTTACCACGATTTGATAAAATGGGCGTTTTTTCGCACCACCGCGTTGTAAACGGATAACTACCATAATGTTCTCTCTGTGAATGCAATCAATTGAATCTAGTTCAGTGGTTAGAGCCTAAAAGACCCAAACAATTGAAAAAACGGCATAAATACAGTTTTAGCAAAGTTTAGGTACACCAAAAAGGGCAATAGTTTAGCATATTTTTATCAAAATCAATAGCTTTTTGGGCTAAATTTTGACTTTTTATATTTAGCGCAAGTTTAATCACATTGAGGCGATAGCATCACTCACAAGTCGATAAAACCAGTGCATAAAACCAGTCAATAAGAAAGGCGCTTATTTGCGCCTTGTTTAATGATTGAATAGCCTATTATGTCAATAGCAGCCAATTATCGTTTCATCGTTTCAATCAGCACATATACCCCTGCCCCGACCAGATAGCCAATCAGTGCAAGCCAAGTGATTTTTTTCATGTACCACATAAACGGGATTTTCTCCATGCCCATCGCTGCCACGCCCGCGGCTGAGCCGATAATCAAACAGCTACCGCCTGTCCCCGCACAATAAGCCAAAAACTCCCAAAACATGCCATCTTGACGAAACAGCTCAAGGCGCGCTGCCTCACCTGCCGCCGCTTGCGCGATACTGGCATCGGTGGTCAGCGGATACATATTCATTGCCCCTGCTACCAAAGGCACGTTGTCCACGATTGAGGATAACAAGCCAATCATGACATTGATGAGATACACATTGCCAAAAGTGGCATCCAGCCATTTTGCTACGTCACCGAGTATGCCCGCAGTGGCAAGTGCTGCCACCGCCAATAAAATACCGAGGAAAAATAAAATACTGGGAATATCAATGCGGCTTAGTACGCCTTCAACCCCGATACGCTCACGGATATAATCATCTTGGTGACGGTGCATGATTTCAGTGACCATCCACAGTACAGCCAAGCCAAACAACACGCCCACATAAGGGGGCAAATGGGTAATGGTTTTAAAAATTGGCACAAATGCCAATGCCCCCAAACCCAGTAGTAACACTGTCATGCGCGTTTTTTGACTGATGCTGTCTTGAGCGTTTGATTTGATGGTAGCACGTAGGCTTTCGATACGCTGCTCTATAGGCATACTAGCCAATTCACTGTCAGATTCTTGTCCGCTTGGCAGTACAGGCGCGGTCACGGTTTGACCCTTTAGCTGCATCATCACCAAGCCCATTGGGATTAATGTACATACGATACTTGGGATAAACACATTTGCCATAATGCCTGTTGCTGTAATCTGCCCACCAATCCATAGCATGGTGGTGGTGACATCACCCACAGGTGACCAAGCGCCGCCTGCATTGGCAGCAATCACAATAAGACCGGCAAAATACCATCGCATTTTTTGGTCATCAATCAATTTGGACACCAGTGATACCATCACAATGGTGGTGGTTAAGTTGTCGAGTAACGATGAGAGAAAAAAGGTGATAATCGTAATAATGGCGAGTAGCTTACTGGCATTTTTGGTATGGATTTTATCGGTAATCACTCGAAAGCCATCATGCGCATCAATCAGCTCAACAATCGCCATCGCGCCCATCAAGAAGAACAAAATCTCGGCGATTTCTGCCAGATGCTCACGTAACTGCTCACCGACAAAATGCAAGGAATCTTGATGATTGGCAAGACTGGCGGTCACCGAATGGTTGGCAACAAGCGTATCGATACCAAAGCTCAGCAGTACCCATAACGCAATCGCAGTCAGTAGCGCGCTGGCAGCTTTGTTGACATGGATGTTGTGCTCAAAGGCAATCGCCATATACCCTAATATAAAAATCCCTGCTATCACCACGTATAACATTATCGCTACCCCTGTTATGCTAATACCCACATGCAAAATATCTTAACCTTAGTTGGCATTATACGGTAAAATTATTGCCAAATTCTAGCGACACGCATTTTGACCAACCTAGCTCAATTTGCGCCAACTGACAACAGGACAACCCCATGACGACGTTATCAACTATGCCAACTTTAATTATCCCTGCCATTGACCTCAAAGACGGCAAATGTGTCCGCCTAAAACAAGGGCGTATGGAAGACGATACCGTATTTAGTGACGACCCTGTCGCAATGGCAAGCCGCTGGGTAAAAGAAGGCGCTCGACGCCTGCATTTGGTGGATTTAAACGGTGCTTTCGATGGTGTGCCGGTGCATAAAGACGTCGTCACCGCGATTGCCAAAGCCTACCCAAATTTACCCATACAACTCGGTGGCGGTATCCGTAGCCTTGACACCATCCGTCATTATTTAGAAGCGGGTTTGACCTATATTATTATCGGTACCAAAGCAGTCGAACAACCTGAATTTGTTGAACAAGCGTGTCAAGAATTTGCCGGTCATATCATTGTGGGTATTGATGCCAAAGATGGCATGGTAGCGACGCATGGCTGGGCAAATGTGACCGATGTTAAAGCGGTAGATTTGGCAAAACGCTTTGCCGATGCAGGCGTGTCTTCTATCGTCTATACCGATATTGCGCGTGATGGTATGATGCAAGGCGTCAATGTCGAGCAAACGGTCAACTTGGCAAAAGAAGGCGGCATTCCGGTGATTGCCTCAGGTGGGGTGACGGACTTACAAGACATCGAAAATCTAAAACCCTACAGTGATTATCTTGAAGGTATCATCACAGGCCGTGCCATTTATGAAGGTACCCTCGATATTGCTGCGGCGCAGGCGCTTCTCGATAGCTAGCAGGCGCTACTCGCTCGATAGCTAAATGATATTTAATTCGCTATATGACGGAAGGTCAGATTAATTCTACCTTCCGTTACTTTTTTGGTCTTAGGCAGGCTGTGTAGCCAATGACGTTGGGTCTGTCCGCGCATGACAATGAGCTGTCCATTTTGCAAGGGAATCTCGACTTTTTCCTTGGTGATGCGGTGCTTGAATACAAATTTACGGGTTGCCCCTAGTGAGATAGACGCGATAATGGGCTCATTACCCAGTTCGCTTTCATTATCGGCATGGTAGCCCATACCATCATCGCCTGTGGGGTAATAATTAAACAAACAGGCGTTAAAATTTGCGCTCATCTGTTGCTCAGCTAGCAGCAGTTCTATGTGCTGTTTTAATGCCAAAACATCCGCGGTCCAAGGCGTTGCCGTCTTACGTTGTCCAGAATAGTGGTAGTCGTTTTCACTCATCCACACGATTTGGCGGTGGGTGACATGGGTTTTGCCAAAAATTGTGACAACGTCATGCTGCCAAGGTAAATGCGTTAAAAAATGCCGATAAAGCGCATTGGGCTCATCAGCGGAGTTGTCAAAAACCTGCCCAAAATCATTGACAATGCCATCGTATGGCAATAAATTCTCATTGGGATTGGCGGCAAATAATGTCATGTTAGCTTGTCAACTTTAGCTTTTGAAAAATGAGCTTGGCGCATAATTCTGGCGCTTCAAGTGGCAGTAAATGTCCATAGTCATTGAGTACCGTCATTTGCTCATTGGGTACGAATTTATCCCACATTTGGCGCACTTGTTGACTGATAAACATCGACGGCTTACCGATGATTAACTGCACAGGTACTTTGTTGTCGGCAATAAGCTGTTGTAATGGCTTCATAATCAGCGGTGTACCAAAATAATTGGCGAGCTCTTGCTTGGGTGAAAAACGTAGCGTGAGTTCAGCAGATTGACCAGCCTCTAAACTATTTTTGGCATAGGTTAAAAGGTGTTCATCGGTGATACGTTTGTACGCTTTATGACGGCGAAGAAATTGATAATACGCATCCACACTGTGCCAGTCGGCTTGTTTGACTTGGGTGCTTTTAAAGGGTTCTCGGGTCATTTTCACCATGCGTGGCACCAGACTATAAAGCTTGCCTTGCTGATTGGTAAAGGTGACAGGCTCAAGCAAATAAAGCGCGCTAAACAAGTCTGGGCGTTTGGCAGCCGCCATGGTGGTGGCAGTTGCCCCTTGAGAATGCCCGATACCGATGATTGGTTTGTCCTGTGTTTTTTGCAAAAATTCGATTAAGACATCCGCATCTTCTTCACGAGTCATTTTGTCCGCGGTCGGTTTATCGTACCATTCCCCCCGCATGGTTAGCGCGGTGATGTTAAGATGTTGCGCTAAATCGCTCAAGAGTGGCTCATAGACGCCTAAGGCAAAGCCGTTACCGCCGTAAAAATGGGCAGTCTGGCTGGCGGTGGGGTTTTTGATGTTATAGTATTTGGCGTTTTTGCCATTTAGCTTGATGCGTTGTTCTTCCATGCCAATTGTCCTAATTAATCACTTTTTTAGCCACTTTTTAGTGACTAAAAGGTGACTAAAAGGTGACTTGGTTACTTGATTATAAGACCCAGTGAAAAGTTATGGCTACCCGTTTTGTGACTTGGCATTCACGCTTGCCGTTGGGCGGTATCAAATCTAAAGTAAGTTGGCACTTCTTTTATTTAATCATCTTCGCCAAGAAAACCGCCACTTTGTCTTGCCCACAATTTGGCATACACACCATTTTGAGCTAAAAGCTGGGCATGGCTACCTTGCTCGACAATTTGCCCTCTATCCATCACCACCAATCTATCCATCGACGCAATCGTCGATAATCGGTGGGCAATTGCAATCACGGTCTTGCCTGCCATCATATCGTTAAGGCTGTCAGTGATGGCGTATTCCACTTCGCTATCGAGTGCCGAGGTCGCTTCATCGAGGAGCAAAATCGGGGCATTTTTGAGCATGACACGGGCGATGGCAATGCGCTGGCGTTGTCCACCCGAGAGTTTGACCCCTCGTTCACCGACTTGGGTATCCAAGCCGACATTGCCTTTGGCGTCGCTTAAATGTTGGATAAACTCCCACGCATGGGCTTGTTTGGCGGCGCTGATGATTTGCTCATCGGTGGCATCTGGGCGACCATAGGCAATATTTTCTCGCACGGTGCGGTGCAGTAGTGAGGTATCTTGGGTGACCATGCCGATTTGTTGGCGTAAGCTTTCTTGGGTGACATCGCTGATATTTTGATTATCAATCAAAATCGCACCACCATCGACATCATAAAAGCGCAGTAGCAAATTCACCAAGGTTGATTTACCTGCGCCAGAGCGTCCCACTAGACCGATTTTTTCACCTGCTTTAATCTCAAGGTTAAAATCATCGAGTAGTTTTTGTTTGGCATCGGCGTCATTGGTTTTATTACCACTGCGACCATAATTAAAATCGACATGGCTAAAGTTGATTTCGCCTTGCGTGATGAGTAAATCCCTAGCGTTCGGCTTATCTACCACGGTATGCGGTTTTGACAAGGTTTTCATGCCGTCCTGCACGGTACCGATATTCTCAAACAATGCCGCCGTTTGCCACATTATCCAGTGGGTCAATCCATTAAGACGCATCGCCATCGCAGTCGCTGCCGCAATCGCCCCCACGCTCAAGCCGTTGTAATACCACAGGTACAAACCGAGGGCTACCGTAGTGCCGACCAACACCACATTAATCAAATGATTAACCAGCTCAAGGCGGGACACCCAGCGCATTTGGTCATGCACCGTACCCAAAAACTGGCTCATCGCATCTTTGGCATAAGTCAGCTCACGGCGAGAGTGGCTAAATAATTTTACTGTCGTGATATTGGCATACGCATCCGTAATCCGCCCGGTCATCAAGGCACGCGCATCGGCTTGGCGACTGGCAGAGTTTTTAAGCTTGGGGATAAAATACGCCACAGTGGCAAAGAACATCACCATCCACAACAGAAATGGGATAAGTAACCAACCATCAAGATGAAATAAAATAATGCCACTACTGACAAAATACACCAATACATACACCAGCATATCGGCAATGGTCATAATGGTATCGCGCACCGCAAGCGCGGTTTGCATCACCTTGGCAGACACCCGACCGGAAAACTCGTCTTGATAAAACTGCATGGATTGACCGAGCATTTGACGATGAAAACGCCAACGCATCTGCATCGGGAATACGCCTTGCAGGGTCTGAAAATGAATCAGCGAACTTAACCCAACCAAAATCGGGCTGACCACCAACACGGCCGCCATCATTAGCAAACTATCGCCTTTTTCTGCCCACAGATTAGCGGGCGTATAGGCACCCAGCCAGTTGACAATATCGCCAATCCACTTGTACAGTAGCGACTCATACACGCCTATCAAGCCTGTCAAGAACATGAAGGCAAAAATCCAACCGCGCAGACCCTTGGTACACGCCCACAGAAACTTCAGAAAATTATCCGTCGGTAGGTTGTAATTGTCTTCTGGATAGACTTCCAGCCGATTTTCAAAAAAACGAAATAAACTCATAATTGATTATCAGTAGTTTAAAATTATCTGTGTTATTTTAGCAGATATTGAGGATTGATAGCAGGGTTGCTGACGGCTAGCTACAATCCTTTACATACAAGTAAACAATTTTCAACTTAATCCTTGAGCGGTAATTATCAAAGCTTTTCTATCGCTATAAAAAAGCCATTATCCTAGAATAATGGCTTTTTTTGCGGCTTTTTTTGAGGTTGGTTCAGCCGCTACAATATTGGGTAAAAGTGCAAAAATAAAGCAATACAAATGACATTCTTAGGAAGCCTTATAAAGCTTTTGCGATAGATTGATGATAAGGCAAATTTACTGCGGTTAATTCGCCTTTTTTTATCCACTAATCAAACCGATAGATATCCATACCCAGATTGTAGTGAGCAAAGCTTTCATGCACCACCGACATCACATCCCCTGCACCACGTGCAAAAAATACAGGCAGTAAATGCTCGGGCGTTGGGTGATTGTGGCGCGCCAAGCTATGCGTCTGCCAATCAAACATCGTTTTGTCATTGGCTTTTAGCTGATCTATTATCCAGTATTTAAAGGTTTTGGCTTGCGGCTCAATCTGTTGGCTATTAAAACGCACATTGTATAAGTTATGGGTAATACTGCCCGATGCCACAATCAACACCCCTTGTTGCCGTAGCGGCGCAAACAACTGCCCAAGCTGATACAACTGACTGGGGCTAAACCCGTGTGGCAACGACACCTGCACGATTGGCACATCGGCATTGGGGTACATGTGTAGCAGCGGTGTCCAAACACCATGGTCAAATGGTTGATTGTCGACCACTTTAACCGCCACTTGCATTTGCGCTAGCTGCTTGGCGATACTTTGCGCAGCGGCTGGATGACCGGCTGCGGGGTATTGGATTTCAAATAACGCTTTAGGAAAGCCCCCAAAATCATGCCAAGTGCTCGGGGCTGGATTGGCGTTGATCAACCACTCGCCACTTTCCCAGTGCGCCGACATGATGATGATAAGCCTAGGCTTGGGTAAAGTTGCACCGAGCTGATGCAGCGCCTGAGTAAATGGTGTATCTTCGATCGCAATCGTCGGTGCGCCATGCGAGATAAATAAACTCGGCAGCGTTGGCTCATCAATGCTTGCGCCTAATACATCGGTTAATGTTAAACCCTTCATGGCGACCTCCTATTGTTATCATCTAAAACTTTTATCATCTAAAACTTTTATCAACTAAGATTTTTATTACCTAAGATTTTATTAACTAGGCACTGACAGCTTGTCCGCGATTATCAACGGAGAAAGCACCCGCGCCTGCGACAGATAAGTATAAGAAAGCAAAGCTATACAGCACAGCGGCTTCCCCTTGGTTGAGCAGTGGCAACCAAAAATTATCAATGCCCGCGTGCATCATAAAGTATGCCACCGCCATTTGACCTGACAAAATAAAGGCGACAGGACGCGTGAACCAGCCCAAAATCAGTAACACGCCACCGACCAATTCTAACACGCCTGCTAAGCCCATCAGCGAAAACAATTGCAAGCCATCAAACATCGCCACATGCGGCACCCCAAATAATTTTGCCATGCCATGTAGCATAAAGGTGTAGCCCAGTACAATGCGAAGCAAGCCAAGTACATAAGGTTGGTATCGAGAAACATTGTTCATTGTTGTGTCCTATTAGTCTAAAATTACAGTCATGAATATATGTGATGACGCCATTATATTGATATCTTATTAAGAGAAAAACACATAAAATATTGATATATTATTTCTTATTAGTTGATAATTGAAATGACGCATTCAAGCATTAATTAATTGTATGCATTAACTCACTTAAGGATACACATGGATACGCTCAAAAGTTTGCAAGTGTTTCGCACCATCGTAGAAAAAGGCAGTTTTACCAAAGCCGCTGATG
>NZ_DAMBOA010000004.1:0-19205 GCF_032064105.1 Moraxella sp. CTOTU49097 | reverse complement strand
TTGCAAGTGTTTCGCACCATCGTAGAAAAAGGCAGTTTTACCAAAGCCGCTGATGCACTCGATATGTCGCTTGCCATGACCAGCAAACACTTACAACACCTTGAAGCCTATGTGCAAGCCAAGCTGCTACATCGCAACAACCGTAATTTGAGCCTCACTGAAGTCGGTCAACAATACTACGCAGAAGCGGTACACGCCCTAGATATTTTGCAGCAGGCAAAAACCAAGGCACACGATGGCAGTGTATTGCCGGAAGGAAAACTGCGAATCATTGCACCGGTATGGTTTGCCACGCCCTATTTTGTCAATCTGCTTGCCAAATTCCAGCAAGATTACCCAAAAATTGAGCTAACGGTTGATTTGGAAAATCGCTTCACCGATTTGATTGCTGCGGGCTATGACCTAGCCCTGCGGGTGGTCAACACGCCACAAGATAATTTGATTGTGAAACCGCTGGGCAAAATAGATTTTTATTATGTCGCAAGTCCGCGTTTTCTTGCGCAGCACGAACCGCCTACGTCTGCAGAGGCGCTCAGTAACTTGCCAGGGATTTTACCCAACTATACGCACATGGCAACCCCACTCAAACCCTATAACAGCAGTAATAACACCGTGATGATGGCACAGATGGCGCTGGCAGGCATGGGCGCTGCGATATTGCCCGAATGGCTGATTGAGGATGAGATTGCGCAAGGACGACTGGTCAAATTGTTTGAGCAGCCATTTAGCAGCGTATCAATCTATGCGGTCTATATGAATCGGGCATTTTTAAATTTAAAAATACGCTTATTCATTGATTTTTTGGGGGAGAACTTAATACAAAACGATTAGCGTAAAAAACGATTAGCCTGTTAACTGCTTTTATCTTTTAGGTGATGAGCTTTAGCGTCGATTGGGCAACGAAGCCGGCATCCGACTAGTTCAGGTTGTTTGAATTGTACAAGTTGGGTATTGACTATTGCTATTAGTATGCGCATTATCTGATTATGTATTGCAATAATTTTTAATAAAAATAATTTTAATATAACAACAATTTAGTAGAAAAATATTCGTTTAATTTTTCACCAAAATATTTCTTTTGCATCAATTTGGTTCATGTCATGATTTTTATGCGCCTATGGCATAAATTTTTTGTTTTACACTGCACCAACTTTAATAATTCGATTAATTTTGGTGCAAAATTGAGTAATTTTTAATCTATTTTTCAATTATTTAACTGCCTTTCGCTTTGTTTTTTTGGCACGAAACTTGATGAATTATTTAATAATTTATCAAGAAAATGTCTGCCATCGTGAGGCAAAAACTATTCCATCTTTTGTCATGAATAAGGAGCCAATAATGCCAATTGCCAAAGCATTTGATGAACTGCAACTCGCCGATGGGCAATATAGACACTCGGCACAACAGGTGGGTGCTTGGCTTCAAGAGATGAATTCAGACACGTTAATTAGTTTGAATAACCAAGCATCGGACATTTTTTATCGCCGCGGTGTGACCTTCACTGTGTATAGCGATGCCAGCAACATTGAGCGCATGATACCCTTTGATATCATCCCGCGCATCATTGATATCCAAGAATGGCAAGTGATGGAACAAGGCTGCCAACAACGTATCCGCGCGCTCAATCAATTTATCCATGATATTTATCACGAACAGACGATTGTCAAAGAAGGCATTGTGCCAAGCGAGTTTGTGTTTAAAAACAGTGGCTACGAGCCGTGGATGCTGGGTATCAACTTGGATAAACCCGTCTATGCCCATATCAGCGGCATTGATTTGATTCGCGACCAGCACGGACAATATTGTGTGCTCGAGGACAACTTACGCACCCCTTCTGGCGTCTCTTATATGCTCGAGAGCCGCAACGTGTCGCAAACCCTACTAAGCAAACTCTACCAATCTCAATCGGTGTTGCCGGTGGCGGACTATCCAAAACGGTTAAAGGCGTGTCTATCAAGTACCACCAACAAATACGACCCACAAATCGTGGTACTCACCCCAGGGCGTTTTAACAGTGCCTATTATGAACATGCGTTTTTGGCGCGTGAAATGAATGTGCCCTTGGTGCATGGCTATGATTTGATTGTAGAAAACAACCATGTCTACATCCAAGGGGTACGCGGCAAGGTACAAGTGGATGTGATTTATCGCCGTATTGACGACCCATTTTTGGACCCGTTGGCGTTTTTACCCGATTCAATCTTGGGGGTGTCAGGGCTGATGAGCGCCTATCGTGCAGGCAATGTGGTGATAACCAACGCCCCAGGCACAGGCATTGCTGACGATAAAAGCCTGTATCCGTTTGTACCCAAGATGATTGAATATTATTTGGGTGAAAAACCGATTTTACCCAATGTGCAAACTTATCAATGCAGTGATGCCGATGAGTTGGCATATGTGCTCGACCATATGCCAGAGTTGGTGATAAAAGAAACGCAGGGGTCGGGGGGATATGGGATGCTGATAGGACCGACGTCAAGCAAAGAACAAATTGCCGCTTACCGCAAACGCTTACTAGACAACCCAGCAGGGTTTATCGCCCAGCCGACCATTAGCTTGTCCACCAACCCAACCGCGGTTGCCAGTGGCATCGCACCGCGCCATATTGATTTGCGTCCTTTTGTATTGTCACATGGCGATGGTACGGTGGATATTGTACCAGGCGGATTGACGCGGGTGGCAATGACCGAAGGCTCATTGGTGGTCAACTCATCCCAAGGCGGTGGGGTCAAAGACACTTGGGTGGTCGATACCGTCAATGGCAAACTCAGCGGCAAACAAGGCACCGCTCATTTGGGTACCATTCAAACCAACCATGAACGAAAATCGCAATCATCGACTTTATTGGCGTATGAAAATATCAACCATAATCGCTTAATTTTGCTGTTATCAACAGCGAGCTACTTAGTATGGCTAGGTCGATACAGTGAGCGCTTACGCTACTACGAACAAATCATTACACGGCTGTCAAATGACCAGTGCAGCCAAACAGACGTCGATGCCATCGTGCACAATCTTGGCTTGCCGATTTCAGCCGATGCCGATGCCTTGTATGACTACCTTGCCAACAAAAAGGTGCCCGAAACCATTGGCTTTATCGAGCAAAATGTCCAAGACGTCAAAGGCGTTATTGGTAAAGATACGGCTGAACTTTATAACCTTATCAAACGGTTAGCCAATACAGGAGCGTACCGCGCTGCTAGCCTACAGCTATATGCCTGCAATGCGTCGATGCAACAAGAAAACCCGATTGTGGTCACGTTTTGGCAACTCGGACAGTGTTTTGAATCGCTGGACTGTCATATATTGATGAAAAAAGATTGCCGTGAGTGCGTGCAAAAACTTAAAGAAGTTGTTAACACCTTGCCAGAAAACACCCGCTGGCGTGAGCTGGATCGATTGGTCAATCAACTGTTAAAGTCTAATCAACCAAAAGATTTTCAGTCACTATCGGGTGCGTTTTCAAATATTTTACAGCAAGGTGTATAAGCCAAATCTATTAGATGACTACCATCATTTTGACAAAAATAAGCAGTTAGTGAGAGTACAATGAGACTTATAATCAGCCACCAAACCAATTATTTTTATGAACAACTTGCCTTACGCAGTGTGCAATACATCCGCATGACGCCGATGACACTGCCTCACCAAACTATCCATAACTGGCAAGTAATGCTGCCTAAAGTCGCACAAATGCAAACGGATGGCTTTGGCAACCAATGGCTCACCCTAAGCCGTCACGAACCGCACAACAACTTGCAAATTCAAGCCTTTGGCGAAGTGGAAATTAACGCTGATACCTTATTTATCCCTGACAATCAGCAAGTACCGTATCAGATTTTTGCCGTACCCACCAAGCTGACCCAATGCTCCGAAGCCATGCGTGACTTTGCCCATGACGCGCTTGAGCAGTTTTTGCAAAGTGAGGACATCGATGCGCAGTTAGCCATCCTCAAGTCATTGGCAAAAGACTTGCTCGATAAAATGCCTTATACCAAAAGCGTGACCCATGTCGGCACCACAGCAGAGCAAGCGTTTGCGATGGCGGCTGGAGTGTGCCAAGACCATACCCATGTATTTTTGGCACTGCTACGGGATAAAGGCATTGCAGCGCGCTATGTATCGGGTTATATTTATGAGGCAACCCAAGCGCATATGGCAAGCCATGCCTGGGCAGAAGTCTGGCTTGCGGGTAATTGGTACACTTTTGATATCTCTAACCAACATTTTACCCCCAACTCCCATGTTTACATCGCCTTTGGGCGTGACTATGCCGATGCGGCGCCCGTGCGCGGGGTGAGAACAGGGGGCGGTGACGAGCGACTGTATAGTCAAGTCATGGTATCTACAAGCCCCCAGTACATACCGCAGCTTAACGCGCAGTTTGCAGCGCAGCAGTAATTTGCCACTATTGATTCACCAATATTTGCTAAACCAGTATTTGCTAAAAAGGAACAACCATGACCTATTGTGTGGGTATCAGACTCAAAGACGGGATGATTTTCGCCAGTGATACTCGCACCAATGCGGGCGTAGACCAAGTATCGATGTTTCGCAAAATGTATCAATACGGCATTGAAGGCGAGCGGTTTTTGGTGCTACAAACCGCCGGCAACTTGGCTACGTCACAAGCGGTATTTACCAAATTAGATAACGCCATCAAACTTGCGCAAGAGCGCAATTTGCATACCGTCCCTACCCTGTATGATGCCGCGCAATTGGTGGGTGAATGCCTGCGAGAAACCACCATCCATGCCCAGACCATCGCACAAGAAACGGATACCAAGTTTAGAAGCAGTTTTATTTTGGGTGGGCAAATCAAGGGGCAATCCCCCGAAATTTATTTTATCTACCCTGAAGGCAATTGCATCAGAGCAACGACCGATACGCCTTTTTTCCAGTTAGGTGAAAGTAAATACGGCAAACCTATTTTAGACCGTTCCATGAATTATGACGCATCACTCAAATCAGCAATGCGAGCCATTCTGATTTCTTTTGATTCAACCATCCGCTCCAACTTATCCGTCGGTATGCCGATTGATGTGTTGGTCTATCACAATGACAGTCTACAGATGCCACAAGGGTATCGCATTGATGAAAACGATGAATACTTTGCCAGCATCCGCCAACACTGGTCAGATGGACTGAGAAAAATTCTAAATGAACTTGAAGACTCACCGATGAGCTATTGGCAATAGCAGCTCTCACACAGTTAAAAATAAACCCACGTCAAACCAGCTAGCAGGTTCGTCACTGTGTCATCCCCTGTCGGTTTATACCGCGTTTTTGGTTATACCGCGCTTTTGGTTATACCGTTTTTGGCATATACCGCTCTCGAAACATAATGTGCTCCCGTCTATATCGACCTCTCGTATGCAATTGAATTGCTATAGTTCAATTGCCTTGCCATAGATAATGCAAATGCCTTGGGTTTTTGGTAGGCGATAATTTTGGTGGGTATGGTATGATGTGATTTTTTATGATTGTTTGGTTTTTATGCTATGCAGCTAACTGATTTGGCACCTTGGGGTGAATCACTTAGAATCGCCGTAGAAGTCATCGGCACGATTGCTTTTGCCTTGTCAGGTATCTTGGCAGGCGTGCGCAAACGTATGGATATGTTTGGAGTAGCGGTGCTGGGATTTTTATCGGCGTATGGGGGTGGTACGCTGCGTGATATTTTGCTAGAGCGGCGGCCGTTTTTTTGGGTGTCCCAAGAGCTGATGTTATGGCTAGTGTTTGCGCTTTGTATTGTGGTGATGCTAGTCAATAGCCGCCGCCCGTTTCGTATCACACCTGCGGCGATTCAATTGGCAGATGCGTTAGGGTTGGGCTTGTTCGTCGCCTCTGCGGTACAAGCGTCACTGGCAAGCGGTATGCCGATGGCGGTGTCAGTCATCATGGGGATTATTACTGGGGTATTTGGCGGAGTGATGCGTGATATCGCCTGTGGTGAGATGCCCACCGCGTTTTTTGACCATCGTCCGTATGCCATGTGCGCCTTGGTTGGCGGCTGGGTGTATGCGATTTTGGCGGTGTACAGCTCGCTTGCCGCTTGGGTGATTATGTTTATCAGTACCGTCACTACCACAGGGCTGCGTATTGCCGCGCTGGCGTTTAATTATCGTTTACCCGGTTGGAAAAAAAGCGCCGCTTAGCCATCAGACTGGGTAGTTAACAGATTAGGTAGCCATCAGACTTAGTAGCTGTCAGATTTGTCAGTCATCGGAGGTGGCTTGGCTGTGCCAATCCGTTAATGAATTCAAGGCTTTATCAAGCAGACGATGCAGCTGATCCCATTCCTGACCACTCATCTGATGAAAAAACTTTGCTTCAAGCCCGCGACCAATCGTCTCACAAGTTTGCCACGCCTGCTCACCTGCCGCCGTCAAGCGTAGCTGCTGAATACGGTTATCTTGTTTATCGGGAATTTTTTCTATCATACCGCGCTGCTTAAGCCCTGCTAAATATTTGGATAACAGCGTTTTATCCAGTACCAATTTTACTTTAAGTTCGCTTGAGGTGATATTTGGGTAATCATGAATCAGTCTAAGTAGACGTATTTCTTTGACTCGCAGCCCGCAAGCTTTACGGTACAATGGCTCGGCGGCATTGAGCACAAGGATTTTGATGACGTCAAGCTTGTACGTCAGATAAGCATGATTACCGGTTGGGGTTGGGATATCAAGCGCTGCCGCTGCAAGATAATGATACAGCGACATCTCACTGTCGCTATCTAAGTTTGGCGTATGGGTGTTGTGAGCAATAGTCGATGTCGGCATAAAGATGGCTTACTTTTGTCAGATGATTTATTCCACAGTATAGCCGAAAGCCTGCATTTCCCATACCAGTTGCTCAGCAAAACCCCGCATAGTTCGTTGATTATAGCCCGCCTATTAAATAAAGGAAGATAACTTTGATTGCTTCAGTTTGATTCCTTTAATTCATTAGGCTTGATTGATGGGGTTGATAGCGGTCGCCACCATGACAAAATTTTTAACAACCCCATTTGATGGTAGCCCATCGTCGATATCCATCTTCTCGTCAATGACGGCTAAGTCGCTATTAAAAACAATCAAGCTTACACCAATCGCTCGACCGCTTTTTTCTTCCAAACAAATTGGTAATACAAGCCTTGTAAGACACTCATCACTATAAAGTTCGCGACATACGCCCACCAAATGCCCTGCAGTCCAAAATGATGACTGAGTAAAATCGCACTGGGAATCTCTACCAATAAGATAGTGCCGATACTGATAAACATAGGCTGCCACACCATCCCAGTCGCGCGCATCATGCCACTAAAAATCATGCCACTGCTAAAAAAAAGCAAACTCCATAACACAATATGTAATAACTGCTGTGCCAGTACAATCACGCCTTCCACCGTGATAAACATCGCCATCAAATAACGGGAAAAAAGATACGCCAAAATAATCAACCCCCCAGTAATAATGAGATTGGTCATCATGGCGGTGCGAGTGACGCAGTTTAGGGCTGTCGCTTTACCTGCGCCAATCGCTTGCGAGGCATAGATTGACGCCGCTATCGCAATCGACATAGCAGGAAACTGCACATAGCTCAACACTTGGTTGACTGCGCCATAAGCTGCGGTGGCATTGGTACCAAAGCCATTGACCAGCCCAATAATCACCAAGCCAGATATCGCACCTGTCACCATCTGAAACGCTGTAGGCAACCCCAGCCGAATCACTTTACGCGCGATATCAGGTTGGACGCGTATATATTTGAGCAATTGAGTATCAATTTGTAAGGGGTGATTTTTGGCACGGGTATAAAAAAACAAAAACAGTAATACCAATAACTGTGACAATAAAGTCGCAATCGCAGGGGCTTGGATATCGAGCTTGGGTAGCCCAAACCAACCTTGAATGAGCGCAGGCGTCACCACAATCCCAATCACAATGGAAATACCCACGGCAAACAGAGGCGTCACCGAATCGCCAACCCCGCGCAATAACGAAGTATAAGCGATAAATAAAAACAGTAGCGGACTTCCTGCCAACATCAACTTGGCATAACGGTTTGCCAAGCCTTGAATCTCACCAGGGACACCCATCTGTATAATGATAAATTGACTAAGCAAGCTACCAGCAATCGCAATCATTACCCCTAATATCAAAATAATTGCAAAGCTATTGCCCGTAATTCGTTTGACCAAATCCAAGTCTTTGGCACCCCAAGCCTGCCCTACCAAAATTGATGAGCCTGAAGCAATACCGATGATAAACGCCATCAAAAAAAACAGCACGGGGGCAAACACTGATACGGCAGCAATCGCCTGTACCCCTAGCATCTGCCCAACAAAAATGGTATTAATCGTCCCTGACAGCGATTGCAAGATATTGGTCAGCAGTAAAGGCAACAAGAAAAACAAAAACGGTCGCCATAGCGTGCCGACCGAACTAAAATCTGGAAGTTGTTGTGATTTTTTCATACCGTCAAATTTGCTTAATGATAATTGCTTCTTAATGATAATTGTTTAATGACAATAATGATAACGATGGCTATTTTAATTATTTTTTTACTACCCACTTGATAAGTAAGTTTTTACAATGTTAGATATCAACCCAAAGCGTATTAAAATGCTAAAAATCTACCGACGCTGGCAAAATTTTATTCATAGTAAACGATTGCTCAACAACATATCGCAATAAAATGTTAACTATCTTTCGTTATCACCCCTCATTTTACCGCTTACTTTAACAAAGATAACAAACGACACATATTCTCAAACTTTTATGGGCAATAACTCTGTTAAACTTTACCCTGTGCTTTGGTGCATAAGTGGCGATAACCAGCCACTTTGATAATGACAGAATCAAAAAATTCACTAAAAAAGAGAACAATAATGACAACCGACAACCAAACCGATACCCAGCAATTTCGCAGCGAAAAAGACACCATGGGCGCCGTCAACGTCCCTATAGATGCCTACTGGGGCGCGCAAACCGAGCGTAGTCGCAATAACTTTAAAATCGGTGGCGAAACCTTACCACAGCCGCTGATTGAAGCCATGGCACTGGTCAAAAAAGCCGCAGCCATTACCAATGCCAAATTAGGGCGTATCAGTGATGATAAACGTGACCTTATCGTGCAGGCCGCCGATGAAATCATCAACGGGGCATTGCGTGACCAATTTCCTTTGGTGGTTTGGCAGACAGGCTCTGGCACCCAGTCAAATATGAACATGAATGAAGTGATTGCCAACCGCGCCAATGAACTTGCCGGTCAAAGCAAAGGTAGTTATCAGCCGATTCATCCCAATGACGATGTCAATCATGCCCAATCTACCAATGACAGCTTTCCCACCGCGATTCGGGTAGCGGCGGCGCGTCAGATTGTCTATCTGCTTATCCCTGCGGTACAAAAACTGCGTGACACCTTAGCAAGCAAATCTGAGCAGTTTGCTGGCATTGTGAAAATCGGACGTACCCATCTGCAAGACGCCACGCCTTTGACGCTAGGACAGGAGTTTAGCGGCTATGTCAGTCAGTTAGATCATGCGCTCATTCGTCTAGATGCCGCGCTACAAGGTCTGTATGAACTGCCTTTAGGCGGTACTGCAGTCGGTACAGGACTAAACGCTCACCCTGACTATGCCGAGCAGGTCGCGCAAACCTTAGCTGCGTTGACTGATGTGCCTTTTGTCACGGCGCCCAATAAATTTGAAGCGTTAGCGGCAAGAGATGCTGAAGTTTTTGCCTCAGGTGCCCTAAAAACCTTGGCAGCAAGCCTCAATAAAATTGCCAATGATGTGCGCTGGCTGGCTTCAGGTCCTAGATGTGGGATTGGCGAGCTTAAAATCCCTGAAAATGAGCCAGGCTCCTCCATCATGCCAGGTAAAGTCAATCCAACCCAGTCTGAAGCCATGACGATGGTCGTGGCGCAAGTGATGGGTAACGATGTCACCATCAATATGGCGGGGGCATCGGGTAATTTTGAACTCAATGTGTTTATGCCAGTCATTGGCTACAACCTACTACAATCGATTCGCTTACTTGCCGATACCTGTGACAGCTTCAATGACCATTGCGCGGTAGGCATCGAGCCTGTGACAGAAAAAATTGACTATTTCCTACACAACTCATTGATGTTAGTCACCGCGCTTAATCGCCATGTCGGCTATGAAAATGCAGCAAAAATTGCCAAAACTGCTTATAAAGAAAATAAAACCTTAAAACAAGTTGCCGTTGAGTTAGGTTTATTGACTGACGCCCAATTTGATGAGTGGGTCAAACCTGAAGCCATGACTAGTCCAAAGTAATGTGAAGGTTAATGCAGCGCAATCTCACTCTTTAATCAATCAATTTTTATCAAAAACTTTTTAGCCAGATGACAGCCATCTGGCTAAAAGCTAATTCACGCAATCTTTCGCTATTTACTAAATTGCCACTAGCTCCCTGATGCCTTTTTCTGGCATATCACCGCCCATGCCTTGGGCAATGACTTGTCCCCGTGCCATAACCGTATAGTTGTCGGCAAGTTCTTCGGCAAAGTCATAAAACTGCTCGACCAAAATAATCGCCATATCGCCTTGGTCAGCCAAGCGACGAATCACCCGTCCGATATCTTTGATAATCGATGGCTGAATCCCTTCGGTCGGCTCGTCCAAAATCAGCACCCGTGGCTCAGATGCTAGCGCCCTTGCTATCGCTAATTGTTGTTGTTGACCGCCTGACAAGTCACCGCCCCGGCGCTGGCTCATTTCATCGAGCACAGGAAAAATCTCGTACAAATGGTTCGGGACTTTTTTGGCTTTGCTACCTTTAAACTTTGCCATGCCAATCAAGATATTTTCTTCTACGGTTAAGGTTGAAAAAATATCTCGCCCTTGTGGCACATACGCCATGCCTGCGCGCACACGGTTTTCGGGCGATAATTTGCTGATGTCTTTGCCATCGAGCAAAATTTGACCCGATTTAATCGGTAAAACCCCCATCAGGCACTTTAACAGTGTGGTTTTACCCACGCCATTGCGACCGAGTACCACAGAACACTCTCCCACAGGCGCGGTCAAACTGACATCGCGCAAAATATGACTACCGCCATAATATTGATTGATTGTGTTTACTTCTAACATCGCTATCCCCTATCGCCCTAAATATTTTTCGATGACATCGTCGTTGGCTTGTACTTCAGCAAGCGTCCCTTCTGCCAAAATCGCCCCTTGTGCCAATACCGTCACTTGCTCACTGATGGTGTCTATAAAGCTCATGTCATGCTCAACCACCACCAAGGTGTGGTCTTTTTTGAGCTCCAAACATAGCTCGGCGGTGCGTTCGGTTTCGGCATCGGTCATGCCTGCGACTGGCTCATCGAGCAAAATCAGCTTGGGGCGCTGCATCAGTAGCATCCCAATCTCCAGCCATTGTTTTTGCCCGTGCGACAACAATCCTGCAGGTTTATTGACAAACTCACCCAAGCGAATCTTCGCTAAAGTCTGGTCGAGGGCATTTTGGGCATCCGGGTCAAGCTTGCTAAACAGGCTTTTTTTGACCCGCTTGTCTTTGGGTGCGGCAAGCAGTAGGTTTTCCATGACGGTAAAATTTTCAAACACCGTGGGTTTTTGAAATTTTCGCCCAATGCCAGCTTCGGCAATTTGCTCGGTGGTCATGCTGGCAAGATTGTGGGTTTGTCCAAAATACACTGACCCTTCTGTGGGGCGAGTTTTACCGGTAATCACGTCCATCAGCGTGGTTTTACCCGCACCGTTAGGTCCGATGATACAGCGCAGCTCGCCTTCTTTGATGTACAAAGATAAGTTGTTTAAGGCGCGAAATTTATCAAACCACACGCTGACATCTTCCATATATAGAGCAATGCCTTTGCTAAAATCCGCTTCTGGTGACTTTAGCCGTCCGTAGTTGCTCTCAGCAAAGTCATTGATATTATTATCGTTGGTATTCATAACAGACTCTTTGATGTGTTATTAATGGGGTGTTTATAGGGTACTAGTCATCGGGTATAATCAAACTAACTACTGCGTTGCAGGCGGTCAGCATGACGCCGCTGCCGCCCCTGAAGCCCCTGCCGCCTAAGATTCTTTTTTTGCTTCTGCGTTTGTTTCAATGTTTGTTTGCATGGCTGTTTCCATATTTTTTACGCTTGGCTCGACCGTTTTTTTGCCATGCGTGATGTTGTCCAATAGACCAATAATGCCTTTGGGTAAAAACAAGGTGACGACCACAAACAACCCGCCCAAAATCAATAGCCAAGCTTCGGGATATGCCACGGTGAAGTAAGTTTTCACCGCATTGACCACACCTGCGCCCAATATCGCCCCAATCAGCGTGCCGCGTCCACCTGTGGCGACCCAGACCGCCATTTCAATCGAGTTGACAGGGTTCATCTCGCTGGGGTTGATAATGCCCACTTGTGGCACATACAACGCGCCAGCAATCCCTGCGATAATCGCCGATAACACCCATGCGGATAGCTTGTACCATAGGGTACGGTAGCCAAGGTATTGCAAACGATTTTCGCTATCACGCACGGCGCCCAATACGCGACCATACGGCTTGTGCATCAAATAACGCAAGCCAAGGTAGGCAAGCATCAGCACGAATGCGGTGGCAAAACATAGCAAGGTGCGTGTCATGGGAGCAGCGATGTCCATGCCCAAGATGGTTTTAAACCCGGTAAAACCGTTGTTACCGCCAAACCCAGTTTCGTTACGGAAAAATAAGAGTGATGCGGCAAACACCATGGCTTGGGTGATAATCGAGAAATACACGTCTTTGATTTTTGAGCGAAAGGCAAAAAACCCAAATATAAAAGCCACCACTGCCGGCACCAGCACGACCAATATCGCCGCCCAAGCAAAGTTGTCCGTGCCTGCCCAAAACCAAGGCATTTTATCCCAGCTCAAAAACCGCATAAACTCGGGTAAGCTATTGCCTGATGCTTGGCGCATCAGATACATCCCCATTGCATACCCGCCAAGGGCAAAGTACAAACCATGCCCAAGGCTCAAAATCCCCGCATATCCCCATACCAAATCCAGTGCCAAAGCAACCATCGCCAGACACATGATTTTGCCAATCAAAGTGACCCAATAAGCGGATAAATGCAGCGCTGAATCGGCAGGCAGCAAGTGCAACCAAGGCAACACCATCAACACCGCAAAAAAGCCCATAATTGCCAAGCGACTCACTGGTTTATCTGCAAATAATTGTAAAATACGCATTCTTTCACTCTCCAATGATTACTCGACAAAGCGACCTTTAAGGGCAAACAGACCTTGTGGGCGTTTTTGGATAAATAGCACCACCAGCACCAACAAAATAATTTTGGCAATCACCGCACCCATGCCAATCTCAAGCACGGTGCCACTCACGCCTAGACCTAAGGCTGCCAGTACTGCCCCCCAAATTTGACCGACACCGCCGACTACCACCACCAAGAAAGCATCGATGATGTAGTTTTGCCCCAAATCAGGACCGACGTTGCCCACTTGCGCTAAAGCGCAGCCTGCCAAACCTGCCAAGCCAGAGCCGAGCCCAAACGCCATCATATCGACACGCGCCGAGCGAATACCCACCGCGCGCGCCATTTGCCGGTTTTGGGTCACGGCACGTACAAACAGACCAAAGCGGGTGTATTTGAGTAAAAACACCAGTAATAACAATATGATAATGGTAAAACCGATAATGGCAATACGGTTGTATGGCAGCATCAAGCTTGGGGTCAAAGCAACAGCACCGCTTAGCCATGAAATATTGGAGACTTCGACGTTTTGCGCCCCAAAAATCATGCGAACTAACTGCATCAGAATCAAACTCACGCCAAAAGTGGCAAGCAAGGTTTCTAGCTGTCTGCCATACAGCGGACGTATCACCACCCGCTCAATAATCATGCCAATAACGGCGCTCACCAAAAACGCCAGTGGAATCGCGGCAAGCATGTACCAATCGACATAGCCTGCCAAATGGCTCTTAAAAAAACTTTGCACCACATAAGTGGTATAGGCACCAATCATGATGAGCTCACCATGCGCCATGTTAATGACACCCAATAGACCGTAAGTAATGGCAAGTCCCAACGCCGCCAACAACAAAATACTGGCGGTGCTGAAGCCAGAAAACACATGTCCTGTCCACTCACTGGCTTTGATACGCGATTTGACTTTGTCTTGGGTCGTTTGTAAGGCTTGTTTGAGCTCGGGTGAATGGCTGGTTTGTTTTGCCATCCCTTCGATATCGGCTAACACATCGGGGCTGTTACTAGACGCCAAGGTTTTTAATGCCGCAATCTGGGTCATCTCATCGCCCGATTGCAAATCCATACGCGCTTGCAGTTGCGCCAATGCTGCTTTTACCGTACTGTCTTTTTCATTGGCATAAATATCGGCAACGGTTTTTTTATCGAGCGTGGCGATATTGTCAGCTAGGATATCCACCGCTTTAAGGCGCTCGCTGGCATCGTCGGATTTGAGTTTGGCTTTGGTTTGTCCTAGGGTCAACGCCGAACGCAGCGCGTTATTGAGTGTGACTTGGTTTAGGTCGCTTGGCCAATTGCTTACCAAAGTATGCGCAGGATAACTGTAGAGTTGGTCGGTGTTTTCTAGGGTATAGACATTGCCGGCATCATCACGGTACAGCTCGTCTTTGTTAATCAGCTCGACCAGTTTGTCATAGGATTGGCTGGTGCCTGTCCAGTTGTTGAGCATGGCTTGACGCCCCGCAAAATCGGCGGCTACGAATTTTTGAATATCATCGCCTGCGCTGGCTGTGGTGCTTGTGGCTGCGGTAGTTGGGGCTGCTGTGGTTACTGTACTGGTTATCGTAGTTGCCGAAGCAGTACTTGCCTGTGCATTACTCACGCTTGGCAACGCAATGCCCATCGTGGTCGCTAGCGACATGCCGAGCACAATTTTTTTACTTTTTTGCAAAAACTGCCCGAGAGAATGATTACCATTGAGCATGATGGTCGCTCCTTAGTTTGTATGATTAATCTTTATGATTAGTCCATCTGTTTGGTGGTGTGACGGATCAATGTTTAAATCAATAAAAGGTGAAATCGTAAAATTTTGGCAAAAAAATAAGCCATACCAGCTGGGGTATTGATGCGCGGTATGGCTGTTACAACATCGATTGTTAACTTCATTCAAGCTTATTGGAAAGGCTTATTTCGTCATACTTATTTTGGGATACTTATTTTGGAATATAAGGACTCCAAGGTTCCGCTTTAATGGCATCTTTGGTTTTGTAAACCACATCAAACTGACCATCGGCACGGATTTGCCCGATCATCACAGGCTTGTGTAAATGGTGATTTTCGGCATCCATGGTTAGCGTGTAGCCCGATGGCGCGGCAAAGCTTTGACCTGCCATGGCAGCACGGACTTTATCCACGTCGGTGGAGCCCGCTTTTTCAACCGCTTGTTTCCACATATTGATACCCACATAGGTAGCTTCCATTGGGTCATTGGTCACGACTTTATCGGCATTTGGCAGTTTGTGGTCAATGGCGTATTTTTTATAAGCGTTCACAAACTTGATGTTTACAGGGTTTTTGACCGATTGAAAGTAGTTCCATGCTGCCAAGTGTCCGACTAATGGGGTGGTGTCGATACCGCGAAGTTCTTCTTCGCCCACAGAGAACGCCATCACAGGAATATCCGCCGCTTTAATGCCTTGGTTACCAAGCTCACGATAGAAGGGGACGTTTGAGTCGCCATTGATGGTGGAGATAACGGCGGTCTTTTTACCCGCTGAGAATTTTTTAATATTCCCCACGATGGTTTGGTAGTTGTTAAAGCCAAATGGGGTATATTCTTCCATGATGTCGCTATCTGCCACACCTTTAGACTTTAAAAACGCCCGTAAAATCTTATTAGTGGTACGGGGATACACATAGTCAGTACCCAATAGCACAAAGCGTTTGGCACCGCCGCCTTCTGGTGACATCAAGTACTCAACCGCAGGAATGGCTTGTTGGTTGGGCGCGGCGCCGGTATAAAAGATGTTTTTGGACTGCTCTTGTCCTTCGTACTGCACAGGGTAGAATAATAAGCCGTTTAATTCTTCAACCACAGGCAACACGGACTTACGAGAAACCGATGTCCAGCAACCAAAAATAACCGCGACTTTGTCTTGTGTCAGCAGCTGGCGCGTTTTTTCGGCGAACAATGGCCAGTCTGAAGCAGGGTCGACAACCACAGGCTCAAGTTTTTTACCCATCACCCCACCTTTGGCATTGATTTCATCAATCGCCATCAATGCGGTGTCTTTGAGCGATGTTTCAGAGATTGCCATGGTACCTGAGAGTGAATGTAAGATACCCACTTTGATGGTATCACCATTGCTAGGGGCAGGTGCACTACCTGTGGTAGCAGTGGTTGACGTGCCACTGGCTGGTTTGGCGTCACTTGATGATTGCGGTTTTGAACAACCTGTCAACATCATACTGCCCGTTACCGCTAGGGCAACCAAGGATCTGCCAAATGCACGACGGCTTAATTGACGCTCAGTCGTGGTTAGCTCGGTGGTTTTTTTGTCTAACATGTGTCACTCCTAAAATAGATGGATTGCCGTTTTAAGGTAGAGCGTAACGGATAGGCTTTGGCTATCGGTTGCTGGTTGTCTTAACTGACAATAATGACAATTCAATTAGTGTGCCAATCTGCCTGTTAAAAGCTATTTTTGAAAATTTTAGAAATTAAATCAAATAGTTGAATTACTAAATTTAAAAAAATTTATTTTAAACAATCGCCTATTGGCTAAATGCTGCTACTAGGTAAAAAATGGGCAAACTCTGGCAACCATAGCGATTTCACCAATCTGATGAACTGGAATGGTTTTTTGCACTATTACCATTCATCTGTCATTTATCTGGCATTGCTCTAGCATTGATTGTCGCTAAACAACGCTTTATCACCAGTGTCTTTATGACATTATCCAGTTTCTTGCATAAAAAAAGTGCAAGCCAGACAGCTTGCACTTTTTTTCAAAGATGTTGTTAATCGCTAGTTAGCCAATACCAGTGCCATACCCAATGCCGCCATGATTGAAGGTAGCCAAGACAGTTTTGGATGCGCATGAGATTGTGCTTTTACCCAATTCATCACCCCTGCACCCACAGCAAACAAGGCGGACATCGCGGTTATCATGCCTAAGCCAAAGCCTTGACTCACGCTACTGACTGGCATCTCCACGGCATGGGCCATCCCATGAAATAGCGTCAAACCAAATAAGCTAATCGCCATCATGAGCGAAAAGCTTTTCTGATTGGCTTGTGCTATCTTGGTGCGCTGCGCCAAAACTGCGACCGCTGTCAACACCACCGATAGCAAAATTGCACCTTCAATAATCGATGAGCCAATCGCCACATGAGATAGTTGCACCAAAGCAAAGCCTAACAGTAAGCTCGTCACCAATAAGCCTAGACCCAGTTTTTTGTGACGGGCAAACACCATGCCCATGCCAACCGCAAGCACCACGTGGTCAAGACCTGAGATAGGATGCATGAGCCCTGCGGTGACGGCAGCCATTAAATCTACCGAACTTGCACCTGCATGATGGGTTAAACCATGACCGACATGCGCCACTGCCATACTTGAAAGGCTAAAAAGCGCGGCTGCCAACGCCGTTTTTTGGGTTGCTTTTTGGGTTAAAGATTTCATTATTTCTCCTTGATTTTATCGCATTTTTTACATATTTTCGCTTGAGCTTGGTAAATGTTGTACCGGCTGTGACGGAATCTCTAGCGCTCTTAGCATGCCCTGTTGTTGGATAAATTTGATAATGTCATCCAAACCGTCTTGAGTTTTCATGTTGCTAAACACAAACGGTTTATCGCCGCGCATTTTTTTGGCGTCTTTGTCCATAATCGACAAATCCGCGCCCACGAGTGGCGCAAGGTCGGTTTTATTGATAATCAGCAAATCTGATTTGGTAATCCCGGGACCACCTTTGCGGGGGATTTTATCGCCTGCACTCACATCAATCACATAAATGGTTAAATCCGACAACTCTGGGCTAAAGGTCGCCGCCAAGTTATCACCGCCCGACTCAATGATAATCAGCTCAAGACCGTCAAAGCGATTTTGCAAGGTGGCCACGGCATTAAGATTAATCGACGCATCTTCACGAATCGCCGTGTGCGGACAGCCGCCCGTTTCCACGCCGATAATCCGCTCAGCGGGCATGGCATCATGGCGGGTCAAAAACTCCGAATCTTCTTTGGTATAAATATCGTTGGTAATCACCGCCATGTTGTACACATCTTTGAGACGGCGACACAGACTCAAGGTCAAAGCGGTTTTGCCAGAGCCAACAGGCCCGCCAATGCCAAGGCGTAACGGGGATAAGCGAGGCTCTTGGGTAGGTTTTTTTTGGGTAAAGCCAGTCATGGGGTTTCCTTGTAAATGATATTAAAGACAGGGTTTAGGAACGAAACAGACGACTATATTGTTGTTCATGATGACAGGATAATTCTGCCAACGACGGTACAGACGCTGATAGTTGCAAGTGGTTAATTAAAATCAGTAATGTTTGGGCTTGCTGCTGTGCCTGTAAAAATTGTGGCGCAATGTCTTGTAGCTTAGCCACAACCGCTTGCCGATGATGGATGGCTGTTAATGCCGTTTTGACTTTGCTGGCTTGCGTTTGGCAAAGCTTGGCAATCGGTTCATCCATCGCTTGCCCCAATTGCCAAATAATACGCTGCCCTGCCATTTGTCCCAGCGGTAAGGTTTTGACAATCGCCAAGGTCAGATTTTCCATTTGAGCAAACGCATAGGTCGTCAGGCTATCGGCTATCGGCAGTTGCCAAAAATACGCCAAGCGAGCGAATAACGGTAAATAGCCTTGCGTTATCCAATCTTGTGGCATCTCAAGGTCAAGCACGCCATCGAGCCAGGCACAAAATGCCTGCGCCAATTGTTGACTCTCTAATAAAAACTCATGGCTATCACGGCTTGCCCCATAAAAATTGGCTAGACTATCCACCAAGCTGTGGTGGGTTGTTTGCGCTGATAGCTGCATCATACTTGCCATCAGCGGCAATTCAAAATTGAGTAAAACCTCTTGCTGATACGCCTGCAAAAACGCCAAACTACTGGCTTCATCATGGATAAAGCCTTGCTCAATGGCAGACTCTATGCCTTGGGAATAGGTATAACTGCCAATCGGCAAATTGCTCGACGCCAGCATCATCAGCTTAAGCAATTGTTGTGGCGG
>NZ_DAMBOA010000003.1:0-200513 GCF_032064105.1 Moraxella sp. CTOTU49097 | reverse complement strand
CTTGTGTAAACTTATGTCGTTTATTGGGGTTTACACAAAATATTTTACAGTCTCATCTAATCGGTATTAAACTCACTCGTCATTGTGGCGGGCAGATTGTAAAAATAACGGTACAAAATAATCGTATAAAAATGACCGTGCACAAATAGATGACAAACGTTGTCCAGTGACGGTTTGATTAAGCGTGGCTCATAGGTGATTGATGCAGGTTAATGGTTTAACCGCTGTAGCGACTATTTAATCGCAAGTGATTGTCACATAACGTTTTGTTGTACATATGATAACTGATTTGATGAAATTTTTACCTTTCATTACAATACAATGAGACTGAAAAATTTTGGTGAGCGTCTGTGATATTCAAATAATAAAAAAAAGCCAAGTCGATGACAGCTTGGCTTTTACAGTTAACAATAACCGTAACAATTAAGGTTTTTTAGCGTGAAGCACTTGCCCATGCAAACGCGCCAGTCCATCCACCATGCGCTGCTGCAAGATAGCGGTAATTTCGTTGCGGGTTTTACCCGCAGGGTCAATGGCTGCTAATGGCAACACATACGCTTTGGCAGGGGGGTTATCAAGGACACGTTTGACGCTATCTATCAAGCTAATATCGCCATAATACGGAATGTTTTGGTCAAGTTCGCCATCTTGGTTGACATAGCAAATCACAATCGGTTGAATGAGCACTTGGCTGTCCATCGCAGACTGCAACAAGTTGCCATAAATACGTTTAATCGCTGTGCCGTCTGTGGTCGTCGCTTCTGGGAAGAAAACCACGGGTGAGCCTTGTGATAAAAACTCACGCATCTGCTCACTGATTTTGCTGGTATCGCCCGAACCGCGCTGGATAAATAAAGTGTGGGCGGTGGTCGCCATCCAGCCAATCACCGGCCAATTCGCGATTTCAGCTTTGGATAAAAAGAAAGTCGGTACAATACTACCCACCACGGGGATATCAAGCCAAGAGATATGGTTGCTCGCCCATAGTGCGTGATGCGTCGGTATTGGCTCAAGTGCAATCACCTCAATGCCTAACGCTTTGAGCGATTTTTTACAGAATTTTTGAATCAGTTGGATGATTTGCTGATTATCGGGATTTGGTGTGTGGCTAATCTGCCACGCATAGCCAATACCTGTTTGAATCGCTGCCATTAAATTCATAACGCGCTTGCTGCGTTGCCACTGGGTCGCCAAATTCTTTTTACTATAGGTAGCAGGTTGTCGCAGTTGTTTTGCTGTTTCGCTAAGCAGGCTAGTAATCGTCAACGCCGATGGCGCGGTTTTATGGTTAGATTTTTGCATAAGGTAAATATGTGAATGAAAAATTGTGGATGTAGTATAGCAAATTATTGGGCACACGGCTTACTGCATCTGTTTGAGTTTTAACAATAACCCAATAGCAATCACTAAGTAACAATAGCCTAGTAATAATAACCGAGTAGTAATCACTAAGTATCAATCACTAAGTATCAATCACTCAATAACAGTAACCAAACCCAGTTTATATTGGTCAAGATTAGCACTTTTGCCTTTATCAATAAACAAGTTAGTGCAAATAGTGCTGATAGCGCGGTTTGACTTGTTCAAACGGCAACCAAACAAACACATCAGCACAGTCAAACTCAGGGTCATAACAAGCCGCTGCGCCAACACTACAGCCCATTTTGACGTACATTTTTAACAGCGCTGGCAAGGCAAAATTTTGCGGATTCGCCAAGTCCACATCAGCCACTTGCGCCAAATCGATAGCGGATAATTTGTCTTCTGGCAATTTACGGGTCACTTTGACATCTAGCTTGGTACTATCAAGCTGATGATCTAACCAGTTTTGCACATTGCTCTCTTCCATCGGAACTGAGGCACAGCCCATAAACGCATTGACATTGTAAGCTTTGGCAACTGCCGCGATGGATTCCCACAAATGATTAATCGTGGTAATACCTCGGTAATCTGGGTGCACACAGGTGCGACCGATTTCTAGCACATTATACGGGTAATCATCGAGCAAGCGACCCAGTTTAAACTCATGCTCGCTATAAAACTGCCCAGCTTTTATCGCGCCGTTTTTATCTAATAATCGGGTGGTTGCCACCGCGAGTGGCTGCCCAAAGCTATCTTGCCGAGTTTCGTCATACACCACCACATGGGTGCAATAATTATCAAAATCATCCCGATCTAGCGGCTGCTCTGAGCTTGGATGAAATCCCGCAAAACTTACTGAAAATGCTTGGGTAAAGGTCAAAGTACGTAGGCGCTGGGCATTGAGTAAATGCTGCTCGGTTTGTAGCGAAAACTTATCCTCACTCACGTTAATAATCACTGACTTAAATAACGGGCGTTGGCGGGTACTTGGGCAGCTAAGCGTTGGCTTCACCAGCGGTGCTAGCGTCTCTACCACAGCCATATCAGCAAAATTATGTGCCAGCAACTGCGCAATTAACTGGGTATTAAAAAGACTATCAACAGGATAAGTGGCGATATCTTCGTATAATTTGGCGCCGTTATTTTGTGCTACAAAATTAGTTTGTTCTACAAAATCAGTCATCTTACTGTTACCTATGGTGGTTTTTGCTATGGCATTAGCCAGCTGCTGAGCGAAAAATGCCTTAGCTTGTCACTGACTCATTCTCAACGCTACAAAGTCGCCATCATCCGATTTGATAGTAGTCTGCATGAGGTCAGTATGCGTGACACCGGTGTCGTTTCAATGACGTTTTCATGGCAAAACCATGACCAAACCTGCGCCTTTACCCCCGTTTTAAGTTACTAATTGTAAATTTGATTAAAAGTTCTGCAAAAAAACCTTATATTGATATGCATAATCCATCTATCGTGTCTAGCGCTTTTCTAATGCGGCTATCGACTATTTAAGCGAATGTTTAACCTAATAGACTTAGATAATATATTTAGATATAGACACATTTTTACACTCACAACGAAAGGATAAATCATTGGAGTATTTTGAGCGTTATGAAGGTGGTGAAAAAGCCATCTTAGTCCATTTAAATATTACCCATCTCAATGACCCAGACGATTTGGAAGAATTTGAATTACTGGTGGATTCGGCAGGGGCACAAAAACAAGCCTTGGTCACAGGTACGCGGTCTAAGCCTGACGCCAAATACTTTGTGGGTACGGGTAAAGCTGAAGAAATCGGTGAACTTGTCAAGCAATATGAGGCAGATATTGTCATTTTTAACCATAGTTTGACCCCATCGCAGGAGCGCAATATTGAGCGCTTGGTGCAGTGCCGTGTGCTTGATAGAACGGGTCTTATCTTGGATATTTTTGCCCAGCGTGCGCGAACCTATGAAGGTAAACTGCAAGTTGAACTTGCCCAGCTTAATCACTTAGCGACTCGCTTGGTACGCGGCTGGACGCACTTGGAACGCCAAAAAGGCGGTATTGGTCTGCGCGGTCCAGGCGAAACCCAGCTGGAAACCGATAGACGCTTGTTACAGGTGCGTGTTGGGCAGCTCAAAGCCAAGCTTGATAAGGTCAAACAAACCCGCGCGCAAGGTCGTGCCAAACGCCAAAAATCCTCAGTGCCGACAATTTCACTGGTCGGTTATACCAATGCGGGTAAATCAACCTTGTTTAATACCTTGACCCATGAAAATATCTATGCCGCCAATCAGCTATTTGCGACGCTTGACCCGACGCTACGGAGTGTGTCGTGGTCGGGCGTGGGTAAGGTGGTACTTGTCGACACGGTCGGTTTTGTTCGTCATTTGCCGCATGAGCTAGTGGAAGCCTTCCATGCCACGCTAGAAGAAACCTTAGAGGCAGATTTGTTACTGCATGTCATTGATAGTCACCGTGAAGACATGCATGAGCAAATCGCCGCGGTACAATCCGTGTTAGCGGAAATTGATAATCAAGTGCCTGTGCTAAACGTGTTTAATAAAATTGACCTTACAGGTGAACCGCCCCATATTGGTTATAGTGATAAAGCCAAGCCCAATAGAGTGTATGTCTCTGCTCATGAGCAATTAGGTATCGAGCAACTCACCCTTGCCGTGCAGCAGTTATTGGTAGGTCAATTACAGCGGTTTGAATTAACCTTACCCGCCAATTTTGGACAATTGCAACACGAACTGCATAAGTTAGAAGTGATTGAAGACCTCAACTATGATGAAACGGGTCAAACCAAACTGACTACCATGATGTCGGTGGACAAGCTTAAGCAGTTGTTGGGTGAATTTGGTATCGCACCTGAGGAAGTGTTGTCGCAAGCCCAAGCCAAACTGCTTGCGCCAGTGCTTGAACCATTTGAACAATTGCTACAGCAGCCATTGGATACCGCCGACGAGACATAACTTGTTAGCCATTTAACAATATAACAATAGTAGACCTGCATTAAAAATTAAGTTGGTGCAGGTTTTTTTTGGGCATATAAATGACCATACAGCCTGATAAACTGCGCTTATTGACTATAAGTTGATTAAATCTTAACAATCTATTCGTCAATTTGTCATTCTTTTGTCATGTCGCCCATAACGCTATCAGATATTTCTCAGTTATTTTGGGGGTTATTTGAGTTTATTTTTTATCAATATCAAACATTTAGGTTATTTTCCCCAATTTATGTGGATAACCATGTGGATAACTTCTGACTTGACACCAATAAACCGCATATCACTATAGGTTATCTCTAAATTGGTTATTTTTTAACCAATTATTTTAGTTATATAAATCATAGAGTTATAGTTTTTTGCGAAGTGCAAGCAAAAAATTTTAATTTTTTTTTAAGTTTTAAGGCTTGAAAATTTGATAGTTTTTATGGCTAAAAATTTTGAACCCTTGTTTTTCTAATCCTTCGTATCCAACCTAAAAGGTCTACAAGTTTTTTGGCCATTTTTCCTCTTTTTCCCCCTTATCTGATTTTTTGTAAACTTTAACCAGTTTTTGACAGATTTATGGTATATTTCATGCCAATTCTTTTATAATATTGTTATCAAATGTCATTGAAACATAACGAATTTTATCTTTTTATGTCAGTTTAAAGCATTACGCTAACTTCAAATTTTATAGTCATGTGCTTTACCGTGATGTATTGTCAAAAATTTTACATAGGTATATTTATGGTATTGTTTGCAAAGAAAAATCGCCTAGCCTATTTGCTATCGGCTTCCCTACTGTCATTGGGTAGTTTGGCAAGTGTGGATGCAGCGAACGCTGGCAATATGTATGTGTTTAAAGATAGCAACGGTCAGGTACTGTTGACCAATGTAGTCAGCAACAACCGCCCTGCAGGAAATAATTTCCAAAACTTTACCAAAAAAGTCAAAGTGACTTATTACGCGGATACCAATGTGCATAGTTATAGCAATTGGGGCGCCAATGAAGCTGCAGTAGCTGCCAGTGCGCGTGGCAACAAAAATAGCTATGATAGTATGATTGTGGCTTCTGCGCTGCGTCATGGTGTCGACCCTGCATTGATGAAAGCCATGATGCATACTGAATCAGGTTTCAATCCCAACGCACGCTCGCCTGTTGGAGCACAGGGTTTAATGCAATTAATGCCTGCGACAGCTAGACGTTTTGGTGTGTATAATGCTTGGAACCCTGCCGAGAACATCGAAGGCGCAGCAAAGTATTTGAAATTTTTACAAAACCGTTTTGGTAATGTTCAGCATGTGATAGCGAGCTATAATGCCGGTGAAGGCAACGTCAGTAAATACGGCGGTATTCCCCCATTTCGTGAAACCCGTGACTACGTACAACGTGTGTTAAGCCGCTACAACAACCTATATCGCAATGACCCCAATCTGCGCTCTAGTACTAGCAGCAATGGCTTTCAAAATGTTAGCTATAATTCATCAAATCCTTATACGATTGTCCGCTAACAACCATGTCTATAAGCCCAAAACCAGAAGCCCAAAGCCAGTTTAATACTGGCTTTTTTTATGTTACAAATTTATGCTACTTTTCCCTTTAATTTGTTGCATTAAACGCTATTATATTAAATATCATAGTCAACTTATTGTTGATAAGTATATTTAATCGTTTGATTATCTTTAGGAAACCGTCATGTTACGAATTGGCTTATTTCTTTTAACTAACCTAGCGGTGATGGTGGTGTTTGGTATCGTCATGAACGTCATCGCACCAATGCTAGGGTTCAATTTGGGCGGCACAGGCACAACTAGCCTGCTGGTAATGTGTTTCATCTACGGTATGATAGGGTCGTTCGTATCGCTGTTGATGTCAAAATGGTTGGCAAAACGCTCCACAGGTACGCAAGTCATTGAACAGCCTGCTACCCAGTTGGAAGTTTGGCTAGTTGAAACGGTTCGCCGTTTGGCGCAAAACGTCAATATTGATATGCCAGAAGTAGGTATCTTTGATAATCCATCGCCCAATGCCTTTGCGACAGGTTGGAATAAAAACAAAGCTTTGGTAGCGGTATCGACTGGGCTACTACAATCGATGAACCGAGAAGAAGTCGAAGCGGTACTTGCTCATGAAATTGGTCACGTTGCTAATGGTGATATGGTGACCTTAGCGCTTGTTCAAGGGGTGGTTAACAGCTTTGTAATGTTCTTTGCGCGCATTGTGGGTTTATTTGTAGATCAGGCGGTCTTTAAAAATGACAGCAATTCACCTGGCATGGGCTATTACATTACCAGTATGGTGTTAGATATTGTGTTTGGCATTGCCGCGCAAGCAGTGGTTATGTGGTTCTCTCGTTACCGTGAATACCGTGCTGATGAAGCAGGCGCGCGTTTGGCGGGTAAATACAACATGATTGCTGCCTTAGAAGCGCTAAAACCTGCCAGCCAGCATCCTGACTATATGCCACAAGGCATGAAAGCCTTTGCGATTAATGAAGGTAAAGGGGGATTTAGTTTTGCGCAGTTATTTGCTAGCCACCCTTCCCTTGATGACCGTATTGCCCATTTACAAAAATTGGCTCCGTAATTATTTTGACCACTTGTTTTAACAATGTAAAAAACCCAATCAGTGATTGGGTTTTTTAGTTAGTTTTTAATACATTTAGAAAATACCTTTGACAGTATTAAAATGACTTATTTAGCCAGTTTTTGTGCATCCATGGCATCTTTGTGTAGACGAGTATTGAGCTCATCAATGATTTCAATCCAACCTGCATCTGCACGGTATTCATCTTTTAAAAATTTACGTTGGCTGTCACTCCAAAAAGGCGCATCGCTCAGCTCAACTGATTGCGGCAATTGATTCTCTTGAATAAATTGTTCAACCGCGGCGTCATCGCCATCCATACCCATTTGTTCAAACAACATATTAATGTTTCTTTCGCCATCTGTCATCATTGTGGTTCTCCTAGTACTCTTAAAAGTATCAATGGTTATTGTAATGTCATTATTTTTAGCACTCATTTTATTTAAAAATTATCAAAAAAGTGCCATGGGTTATTCTTACCGTTAGACCATTGTAGCCAAAATTGAGCAAAAAAAATGTGATTTGATTGTATAGTGTGGTTATTTCATGTAAAAAAACCAGCCTAATGAGACTGGTTTTTTTTTCGGTTAAAATATTCTAACCTAATTAGTTAGGAAGTAAGTGGCTTACTGCATCACGCTCTTCAGCCAATTCCGTTTCAGTGGCTTTCATTTTTTCTTGTGAGAAAGCCGATGAAACGTCTAGCCCTTCAACAATTTTCCAGTCGCCATTTTGGCAAGTACATGGGAATGAATAGATAAGACCTTTTTGGATGCCATATTCACCGTTTGAGTAAACACCCATAGATACCCAATCATTCTCGTCGGTGCCTAGTGCCCATGAACGAATGTGTGCAATCGCAGCGTTTGCAGCAGACGCTGCTGATGAGGCACCACGTGCTTTAATGATGGCAGCACCGCGTTGTTGTACGTTAGGGATATAAGTACCTTCGTACCAATCACGTTGTACTTGCTCTAGGGCAGGTTGACCTTTTACCGTAGTGAAAGTCAAATCTGGGTACTGGGTTGAAGAATGGTTACCCCAAATGATCATTTTTTTGATGTCATTCACGGTGGTTTCAGTTTCTTCAGCCAGTTGCGCCATACCACGGTTGTGGTCAAGACGTGTCATCGCTGTAAAGTTACGTGGGTCTAGGTCTGGGGCATTGCGCTGTGCGATTAAGGCATTGGTGTTAGCGGGGTTACCCACAACCAATACTTTGACAGTACGGCTAGCGTTGTCATTTAACGCTTTACCTTGTGCAGAGAAGATGGCGGCGTTGGCTTCTAGCAAATCTTTACGCTCCATGCCTGGGCCACGAGGACGGGCACCTACCAGTAGGGCATAGTCCGCATCTTTGAACGCAACATTAGCGTCGTCAGTTTGTACGACGCCCGCTAGCAATGGGAATGCACAATCTTCAAGTTCCATTACCACACCTTTTAAAGCTTCTAAGGCTGGTGTGATTTCTAATAATTGTAAAATGACAGGTTGGTCTTTACCTAACATATCACCCGATGCGATACGAAATAATAATGAATAACTGATTTGACCAGCAGCACCAGTCACCGCAACACGAACAGGCTGTTTCATTGAAAGCTCCTATTATGATAAGTACAAGATCCTTTGCAAAAGCAAGGCAGTGAAAAAAGCAGAAAAAGTTGTCTAAAAAAGCCTGCCTAGTTTATCACTTGTCACCATCAAAGACCATAAATTTATGGGGTCAATTGTTGGGTGAGCTTGACAATTATGGGTTGAAGTGAGGCAAAGAACAAAATCAAAAACGCTTAAACTTAAGCAAAAATTGATACCGCCATCCTTCAATAATTGCCATCAATCAAAAATTGACTGGGACAGGCATAAGAGCGGGTGGCACATTGGGCAAAACGTCCGTTATTGTCGTAGCACACGTTAATATAGGTCAGTACAGATTGACCTGCACTATTTTTTTGACAGAAAAAATTAAACGAGTTTGGCTTCATGCCGGGGTTTAAAGATAACAATTGACGGCTCAAGCCACTAGACGCGAATCGATAACTGCGTCCGCTACTGAGTTCTTTTGGGAGTTTTAACTGACTAGCAAGCGAGGTAATGGTGCGAAAATAAGTACCGGTACTTAGACCACTGCAGCGACCATACTGCTGCCAAATATTTTTGCGAATATTACCGTCTGGAATGACTTTTGAGGTGAGATTTTCTTGCAGGGGCGACATGCTGTAGCGGCTATTACTACAAGACTGGTTTGCCACCCGATAAAAATTCACCGTCATCGGATTGCCTTCGATACATTGGCAAAGATTACCCATGTATGGGTTGAGCTTGCAGATGGCGGGGGATAATTCCACCCCTAAAACACTGTCGGCATGGGCAGCTGGGGTTGCTAAAGCACCCATCACCGCCAAGCAGCCAAGTAGTAAGCAGCCAAGTGACAAGTAGCCGCTAAACTTTGCGCTTTTTTGATGACTTGAGTTGATAACTAAACTCGCTAAATTTGCTGCCGCCTCATCATCTTGAAACTTTGCTTTAGACTTTAACGACCCCAATGTGGCGGTGTGTGAAACCGTGTGCCAGGTGGTAAAATCGAGTAATGTTTTTAGACAAGATGACAGCATAGCAATTAAACCAAATAGTTGGTGATTAAAAACAAGCAGGTTGTTTTAACGTTTACAGTGAGCTTTTAAATTTACAGTGAGCTTTTAAATTTACAGTGAGCTTTTAAAATAGACGTGATAAAAATGGTCATTGACTGATTAATTTTCTGCTTGAAATAACTAAATATTTGCCAAATGAAACTAATGTTTATGAGTCATGCCAATTTTTTGAAATCATACTAACTAGGTCAGATTTTGTAAACCCTGTATATACTAAAAAACAACAGTAATTTATTGACCATTATCAATCAATTAGCTGTTGTTTTTGCGAAGATTTGACAGGTTTATTTAATTCAGATTAATTTAATATTTAGCAGCAATGGTACCCATACGCTGAGTAATCGGTTGGTTGCTGCCACCAAGGAGCACATCATAATTGGTGGCATTTTCCATCACGGCTTTGACATAATTGCGCGTTTCTGAATAAGGAATGGTCTCAACATACTGATCGGCCGCTAGGCTACCATTCTCAGGTTGCCAAGTTTTGGCCTTACCTGGCCCTGCATTGTAGCCTGCGGTGGCTAGGACAGGCTGACCGCCCAATTTATTTAAAATATCGCCCATATAATACGTACCATAGCGGATATTGGTATCACCCCCTGCGACGCGAGATGGCTCATATGGTTCGCCCAATTTACGTGCGATATAGCGCGCGGTGTCTGGCATGATTTGCATCAACCCCCCTGCCCCGACACCCGAACGCGCGCCGATATTAAAACGGCTTTCTTGACGCATGATGCCATACGCCCACGCAGGATCGATGCCTGCTTGGCGGCTGTATTGCACGACACTAGACTGATGGGGCATTGGGAATGCCAGTGCCGAATTTGGAATCGTTTTGGTAGACTCCAACGCATAGATAGCACGATCATACCATCCCATGTCCGATGCGGTTTGCGCGGCTGCCAGAATCATCGTCTCATCACCACGGTCACGTGCTTTTTTTACCGCCCAGTTCCATTCACGGTTGGTATAGGTAGGATTGGCGGCAAGTTTATAGAGGGTAAATGCGCGATTAAAGAAACTATCGCTTGCGAGGCGTGAGTAATCACTATTGCTCACCGGTGGCGTAGTCGGCAATCGGTCAAAACGCTGCCCCAGTTGGTCTTTGGCGAGCAGTCCATAATAGTCATTGGTTTGCGCCAATTGACTAAATAGCTGATTGGCTTGTTGACGCTGCTGGTTAGTGCCGCCCAATTTGTAGGCTTTGGCAAGCCAATATTGCCATATCGGTTGCTGCTGATTTTTATAGTCCATTGCGCCAATGGCTTGTGCCAAATCTGACCATCGGCTATAGCGTATCGCAGCTTGGGCATAGTTTTCGGCTTCTTCATTATTAAATGGTACGCCCAGACTTTTTTGCATCCAATCAACCGCGTCACTACTAAACCCTTGATCGGTATTGACGCCCATCCTCGCCACGCCCAAGGTACGGTAGGCATATTGACGGGTTTTGGCATCAAAAAACTGCGGGTTTCTCCCCAAATCATAGTTAAGCTGCATCGCCGCCTCACTGACAGATTTTTTGGCAAGTTGCCCTAAACCGTATAGATATAAATATCGATTGCTGGCGGTCGCTGGCATACTACCGAGTTGTGAGAAAAACGCATTGGGACTGCTGCTGATGCTCATCAGCTGATTGTAGCTCAGCTGCACGCCCAATCGGCTGGCAAGCTGCACGATGTCACCATTGTTGCCCGTACGTAGCATACGATACAGTCGCTGCTCACGGTCATCATTGCTAACCATACGATTGCCATTGAGTTCTGTCGCCAACTGTTGGCAAAGCTGTGGCAGTTTTTTATCCGTGTTGAGCCAAACATTACCTTTTTCGGTATAAGCGCGCATGCTATCGCCACCGTGATTGAAGCCTAACGCAATGGCACAAGCTTCACTGGCATCAGGATTGGTCACATAGCTTGCCACTTGTCTAACCGCATCATAATCACCCATCCGCGCTTTGGTTTCCGCATAATCCGCCGCCAATTTTTCTGCCATCGCAGTTTGTGGATAACGATTAGCAAAACTTACAATCGCTGATGCAGGCTGGGCGTCTAAGTCTTTATTAAGCTGCCAATATTCTGGATACATGGCTAGACTGCCACCCGCCATCATTTGCTGATAGTTTCCCATTTGCGATAAGTTGCCACGGCTAGCTTCACGCTCGGCTTGGTTAAAATAACTATCCGCCGTGCTAGGCGTTCCTACAGAATAGCTACTTGCGCAAGCAGATTCTGCAAAAACAGCAATCACACCGCATGAAATCATCGAAAGCTTGAGATTTTTCATAATAATTGGTAAGACCTTTAACTAGGATAAATAAATAGGATAAATAGGCAAAAAATGACAAAAGTAATGTAAAAATGGTTAACCTTGCTGAAGCGATTATAACGATTGTCGACTAAAAAAAATTTACCCAAATCTCAACTAATTGTATAAAAATGTTGCAGCATATTTTATATAACCAATAGTTTTTTAATTTTAAATTTAATTAACTATAAATTATAAATTATTTGGCTTATGATAAGTCTATTATTAGCCACCAATAAATGCGATAAGCCATGACCCATACCCAGCATGCCCTAAATATTCAACAATACCAAGACAAATCCCACAACTACCTTAATAGCGCTGTTCATGCGCAAGGCGCTGAGTTCGACAAAATAAAGCAGTTGATTGAGGCGCACAAGCTTGCGCATATATTAGATTTGGGCTGTGGCGGTGGGCACGTCAGTTATCAGGTGGCGCCTGTTGCCACATCAGTGATTGCTTATGACATTACCCCTACGATGACCGAAGTTGTCGCCAGCCAAGCCAAAACACGCGGGCTAACCAATATCACCACGCAAATCGGTACGGCGGAAAAATTACCCTTTGCCGACCACCAATTTGATGCCATTATCACGCGCTATTCTGCGCACCATTGGCAGAATGTACCACAGGCACTGTTTGAGATGCATCGCGCTCTAGCTCCCGACGGCAAAGTGGTGATTGTCGATGTATTGGGCAATAGCAACCCCGTGCTCAATAATTTTTTACAGACCATTGAAACCATCCGCGATCCCAGTCATGTCAAAGATTATAGTCTTGCCGAGTGGTTGTATTTTGCACAAATCACCGGCTTTTGTGTGGCGACTGTGGAAACGCAAAAACTGGCGTTAAATTTTGACAGTTGGGTCGCCCGTATGCATACCCCTGATACCAGCATACAAGTGATTCGAGCCTTACAAAAAAATTGTACCGCGCCCGTTAGACAATATTTTGAGATAGATGAGGCTGGCAATTTTAGCACCGATGTCATTTATTTAGTGCTGTCAAAATAATCACTACCGCATCTTGCCAAAAAAATCTGTTATAATTAAGGGTTTATTTTAGGCGAAACATTTAGGTGTAGTCATGACAGTTGCTACTTTTGACCCAAAAGCACAGATTTCCAAAACTCAAAATTTGGTAACGCCAACGCTAGCGGCGAGTGTTGAACCCACCATGCTACCAGCGGATACTCCTGTCAAACGCGTGTTTATCGAGACCCAAGGCTGTCAGATGAATGTGTATGACTCTGAAAAAATGGCAGATGTGCTAGGCGACTCGCACGGCATGATACTGACGGACAATCCTGAAGAAGCCGATGTACTGCTCATGAATACCTGCTCGATTCGTGAAAAAGCGCAAGAAAAAGTATTTTCTGAACTCGGACGTTGGAAAAAACTTAAAGAGAAGAACCCGAATCTGGTCATCGGTGTGGGTGGCTGCGTGGCGTCACAAGAAGGTGATAAAATCCAAAGCCGTGCCCCGCATGTCGATATGGTGTTTGGACCGCAAACCCTGCATCGCCTGCCAGAACTGTACGACCAATCTACCAAACAGCTGGATGTTAAACCCAAAAACCGTATCGGCGTCGTCGATGTGTCTTTCCCAAGTATCGAAAAATTTGACTTTTTACCCGAGCCCAAAGTAGAAGGGTTTAAGGCGTTTGTATCCATCATGGAAGGCTGCTCAAAATACTGCTCATTTTGCGTGGTGCCTTATACCCGAGGCGAAGAAATCTCGCGCCCTCTCGATGACGTACTTGCCGAGATTGACAGCCTTGCCAGCCAAGGGGTACGTGAAGTAACGCTATTGGGGCAAAACGTCAATGGCTACCGCGGCGAAAAACACGATGGTACGATTTGCCGTTTTAGTGAGTTATTGCATTATGTGGCACACGTTGATGGCATTGAGCGTATTCGCTATACCACCAGCCATCCACTGGAATTTAGCGATGATATTATTGAAGCGTATGCCAAAATACCAAAACTGGTATCCCACCTGCACCTACCTGTGCAAAGTGGCTCCAATGCTATCCTAGCCGCCATGAAACGTAACCACACTATTGATATCTACGTTGAGCAAATCCGCAAACTACGCGCGGTGCGCCCTGATATGTATTTATCAAGCGATTTTATTATCGGTTTTCCCAATGAAACCGACCAAGATTTCCAAGATACGCTCAATCTTGCCAAAGATTTGGATTTTGACCATTCATATAGCTTTATTTACTCCAAGCGCCCTGGTACGCCTGCGTCAGACTTGCCCGACAATATCGATATAGCAACCAAAAAAGCCCGTTTGGCGGCGTTTCAGCAAGTGATTATTGACTCAACCTGGGCAAAAACCCAAGGCATGGTGGGTCAAACCGTGCGTGTGTTGGTGGAGCAACATGGCGACCGCAATCCTGAATTTTTGATGGGAACGGCAGATAATACGCGAACGGTATTGTTTAAAGGCGATGATGCGTTGATTGGTAAACTGGTAATGGTGAAAGTCACGCGTGCCATGAGTCCGCATTTGGTGGAAGGCGAGTTGATGGATATTTTGGGGTAAATGCAAGTTGTTATTTAACTGGTATTAACCGAAAATTTAAGGTCGCTTTTACAGGGGTTTTATCACTCATGCTGGTATAAGCCGTCACCACATATTGCGATGGGGCGTCGGCTTTTTGCATCGTATATACAAGTTCTTTGATAGGGAGTTGGTTAACATTATCTCTATCGCTCACAAGCTGACTGGTAAGACCCAGTTGCTTGGCAGTTTGGGTTACCATATTTTGGACTTCTGCTCTTACGGTCATTTCATCGGCATAATGGGCTTTTACTGAACATCTGTTTTTATCAGTTTCAACAAAATATTGTCCCCCTTCAATTGTATTAACACCCCAAACATGCTCTGCTGAAAGGTCAAAGGCTTGTTTTTGCTTGTCAGATAACTCAAATAGTTGATTTTGTTTGGATTGTTCTGCAATTTTTTGGCTATTAGCGCCTGTCAACACGCAATTTTCATAGAAGATTCGTACAGTTTGTTTGCCCAATGTTTGCAAATTTTTTGAATCAGTAGCGCTGTCTGTGTTTACTGGTGAAACCGCAACGTTGGTATCGTTGTTGAGTGGGTTTGTTTTATTTAGTGGGTTTGTGGATGACACAAATTGGCTACTATTAGTATTAGACTGTGTTGAGGTTATCCTACCATTACTTTCGGTCGAGTCTGGCGACTGATTACAGCCAGTAAGAGCGATTGCAACTAGTTCCATACCTATATAGTATACGTAATGATTCATCACATTATCCTTAATATAATTTTTTGCCTATCATAGTTTTATCATCACAATCGCTACATTTTGCCTAATTTTTAACGTCATTTTGTTTGGTCAATCGTAACACTTCAAGCGTAATGTTCTCTTTGGACACTTTTATCATGAGTTCTGCATAGATACTAGTATCAATTCAAACTAGCCTACTACTTGGGTATTCATTTTCATCGCCATTACTTGGCGAATCATTTCACTGATATGTTTTTTAGTATCATCATCTTGGGTTACAAGCCAATCACTCACATCTTTATCCAGCAAATGCTGTTGTTCTCGCAACCGATTAAGATGGGAAATTTGTGTCGCTCTTTGAGCATTTGAGAAATCGTATTCAGTTTGCATATTGTTTTTCCTCGTTTTTGGTTGCTTTTCGTGCAGATATTAACCGAATGATATCATCATTATCCACATAACAATAGACAACAACTAATAAGCGATTTGCCATTCCTAATAATACAAATCTTGGTTCATCGTGGTCAAAATCTTCACGTACTAGCGCATTCGGGTCAAGTAATGCAATTTTTGCTTCATCAAAACTTACACCATGTTTGATTTTATTACTTTCAGCTTTATTTTGGTCAAAAGTTATTTGTATCAATTTAGCGACCTATATTCATTTTTTCATTAACACTAGAAAAATATATCACATCTCCTTTTCTTTCGTCACTCGCAGCACTTCTTCCAATGTGGTTTTGCCTGCCAATACTTTTTTGAGTCCATCGGCACGAATTGACGGTGTCTTACTGCGAGCATAGCTTTCAAGCTCAAATTCTGCCGTTTGGCTATGAATCAGTTGTCGCAGTTTGTCATCGACAGGCACCACTTCATAAATCGCGGTACGTCCCCGAAATCCTGATTGGTTGCACTTCTCACAGCCCACGGGTTTTGGCAGTTTAATCTCCCCGACTTCGCCTATTTCAGTAAAAATCTGCGTTTGATAGGCATCGGCAAGTGCCCATGTATGGCAATGTGGACACAAGGTACGCACTAGCCGCTGTGCCACCACGCCAATAAGGCTCGATGACAGCAAAAACGGCTCAACCCCCATATCTTGTAGTCGCGTCACCGCACCAATCGCCGTATTGGTATGCAGGGTCGAGAGTACCAAGTGACCTGTGAGTGACGCTTGCACCGCAATTTCTGCGGTCTCTAAATCGCGAATTTCCCCCACCATCACCACATCAGGGTCTTGGCGTAGCATGGCTCGCAAACTACGGGCAAAGGTCATGTCTACTTTATTATTGACTTGGGTTTGCCCGATTCCATCTAGCTGAAATTCAATCGGGTCTTCAGCGGTCAAAATATTACGGGTGTTATCGTTCAAATCTGTTAAAGCCGCGTACAGCGTCGTGGTTTTGCCCGAACCTGTCGGACCTGTGACAAGAATAATGCCATGCGGACGATGAATTAAGCGTTTAAGCTCGCTATAATCACTGTCTGACAATCCCAAATAGGTCATATTTAACCGACCCGCTTGTTTATCCAAGAGCCGCATCACCACACGCTCACCAAAATTTGATGGCAAGGTCGATACCCGTACATCCACTTCTCGCCCAGCCAGACGTAATGAGATGCGTCCATCTTGCGGTACCCGTTTTTCAGCGATATCCAGTTTTGCCATCACCTTAATACGCGACACCAGTAGCGGTGACAGTTCCCGTTTTGGACTGACGATTTCTTTAAGCACCCCATCTACCCGAAAGCGCACCGATAGCCGTTTTTCAAAGGTTTCAATGTGAATATCTGAGGCGTTTAGACGGATGGCTTCAGACAGTAGTGCATTGATTAGGCGAATGATGGGCGCATCGTCTTCTTGGTCCATCAAGTCTTCCGTCTCAGGGACACTGTCAGCAAGACTCATCAAATCGGGATGGTCTTCAAGTCCAGCGGCGATATGCTGAGATTCCCCAGTGTTGCCTGCATAGACCGCGGCTAACTGCTTTTCAAAATCGTCACTTTGCGCCATGGCAAAATTCAATGGCAGTGGCACCCCTGCTTGACTGGCAAAACGGTTAGCTTCGTTGATGGCTTCCATAGGGGTATCAGCCGTCATCAACAACGTCGGCGGGGCAGTCAAATCTTGCGCGTATTGCAACAGCAGTTGATGACGTTTAGCAAAACTATAGGGCAAGGCAATCGGATTTAGCATAGGGATTATCAAATGAAATAAGCCAAGAAAAGATGCGTTCCATTGTAGCTTATCAACAGCACAAATCCTACCAAGGCGCACAAAAAGACCCTGAGACAAGCTATATTTTGTTATACTAAAGCATTTTTTACTGATTGATAACCATGACAATCAAACTCTAAAAAGGGATGACAATGACCCAAACCACTTCAACTCAAAATCCTGAAGCCCAAAATTCTTCAAGCCAAAATACGCTGATAACCGCAAACGACTTCCTACACATTGGTTCGCGCACGTTTACCTCTCGTTTGCTCGTCGGTACTGGCAAATATACAGATTTGGCACAAACAGGCGAAGCCATCGCTGCCAGTGGCGCGCAAATCGTCACTGTCGCCATTCGGCGCGTAAATATCGGGCAGAAAAAAGATGAACCCAATCTACTTGATGTGATTTCTCCGGAAAAATATACCATTCTGCCTAACACCGCGGGCTGTTTTGATGCTGATACTGCCGTACGTACCTGTCAGTTAGCGCGTGAATTGTTGGATGGGCACAACCTTGTCAAACTTGAAGTATTGGGCGATGAAAAAAACTTGTATCCCAACGTCATCGAAACCGTGAAAGCCGCTAAGACCTTGATTGATGATGGCTTTGATGTGATGGTGTATACCTCAGATGACCCGATTGTTGCTAAAGAACTTGAGAGCATGGGCTGTGTGGCGATTATGCCATTGGGCAGTTTGATTGGCTCAGGCTTAGGGCTATTAAATCGTCATACCTTAAGTCTCATCATCGAGCAGACCCAAGTGCCTGTCTTGGTGGATGCAGGTGTGGGTACCGCCAGTGATGCCGCCATTGCCTTGGAATTAGGCTGTGATGGTGTGCTGATGAACACCGCGATTGCCCATGCGCAAAACCCTGTATTGATGGCGTCTGCCATGAAACATGCGGTGATAGCTGGACGTGAGGCTTTCTTGGCGGGTCGTATGCCAGCGCGGTATATGGCACAAGCTAGCTCGCCACAGACTGGCTATTTTTTCCGCTAATTTATTATTTCACACTTAAGGACATCGCATGCGTCTGCTCACCGCCATTGACCAGTTATTTATCTTACTTGAAAATCGCAATCAGCCGATGCACATTGGTGGGCTGTTCTTGTTTGAGATTCCCGATGGCGCAAGTGATACTTTTGTCAGTGATTTGGTGCAGCAGATGCTCACGCAAAAGACGCCACCGAGTTTTCCGTTTAACCAAGTGTTATATCATCTAGCATGGTGGAAAACCGATGAAAACTTTGAAGTCGACCATCATTTTCGCCATATCGCACTGCCAAAACCGGCACGCATCCGTGAGCTATTGACTTATGTATCCCAAGAGCACAGCAAATTACTCAATCGTGCCAAACCGATGTGGGAATGTCACATCATCGAGGGGATTGAAGGCAATCGTTTTGCGTTGTATTTTAAGATTCACCATTCTATGGTCGATGGGATAGCGGCGATTCGTTTGGTCAAAAAATCGCTATCAGAATCACCAACCGAGCGGATTAGCTTGCCAATTTGGTCGCTAATGACCCGTCATCGTCACCAACTCGATGCTTTGATACCAGAAGATAAATCCCTTCTGCGTGTCGTCAAAGAGCAAGCGCTGGCTATCCCACCTGCCATCAAAGCCTTAGGTAAAAATGTGGTGGAGCGATTTCACAAAGACTACATTACCACCACCCAAGCGCCCGATAGCCCCCTCAACCAACCGGTATCAAGCTCACGGCGTATCTCTGCCCAATCTTATGAGCTTATTCGGTTTCAAACCATCGCCAAACATTACGCGGTGACCGTCAATGATGTGATTTTGGCGATTTGTTCGGGCGCGTTACGCCGTTATTTGCTCGATATCAATGGCTTACCCAAAAAACCCTTGATTGCTTTTGTACCCTTATCACTGCGCGATGACAACGATAGCGCAAGCCAACACGTTGGCAATCAAATTACCTTTATTTTAGCCAATCTTGCCACTCACCTTGCCGACCCTGTTGCACGGTTAAAGACGATTAATGGCAGCACCAAAAATAGTAAAAAACGCTTTTCTCGGATGAAGCAAGCCTCGTCGATTATTTATAGTGGGGTTGCTTATAGCCGTGCAGGATTGCAGGTACTTACGGGTCTGTTTCCCGATTATCGCGGTTTTAACTTGATTATCTCAAATGTACCAGGTTCTCATCAGCCATTGTATTGGCAAGGGGCAAAACTGCAGGCGCTGTATCCTGCCTCGATTGTGCTCAATGACCAAGCGATGAATATCACCTTGTGTACTTACGTGGATAAAATCGAGTTTTGTATCGTCACCTGTAGCCAAATATTGCCCCATAGCCAACGGTTACTCGCCTATATGGAAGAGGAACTCAAGCAGTTTGAATCACTTATGAGCAATTAGGCTAATGCAAACTTTGACAATAAAAAACGGCAGTGACTGCCGTTTTTTATTGAAATAAACTTTATTTTATAGTTAGTGATTTAAGATTTTTGACAAGAAATCTTTCGCGCGCTCACTACGTGCACCGGCGAAGAATTCTTCACGGCTACAGTTTTCAACGATATGACCTTGATCCATGAATATGATACGGCTGGCGACTTGGCGTGCAAAGCCCATTTCGTGGGTCACACACATCATGGTCATGCCCTCATTAGCAAGCTCAATCATCACCTCAAGCACCTCTTGAATCATCTCAGGGTCAAGCGCGGAAGTTGGCTCATCAAATAGCATTGCAATCGGGTCCATACTGAGTGCACGCGCAATTGCTACCCGTTGCTGCTGACCGCCTGACAACTCGGCAGGGTATTTTTTGGCATGCGCTGACAAGCCCACGCGGTCGAGATAACCCAAGCCTTTTTTCTGCGCTTCAGACTGACTACGACCCAATACTTTGATTTGTGCCAAGGTCAAGTTTTCTAAGATGGATAAATGCGGAAACAGTTCGAAATGCTGAAATACCATCCCTACCCGGCTACGTAGTTTTGGCAAGTCGGTTGCTTTGGCGCCGACCGACATGCCATCAATCAAGATTTCACCTTGTTGAAAGGCTTCAAGCCCATTGACGGTTTTGATTAAAGTTGATTTGCCGCTACCTGATGGACCACAGATAACGGTCACATCGCCTTTATGCACATGCGCGGTACAGTCGGTCAATACTTGAAAGTCGCCATACCATTTACTGATTTTGTTGACATTAATCATGATATCGGGACTGGCGTGTCCACTGTTTGATACCAAGCCACCAAATTCGTTGAGCCAGGTGGTTTCATCAATTTTAGTAACTACTGACATGTTATTATTCCTTTATTCAATATTGATTAAGCCATGCGAAAGCGTTTGCGTAGGTGGTTGACAGCGGTCGATGCGGTTAGACTGACCACAAAATAAAACGCCCCTGCCAGCAAGATATAGGGGGTGAGTAGCCCCATCAAGTCACCGCGCACGTATGAGGCTCGGAAGAAATCCACCAAGCCAATCGCAAACACCAACGTCGTATCTTGGAACAAAATAATCGACTGTTGTAGCAGTAGCGGAAACATCTTGCGAAACGCTTGTGGCAAAATAATAAAGCGCATGGTCTGACCATAAGTCATGCCCAAGGCTTTAGCGGCATTGACCTGTCCTTTGCCAATTGACTGGATGCCCGCACGTACAATCTCAGAAAAATATGCGGCTTCAAACACCATAAATGCCACCACGCACGAAGTAAACGCCGTATCCAACGTCAAATACGTGCCCGTCACCAAGTTATACACCATCGGTACAGCAAAATAAAACCAAAGCAATACCAACAGCAGCGGCACTGAACGGAAAAAGTTGACATACAGCTTAGCAGGCACGGCTAAAATACGAATGCCCGACAACCGCATCAAGGCTAAAATCGTACCCAGCGCCAAACCGCCAATGATAGCTAAAAACAACACTTTTAAGGTGATCCATAAGCCACCCATCAACCCTGGCATTGCGGCTTGTAATTCCATCATATTCATGCGCCACCCCCATCGATTTGACCTTTGATGCGTAATTTTTTCTCAAGCCAAGTCATAAAATAAATCAACACCAAATTAAACAATAAATAAATAATCGTGGTAAAGGTATACACTTCGATATTGTTCTGGGTATATTCACTGATAGTTTTGGTTTGGCTAATCAACTCAGTAACCCCGACCAATGAAGCGACCGAGGCATTCTTAAAACAGTTGGTAAGCTCAGAGCTCATCGGTGGTAAAATCACCCGAAACGCCTGTGGCAAGACGATATGGCGATACGTCTGGGGCAAGGTAAACCCGAGCGCATAGGCAGCATTGGTTTGCCCTTTTGGCAATGATTCAATGCCCGTACGCACTTGCTCAACGATACGCGCCGCAGTAAATAACCCAAGACCTATACTTGCCGAAATCACCGCCGAGGTATTTGGGTCTAACTCCTGAAACCACCATTTTTGTAAGGCAGGAGTCAGCCAAGTAGGTGCCACATAAAACCAAAAGAATAACTGTATTAATAGCGGAATGTTACGAAAAAAACTCACATAAGCGGTACCAATCGCTCTGGCAGTTTTGTTTGGTAAAGTACGCATAATACCTAAAATCGTACCGATAATTAAGGCAATCAGCCACCCACTCCCACCAATGACCAACAGCCATTTAAAGCCTGTCAATAGCCACTGCCAGTAGACTTCGTTGCCTACACCTGTTGGTTGCAGCAATACGCCCCAATTCCAACTATAATTCATTGCCACCCCCAAAATCCTGTCTAGCAAATTGATTTACCCAAAAACTAAAACTGACGTAACCACAATTGATAGGTGATGACGTCAGTTTTATGTTGGATAGTAACCTTCCTAACCTAGTTTGTTGTTATCCCATCAACTAAGGTTTTGTTGCACTTGCAATTGCAGTGCTTGCAGATGCCACAGCGGTTGCCACATTACTAGCGCCCGTTGCTACTGCATTGACGGTAGCAGATGCGGTGGCATTAGCGACGTCTTTTGGTTGCGCGCCATCATGTGGGTTTGCTAACAAGCTTTTTAAGTTGTCAGACATTTGGAAGTTCATGTTGATGTTTTTTGGTGGAATCGGTGACATGAACCATTTTTTGTAGATGTCGTTGATTTCACCTGATGAATAAGTCGCAACCAACGCATCATCGACTACTTTTTTGAATTCACTATCGTCTTTACGCATCATACAGCCATAAATTTCATACGATTGTGGGGTACCAACAATGACCCATTTGTTTGGATCTTTGGCTTTGGCTTTTTCACCTGCGAGCAGTACGTCATCCATCATGAAGGCTGCCGCACGACCGCTTTCTAACATCAAGAAAGATTCGCCGTGGTCTTTGGCAGAAACGATGTTAATGCCCATTTTTTTGTCATCGTTGAGTTTTTTGATAAAACGCTCAGAGGTAGTACCTGCGGTAGTCACTAAGGTTTTGCCTTTTAAATCCGCAAAATCTTTGATGCCTGAATCTTTAGCGGTTAATAAGCGAGTACCAATCTCAAAAAAACCGTTTGAGAAAGCCACTTGTTTTTGGCGCTCTTCATTGTTGGTGGTCGAACCACACTCTAAGTCAACCGTACCATTTTGTACCAATGGAATACGGGTCTGTGAGGTTACGAGGTTGTAACGCACTTTAAGGTCTGGCATATTCAATTGTTTTTTGACTGCGTCAACAATTTTTAATTGAAGATCATGGGCATAACCCACAGGTTGGTTTGGCGTACCTGCGATATAAGAAAATGGAATTGAGGAATCACGGTAACCCAGTACGATTTCCCCTGATTTTTTAATTTTATCGAGCGTTTTTTCACCAGTAGCCGCTGGCTGGCTACCTTCAGTCCCTGCCGCTTTGTTGTCGCTGGCTTTGTTACAACCTGCAAGACCTAATGCCATAATAGCAACGGTTGCTAAGGCGATTGGCTTTTTAGAGATTAAAATCATCCTATGATCCTTGTCGTATGATACGTTCTTAGTTAATCTTTTCGCTGTGTGGCTGTCAATGCCAAATCGAGTAAAAAGACTCCCCCCATCTCTTCATGTTTATCCTTCCCTGTCTTTTATTATCCCTCATTGCACCCATTAAAATCTGGCGAAACCTTGCACAATGACTGATAAAAAATAGTTTAGGATACTCAAAAGATTTAAAATGTGTGTTTATAGTAATTTACTTTTCTGTGTTGTGACAATAGATTTACAAAAAATATTTTTTTCTTGCCCGATAATTTTTTTACCATTTTTTTGCTATTTTGTATTTTATCCCCATTTATAGCTCAATAAATTGATTCAAACTCACTTAAGATAGGTTATTTATGACAACAGCGACTCAAGCACTTCACGATTTTGATATGCGCCAACGTTTTTATTTTGAGAAAAGCCCGGTACGCGGTGACGTGGTACGGATTAACGACAGCCTGCAGACGATATTGCAGCAAAAAGATTACCCAATTGCCCTGCAAAAACTACTTGGGGAAATGTTGGTTGCGGCAAGCTTGCTGATTGGCACCTTAAAAATCGAAGGTCGTCTATCCATTCAATTGCAAAATTCAGTCGCAGCCGCTGACCCTGAACAGGACAGCTTAACTTGGGCGATGGCAGAGTGTGACCACCAAGGTCACATCCGCGGTCTTGCAGAGTGGACAGGCGCGTGGCAATCCGCACAAACCGCGAATGATGCCTTTGCCAAACTTGGTAAAGTGGGTGAAGGGGTGTTATTCATTAATATCCAACCTGATACCACGTATGGCACACAAGCAGAAGGTTATCAAGGCATTGTTGAGCGTGTGTCAGATAACTTAGCGGATTGTTTGGCACATTACCAACAGCAATCCGTGCAGATTCCTACCTTAATTAACTTGGCTTGTGATGGTGAGCAAGCGGGCGGTATCGTGTTGCAACTGCTACCACGTACCACAGAAGAAGAGTATGAGACGGTGGACAATGACTTGTTCCCCCGCTTAAAAATCTTAACTAAGACGTTAAAAGCTGAAGAGTTAACCACCTTGCCAGCCGATGAGATTTTATATCGCTTGTATCATGAAGAAGACGTGGTGACGGCTGAACCTATGCCGTTGACCTTTGCTTGTACCTGCTCACAGCAGAAAAGTGAATCAGCTATTTTTCAGTTGGGCAAACCAGCTGCATTAGAAATTGCTAATGAGCATGGTAGTGAATTGGCGTTAGATTGTGGTTTCTGCGGACATGTTTACCGTTTTGATCACAAAGATATTGAGATGATTTTTGCTTAAAAATTAATAATAGCTCAATTATAAACCCGCCAATAACCCTACTAAAAAAGCCCTAATTTGGGCTTTTTTAGTAGAGATTTTACGAGTTTTTTGATTGTAATAGCTGAAGTTGTTTTTTATCTTCCGAAAACTCAAAATATTTACTTTCAATCTTCAATAAGGCTTGATAAATACTTTTACAGTCGTATTCAGAAACATCCAAATTTGGATAAGATTTATTAATTTCTATCGCTAAGGGATTCAAATAAATCCATTGATTGATACCGTATTTAGCTATAATTGTGTCTTGCACGGCCTTCAAAAATTTCGAAAAACTGGCTTTTTTTCTCACAAAAATCTGTGAGCCTCTTCTTTGGAAAGTAAATAATCCTAATTTTTCGAGTAATTCAGAGAGCTTATTACAGCCAAACGTTCTCACATCGAAGTCAGGTTTCAACATGACTAAATATTTGCCTAAATTCCCTAAATATGCCCAACCATCATCATCAGCCGTATCTTTAATTGCTTTATAAATTAATTGTAGTGTTGCACTATCAATGGTAAGTTGCGGTGATATACTATCTGATTGTAGCTTTTCAGAGTTTTTCACTTCTGTAACCTGAGTAGGATTTACCACTTGGTTATTATCATTATTCGTTGAAGTAATTAGTTGAATAGGGGCATCTGTTTTATTAATATCTTCCAAGTTTTCAATATAAATAAACTTATCACAGGCATTAATAAAGGCTTCAGGTGTTTTTGACTTTTCACCAAAACCATAAACGACTAGCCCACTTTCTCGTATCCGAGAAGCAAGTGGGGTAAAATCACTGTCGCTAGAAACGATACAAAATCCATTTAACGCTTTGCTATAAAGTAAGTCCATTGCGTTGATGATTAACATCATATCGGTAGCGTCTTTACCGCTTGTATAGGCAAACTGTTGTACAGGTGTAATCGCATGAGGCAAAAGTACGTCACGCCAATTTTTTAGATTTTCACTACTCCAATCACCATATACTCTTTTAACGCTAGCAACACCATATTTTGCCACTTCCTGCAAAATCAACGGAATTTTTTTGGCAGAAGAATTATCGGCATCAATTAAAACCGCTAATTTTGCTGAACTATCTTTCGTCACTCTTCCACCCATTTGCCTTTTCGATAAACCAAGGCAAATTTAGTCGCTTTGCCGTCTTTTTCTGAGCCGATATATTGCTCTGCATTTTTACGACTCCAACGCAAAATCGTAGGATTGCCCTCATTGTCGGTATCTGGCGCGCTAAATAAATACTGGAATTTATCTTCCAACTGATCTTGTATCGCGCGTAACTCTGACAGTTTTGGTGGGCGCGTCTCTCGCACTTTGGGAAATTTTGACGCTGCCAAGAATAACCCTGCTGCCCCTTCACGCAAAATATAATGGTCATCAAATTTTTGTGACTTGAGTTCTGGCATAGGGATTGCGGTCATACGTGGCGGCGCTGCATCGCCATTTTTGAGCACTTTACGGGTATTATCACACTGCTGACAGGCAAAATAGGCACCAAAACGCCCAGTTTTGAGCACCATTTGCCCATCGCATTTATCACAGGGTATGGTAGGCACATCATCATTGCCTGCAGTTTCAAAGACGCCTTTTTCTAATAGATAGCCATCACAATCAGGATTGTTACCACAGACATGAAGTTTTAACCCGCCATCGACAATATACCCATCCATCGCGGTATGGCATTTCGGGCAGCGTTTTTTCTCAAGTAGCGCTTGGATTTCGTCGTTGTTGTCCGCGTCGTCCTCACCGAGATGTTGGCTCTCTTTACTGGTTTGACTATGAAAGGCTTCCACAGGCATCAAGTTTTTGGTGCCTTTACAACGCTCTTTGGGGGGTAAATTATAACCGGTACAACCCAAAAACACCCCTGTAGAGCCTGTACGGATCTGCATTGGGCGCTGACATAGGTCACAATGAATATCTGGGACATCGGTTGGGTCATTGGGCTTCATGCCGTCTTCGTCTTTGGCACGCTCTAACTTGCCTTTAAAATCGCCATAAAAATCATCCAGCACTTTTTTCCAGTTTTGCTGACCTTCAGCGACTTCATCTAGGTTTTCTTCCAGCCCAGCGGTAAAAGTATAGTCCATCAAATGCGGAAAGCTGTTGACCAATCTGTCAGTGACGATATCACCCATTTTTTCGGCAAATAAACGTTTGTTTTCTACCTTGACATACCCACGTTCTTGAATTGTTGAGATGATAGCGGCATATGTGGACGGACGACCAATCCCACGTTTTTCCAGTTCTTTGACTAAGCTTGCTTCAGTGTAGCGGGCTGGTGGCTTGGTAAAATGTTGGCTAGGCTCGATACTATCGACCACCAATTTTTCCCCGATTTTTACATCAGGTAACAGATTGTCTTCATTTTTGGCAGGGGGCTGTACTTTGGTATACCCATCAAAGGTCATCACGCGACCTTTGGCTCTAAGCTCAATCTCACCGGCATTGACAATAAGCGTCATGGACTGGTACTGCGCAGGTGGCATCTGACACGCCACAAACTGGCGCCAAATCAGCTCATATAGGCGCTGGGCATCGCGCTCCATGTCTTTTAGCGAGGCAGATTGCACCAAAACGTCTGAGGGGCGAATCGCTTCGTGCGCTTCTTGGGCGTTTTGCTTGTTGCCATACACATTGGGCGATTTTGGGACATATTGTGCGCCGTATTGCTTGTCAATAAAACCGCGCACACTGGTAAGTGCATCCGCTGACAAAAAAGTACTGTCAGTACGCATATAGGTGATATGACCTGCTTCATACAGGCGCTGAGCTAGCATCATGGTTTTTTTGACAGGGAAACCAAGGCGAGTACTTGCAGCTTGTTGCAGTGTCGAGGTGATAAAGGGTGCAGACGGTTTTGATTGGGTGGGTTTTTCTTCCCGATCCGCTACGATAAAATCTGACTGTTCAAGCAATGCAACAACGGCATGGGTCTGCGCTTCGTTTTCTAGCGACAGGGGTTTGCCCGCTTTTTTTACCGCTTCTAGGCGAATGGTCTCTTGTTTGGCTTGCTGACTGTGGGTATTGCTGTGGATTTCCCAATATTCCACTGGGGTAAAAGCGCGAATTTCACGTTCACGCTCCACCACTAGACGCGTGGCGACAGATTGTACTCGCCCTGCCGACAGTCCGCGCGCTACTTTTTGCCATAGCAATGGCGATACCATGAAACCAACGACACGGTCTAAAAATCGTCTGGCTTGCTGCGCGTTGACACGGTCATAGTTTAGCTTGGTGGGGCTTTTAAAGGCATTTTGAATCGCGTTTTTGGTGATTTCGTTAAATACCACGCGGCTGTATTTGTCATCACTGCCACCGATAACTTCTTTGAGATGCCAGGCAATCGCTTCCCCTTCTCTATCCAAGTCGGTTGCGAGATAAATTTCTTTGGCGTCTTTGGCAAGGGATTTTAATTCTTTAATCACTTTAACTTTGCTGGGTAGAATTTCATAATGTGCCACCCAGTCGTGCTCGGGGTCAATGCCCATGCGCCGTACCAAGGCTTGCTGCGCTTTTTGCTCTTTGGTGAGTTTGCTATCCGACTTATCGTCAGTTTTTGCTGCGCCAGAACCCGACACAGGTAAATCACGCACGTGCCCCACACTAGAGCGGACGATAAAATCATTTCCCAGATACTTATTGATGGTTTTGGCTTTGGCAGGGGATTCCACAATCACCAAGGCTTTGCCTTGCCCCGACGTTTTAGGCGTTGTTTTTTTCGCTTTTGTTGATTTATCCGCGGCGGCTCTTTCGCCGGATTTGGTGTCTGCTTTTGTATCAGCCGTATCCGTGGTTTTGGTTGACTTTCTCGCTGTCGGTGTTTTACTCATGTTGGGTTCACAAAATCATTAAAAAGGGTAAGTTAAAATACGAAAAGTTAGTTATTCTGCACCAATTTGGCATAATCATGCAATTTACTTTTTAACATGATTAGGTCTTTTTCGGTGGTTTCAAGTTCTGATTTCATGCCCAGTTGGCTATTTTCTTGCCAATAAATACACACAAAATTGGCTTTACAGCTTAAACCCTTAACGGTTGTTGCGATGGATGCCGGTAAATCCACCTCCCGATTATCAAGCGCAAAATTGGCGGGATAATGCCCGGTAAAGGGTCGCCATTTGCCCTCAATCACCTGATAATCACAGGGGCGCATCTTTGCGTCCTCAATCACCACGCCGTATTGCGCCATCATGCCTTTACCGCGTTCGCCTGTATCGCCCATAATCCAATCGGGACATGCGACCAGTTTTGGCTGCACGCCCACGCGTCTGGCTGCCATGCGCAGATTATCACGCATGGTCTCGCGAGCAGAGGGTTTTAACCCCATGATACTACCGACAATAAACACCCCGATGGCGATGGCTATCCATGTTCCCATTGATTATATTACTCGTACCAGCTGCTATTTTTGGATTTTTTAGATGACGTTTTTGCTTCAGTTTTGGTGTCAGCTTTGTTTTCGGCTTTGCCGTCAATTTTGTCAGTCGGCTGCGGCTCGGAAGCTAGCATATCCATAATCGGTTGCCACTGGGCTTGAATGTCGCGGTACGGTTTTTGGCTCTTATCAAAAATCGTCAAGCCGCGCTCTGCCAACGCTTGATAAATACTACGCTCAGATAGCCAAGCCAGGGGCTGCTGCCCAATATCAGCAAAATACGCCATCAGTTTTTCGGTCGGTTCATTGTCCTGCATTAATTGACTACGCACGCGATTGGCCACCAGATAAATATCGACTTTGCCTTTACGGATACGTTTGATGTCTTCTAGGCTTTTTAAAAAGCGTTTGGTACTGTCAATATCAAAAAAAGCGGGCAAAACAGGAATTAAAATCGCCTTGCATTCGGCAATCAGCTGCTCGGCTTTAGTGCCTGATAACGCACCGGGGGCATCAATAATCAGCCAGTCATTTTTACCCAAGGTTTTTGGGATATCACCTATATCATTGCTATCGCGCCAGTCAATACCGATAATGGCAGGCACGTCCGCTGGGCGCATTTTTAGCCACTGTAGGCTTGATTTTTGGGGGTCTGCATCTGCCAATGCCACTGTTTTGCCTTGGTTTGCCAATGCCGCCGCTAGACTCACCGCAATCGAGGTTTTACCACATCCCCCTTTTTGATTGGCGATTAAAATTTTTCGCATGACCCTCACCCTGTTGATAAAAAATTAATGCAATATCACCACATTAACCCAAAATTTTAACCCTGTTAATTTGACGCTATTCATTTGATTATATTAAATAGCCTAACAAAATTTTAACCATTGATAAATGCTTTTATATAAATAATCTGCTAAATTAAAAAATATCAATTCATTAACGGTTTAATCGGTTTAGCCAGTTTTTAACTGACTAATGGCGACCGGAAACCTCAAAGGTGACACCATGACGATGCTTTCATTCATACAAGCCTATCACCCAGCAACCACCTCAAAAAAAATGCTTGGACTGTTTGCTGTCACTGCCTCGATGACAGGTTGTGCTACCTTGGGTGGCGGATTAACACCCACTCAGTGCCAACAAAGCAATTGGCAAACCATTGGTTATCAAGACGGTTTACTAGGTCGCAATCAAGATTATATTCAAAAGCATATCAAGCAATGCGCTAAAGCCAATGCTGTACCCAACCAGCAACAGTGGCGACAAGGTCGTGAAGCAGGGTTAAAACGTTATTGCACGCCGCTACGCGCTTACCAGTTGGGACGTGAGGGCTATGACTATAATGATGTATGCCCACAATCGATGACGCTTGATTTGTTAAAAGCGCATGATGAAGGTTATCTCAACTACCAACGTGAGCAAAGGCTAAATCAACTGTGGTACAACACCGACCCGTTTTGGGACTCGCCCTTCTACGGTAGCCGTTTTGGTGGTTGGGGCGGTTTAGACAGAGGGTCACGTCCGTATTATCCCCGCATTGCACCTAACAACCGCTACCCAAAATACAGCGATACCCATCAGCCTACATCAAGCCAACCTGTAGCGCCTAGCCCTGTTATGCCAAGCCCCGTTACGACTAGCAATGATGCAACCATAGGGTCAAAAAAATAATCGCGGCTAAGATAAAAAAACAACGCGACGAACTTATCGTGAAATTTTGTTTTGAAGTCTAGTTGCGCAATCTCGTTTAGCGATATGACCCGCGGCGTGATGACAATAATTTAAAGGTTAAAACTAAAAAAGAAGTTCGGGTGTATTTAACCGAACTTTTTTATTAAACCAGTAGCTTATTAAATCAACCGCTTATCACCTCAATAGCTTAAACCATTACAGCAACCAAAATAGCCGTGTGCTTGATCGGCTTGGTTATCAAATCACAGGATTGATTGTCGGTATTTTTTGGCTCTCAGCGTTTTGGCTGGCGTTGGATTTTCGAGGCACTTCGGGTTTTTGAGGCGCTTTGTTTTTCTGAGACCCTTTGTTTTTCTGAAACTGGGTGGGGTCAAAGGTTTGCACATCAGGTGCGGTTGGCACCCCTTTTTGCTGAAGCTGCTCATCAATCTGCCCAGCTTGGATGTTTTCCCCTTCAAATACACGGATATGCTCATCACGCCTTAACTGCAAATTTTCGAAGTCAAACAACTCACGGTCAGCGAGCTGTGACGGTGCGACATTTTGCATCGCGCCAAATATCGAATCCAAGCGATTCGGGTATTGTTGGTCCCATGCGCGCAGCATGTCATTAATCATCGCCCGTTGTAGGTTTTCTTGACTGCCGCACAGGTTACAAGGAATAATCGGAAACTGCTTGTAATTGGCATATTTGATAATGTCTTTTTCTTCCACATACGCAAGCGGACGAATCAAAATATTTTGCCCATCATCCGATAGCAGTTTTGGTGGCATCGCTTTGAGACTACCGCCGTGAAATAAATTTAAGAAAAACGTTGCCATGATATCATCACGGTGATGACCCAGTGCCACTTTGGTTGCACCGATTTGTTTGGCAAATCCATATAACGAACCACGGCGCAGACGTGAACACGCAGAACAGTAAGTTTTACCTTCTGGTACGATTTGCTTGACCACGCTATAGGTGTCTTTTTCTAGAATATAATACGGAATGCCATGCTCGGTCAGATAGTTGGGCAAAATATCTTCAGGATAGTCAGGTTGCTTTTGGTCAAGATTGACGGCAATCACATCAAACTGAATCGGTGCTATTTTCTTTAAGAACAATAAAATATCCAGTAAGGTAAAACTGTCTTTACCGCCTGAAATACACACCATGACCACATCACCGTCTTCAATCATGTTGTAGTCGCGAATCGCCCAAGAGACCAGCTTACGCAATTTTTTTTGTAGCTTGCGAAAACGCGTGGATTTGATGTCATCGCCTTGGCTGTCCCCTTTGGCATCGCCCAATGTTTGCTGCGCCTCATTGTTTAATGCTTCGTTTAACGCTTCATTGTCTAAAGCTTCATTGTTTGACGCATCATCATCCCAATCATTATCATCAAGCCCATCTATGTCACTATCTGAGTCTATGTCACTCTCTAATAGTTGGGCTGATAATTGGGGATTTAACTCAACAGCAGATATGGCTGCTACTGGGCTTACAGAATTGTTTGATTGCATAAGATACCTAACTGATGATAAACCAATAAATAAAAATATGAGGACGCTATCGGCTATCAACGACGCGTCATTTATTGGAAAAATTGCAAATAAAAAAAGCATTTAACGTAAGGCAGGCCAACCCCCTCACAATAAATGCTTGATTGAGCGTATCTATAACCGCCTATCAGATAGAAAACGCCTATCACATAGTCGGCTATTATACGGCAAAATTACGCGCTTGTAGTCACTTGAATGACAGCTTGCTGTTTTAGAAGATATTTTTTATCCGCGTCATCCAACTGGTATTTTCTTTTTTTACTTGCTCCTCGATTTGTTTTTGTTGCTGCTCAAGCTTGATATCCATCAGATTTTTTTCTTTAAATAGACTATATTGGGCATCGCCTTTGTAAAACTCAGTTTCACGGTAACTGTCATACGCATGTTGGAATAGCACATTGAGTACAGCGGCGAGCGGCAAAGCAATCAGCATACCTGCAATGCCTGCCAGTGCCGCCCCGGCAAGTACCGCAAACATCACCCATAATGGTGATAAACCAATTTTATCCCCCAACAATAACGGCTGCAAAACATAACCTTCCACCGCCTGCCCTACCATGAAGGCACCGACAATTAGCAGTAAATGCACCCAGTCCACGCCAAATTGAAACAGCCCTGCAATAATCGCCGCGATAAAGCCAAGAGTAAAGCCAAGATACGGCACAAAACTTGCGATACCCGCTATCATACCGATGATAAGACCGACTTTAAGTCCAATGAGTTGCAATTGTACCGCATACACCATACCCAGCAGCACCATCACCAGTAGCTGACCTTTGATAAATGACATCAACGCTTCATCACTTTCTTTAGCGATACGATAAACAGATGGAATATAACGGTTGGGAATCATATGACGCATTTTTACCAAGCGCTCATCCCAATTATATAAAAAATAAAACATTAAAATCGGCACGAGCACCACAATGCCCGCCACGTTGATTACATTCATGCCTGATAACATTAAATTGGTAAAAAATGAGCGCGCATCGGTGATATTGTAGTTTTCTTTGAGAAAATCGACCAAGCCTTTTGACATATCTCGTACTTGCATGGCAGGCAAGCGTATGGGGGTGTGAGAACGCACCCAGCTTCGAAACGTATTGTTATAATAGTCAATTGCTGTCGGTACATACTTCCATGCCGATTGTAACTGCTCCCAAACCAGTGGAATAAGCCACCAAAGTATCAATCCAATCATTAGCGCAGTGGACAAATATACCAGCAAAATTGCCACCCAGCGGCGAATGTGTGCCTTGTCCTGTAATTTTTGCACCAACGGATTAATCGCATACGATAAAATAAATGCTACCAAAAATGGCAAAATTACCGATTGTAATTGATAAATGATATAGCCTATTGCAACCAAAAATAGCGATATAAATACCCGTTTGAAAAATACATCTTTCGTAAATCGATAAGGGGATGGGTTGTACATAGGTTCCTCAAAAAAGCCAAATACGCCAAAAATATAAGGGTAAAGTTAAATAAAAGACGGTCACTGCCATCGTTGTATTTTCGACTAATTTTAGGTAATTTGACAAAAATAGATAGCGCAAACTGCACAACTCATACAAATATTCGAAGCTATGTTATAAAGCCCTATCACATTTGTGGGGCTAGAAGGCGTCATCAATGATAAACAGCCTAATATTGCCAGGTAGCAAAGCGATGGATTATTTTTCTTTTTGATGGGAATTTGGGTATAATGCGCGTATTACTTTTCCCAATGATTCTGGCGATAGGAAGACCATGACTACACAACCCACTTCGTTAAGTTATAAAGATGCTGGCGTCGATATCGATGCTGGCGAAGCGTTAGTTCAGCGCATTAAATCAGTTGCCAAAGCAACTAGCCGCTCTGAAGTAGTCGGTGGTTTGGGTGGATTTGGCGCCTTGTGCCGTATTCCGCAAGGCTATAAATCCCCTTTATTGGTTTCAGGGACTGATGGTGTCGGTACCAAACTCAAACTGGCTTTACAACTGCAGCAGCACGACACCATTGGTCAAGACTTGGTCGCGATGTGTGTCAATGACCTGCTAGTCTGTGGCGCCGAGCCGTTATTTTTCTTGGATTATTACGCCACAGGAAAACTGGATGTCGATACCGCAGCAACGGTTATCACCGGTATCGGTGACGGCTGTAAATTGGCAAATTGTGCGCTCATCGGTGGCGAGACGGCTGAAATGCCGGGTATGTACCAAGATGACGACTATGATTTGGCAGGTTTTTGTGTCGGCGTCGTCGAAGAGTCGGAAGTGATTACGGGTAAAAACGTTGCCAACAGTGATGTGTTAATCGGTATCGCCTCTAGCGGCGTGCATTCAAATGGTTACTCACTGGTGCGTAAAGTGATTGAAGTCAGTGGTGCCGATGTTGCCACTGAACAATTAGACGGCAAAGCATTAAAAGACGTGCTGATGGCACCGACAAAAATCTATGTCAAAGCCATTGGGCAACTGCAAAAAACCTTGGGCAACGCAAGCTTGCATGCGATGGCACATATCACCGGTGGCGGCTTGACGGAGAACCTACCACGCGTATTGCCCGACCATTTGGCGGCGCAAATTGATGTGAATTCTTGGACATTCCCGCCTGTGTTTCAATGGCTTCAGCAAAAAGGGCATATCGAGCAGATGGAAATGTACCGCACCTTTAACTGCGGCGTGGGTTTTGTCGTCGTGGTGCCGGCAGATAAAGCAGACCAAGCCATTGACTTACTCAATGAGCAAGGCGAAACTGCATGGAAATTGGGTGAAATCGTTGAAAGACAGGGCGATGCGGTAACCTATCGCTAATTTTATCAGCGACTCAATCGGTTACTTTACTATTGGGCTATTTTTCCCTTAAGCTAATTTACCATTGAGCCAATTTACCCTTTAGTTAATTTAAAAGGTGCGTTTTTACGCACCTTACTTTTTCCAACCTATTGCTTTACTATCATTATGAAGTTGAACATGACAAACCCTACCCCGTTAAAAATTGCCGTCCTCGTCTCTGGCAGTGGCAGTAACCTGCAAGTATTAATTGATAAGCAGCTACAGCAACTATTGAACATTCAAATCGTGGGCGTGATTAGTAATAAAGCCGATGCCTACGCGCTTGAGCGCATTCGCCTTGCCAATGAGCAGCAAGCCAATATTGCAACCGCAGTGATTGAGCGTGACGATAATGGCAAAAAATATACCCGTGTCGGTTTTGAACAACGGGCACTGCAAGAATTGCGCGCGTGGCAACCTGATTTGGTGGTGTTGGCAGGATTTATGCGGATTTTAACGCCGCTGTTTATTGATGGTGTCACCAGCAGCACTGAACTAAACGTGCCGATGATAAATTTGCACCCGTCACTGCTACCCAACTATAAAGGCTTAGATACCCATACCCGCGTGCTACAATCTGGCGAGCGCTATCATGGTTGCAGTGTACATTTGGTAACGAGCGAACTCGATGCAGGGGAAGTCATCGCCCAAGCGGTGACCTGCGTCAACGCGGCTGAGAATGCTGACCAATTACAGCAGCGCGTTCATGCGATGGAACACCAACTGCTGCCTATGGTGGTGGGGTTATTTGCTGAGCGGATTGTTTCGCTGAAAAATAACCAACTCACCAACCGCCTTGGACTCAATCTGCCTATCAAGTTATGGTTATAGTCAAATTATGGCGATAGTCAAAAAAAACGCCTACAATCAAATTTAGGCGTTTTTTATCTGTATCAGAGTTTATCCTCGAAGTGCCCATACACTCAATATCACGATTAGCAAAAATACATAGCGCCCTACCCACACGTTATCTAAAAACGCATTAAAGCAAAGCTTGCGATCGTAAGTGAGACATTGTTTATTTTGTCGATAAAACATGGCAACGATAGGTAGCAGCGCCAATACTGAAAGCGCGCCAAAATAATGCCAAAACACGCCCGCCAAACTGAGCAAAAACACCCCTTGAAGTAGGCTAATTATCAACACATCGTGTTTACCAAATAAAATCGCGGTGGATTTGACCCCAATTTTTAAATCATCCTCACGATCTGCCATCGCATATTGGGTATCATACGCCACCGTCCAGCCCATATAGCCGAAAAACAGCAGCCAACACCAAATATCAACCTCGGTCTGCCCCGTTAATACTTGCGATACCGCAACATACGCCATCGGAATCGCCCAGCCGAAAGCCGCCGCCAAAAACACTTGCGGCAAATGGGTAAAGCGTTTCATAAACGGATAGATAAACGCCAGCGCCACCGCACCAAATGACCAAATAAAAACCTGTATGGGCAAAAATACTAATAGCGCTGCACTCACCCAAGATAAAATTAAAAACGTCCAAACCGCTTCTTTACCCGTCAAGCGACCATCCGCCAGCGGTCTACCTTTGGTTCGCGACACATGGCCATCGACTTTTCTGTCAGCAAAGTCATTGATGGCACAGCCTGCCGCTCGCATCAACACCGCACCCACTGCAAAGATTGCCACCACATGCCAAGGAGGGAGTTGTTCAAACCCTTTCGCCGCTAAAAACACCGCCCATAAAGTCGACCAAAACACAAGTTCAATGCCCACAGGCTTATCAAAGCGGGTCAGGTGAATATAGGCTTGAAGCTTATCTTTAAAAGACAGAGTGTGTGTAGTCATAGCATGTTTAATTAAACTAATCAAAAAGGAATAGAAGGTTGAAGTTAGTGTAGCGCTAAATGTTAGCCAAATCGTCGATAAATTTGTTACCCTTACAGCTGCAAGCCAATCATCAGCAGTTGGTAATCCAGCCCAATCGGTGATTGGTCTTGCAGATAGCGTCTAAATGTCGCCGTATCGATGCTGTCTTTGCCAGAGACGGCGCCGCCCATTTGCTTGAGATTTTTTAACAGAATTTTTAAATTGTCATAAAAAAAAGCAAACGATTGCTCGGTTTGATACATTAGCGTGCCTTGACGCTGTTGCCGCAAGGTCTCTATCGCCGCTAGCCAAGCGTGACTGGGTAAAAAATCAAAAACAGGCAACTTGGGAAAGCGCTGACGGACTTGATGAAAAGAGCCTGCCACCGGAATCGCCAAATGCAGCTGACCTTTGGTTTTGACGATGCGCCCAAGCTCTGCGATAACGCTTGGCGATGTCCAATGAAGGGCAAAACTACTCATCACCAAATCGGCAGATTGATTTGCCAATGCCATATCTGCCATATTGGCGCAAAGCGCTTGGCTGTGCAGTGTCATTGGGGAATTTGGTAGCGACGAGACTGGGGTAGATGACAGCGGCATCGACAAAAGATGCGCGACTCGCTGTTGCCATATTGCAAGCATACTGGCAGCAGTATCGACACCATATAACTGAGCGGAAGCTAGCGCTGCGTTTTGTAAAAACTTTGACATCACCGCTTGAGTCAATTTTCCTGTGCCACAGCCCACATCAACCACGCACATATCGGTTACGCCGGTATGGTAACGCGCAATGAGCTGCGCCAAGTGCTCTGCCACCTGCGATTGAATCGGTGTGGCGGCATCGTATGAGTTGGCAAATTGTTCAAAAACAGGGGTGACAGTATAGGACATCATCGACTAAAACAACAAATCAGTCAACTTTAACACTATTGATTAGCCCTGCATAGTCATAATCGTCTTGTGTGAGCAAATCAACCCCACAAGGCAAATTGCCTATCCAATCCAAAAAGCGATTAATCATGGCTTTGCCAACAAAAGATTTGCCATGCTGCGGCACAATCATCTCGACATCTAACTGCCGAACCGCATCTGCCCAAAAGCGGGTGACTTTATTACTGACCATGTAGCGCTGATGAAATCCTCGCATGGTCGGAATATGGGAATCAAAATCTTCCACTGGCACATTCGCATCACCCAACAACGAAGCGCCCATATCGCCTGAAAATAAAATTTTGCTGATAGGGTCATAAAACTGAAAATTACCTTCTGAATGCAGAAAGTGCGCAGGCAAAGCAAATAACTGGGTTTTTCCCAAAGGTAACACCGCGCCTTCATCCGGCAGCGCAATCAAGCGCTTAAGATACCCTTCTTGCAGACGGTCAGTGGTAAACGCGGAGTTAAGATGCGGTAAAAAACGCTCCCACAATCTTGAGATGACGATATTGGCTTGGGTATGCAGTAGCCAACGCGGCAATGACGCAATGATATCGGGGTCTTGGTGTGAGCCAATCACATAGCGAATATGCCTTATATCAGTATGTTTGAGCAGTGCTAGGGTTAGCGGCGTATAGGTCAAGTCCCCACCTGGGTCAATAACCGCGCCGACAGTTTCCTCATCTGCGTGCAAAATTAAAAATTGATTGGACTGAATACCGTCACCTTTTACCAAATCACTAAACATAATGCACTGATGCTTGCCATTATCAAAAATTATTTTACCGCTCATAACCTATCTACCCATTTAACCGACAAATAAAACTTAAACTACTAATAAAAAATGCTATCACACACGCTATAAAATTGTGCAGCAAAGTGACTTTTGAATGGCTTTGCAAACCATTGTTAACCGTTAGCTATCAACTTCAATACGTTGGCTTTAAATCCCTAAAAATAGTAAGGATTATAGCACTTTATTGACGGGATCGAGGGTATTTTTGCCTAAATCCCTGTTAACTAAATTATGCTCAAATTTGTTTTTAGTGGTATCATACCAAGCAATTTTTTAGGCAAAATTTGTGCGTTGTAAGCGCATGATTACTGCAAACGGTAAAGGCAATTTGTTATGATTTTGGCACTTGAAAGTGTGTTTGACCAATGCTCAGTGGCATTCATGGATTTAGCGGGTAATGTCGTCGCTGAACAGACGCTTACGGGAAATCGTCTGCAAACCCAGCAAATTTTGCCGATGATACAAGCGCTGATGACAGCATCATCGATTGATTGGTCACAACTGACTGCGATTGCTTTTAATCGAGGTCCCGGGGCTTTTAGTGGCATACGCATTAATACGGCGGTAGCGCAAGCCATCGCCTTTGCCCATGATGTGCCATGTTTGCCTGTATCAAGCCTGCAAGCTATCGCCCAAACGGCATTTGAACGACACCAACGCCCCCACGTATTGGTGCTGACAGATGCGCGCATGAACCAAGTATACGCCGGTGAATACGCCATGAGCGATGGTATCATGCAGCTTGTGGCAGGCGCTACTGAGCATTTGCTTGATTATGACAGTGTGATAGACAAAGACTTAGCCTTAGTAGGCAATGGCGCAACCTTGGTCAATGCGCAGCTAGGTCAAGCTATCTTTGCCGATATTCTCCCCTCAGCGGTTATCATTGCCAAACTTGGGCTAGCCTTGTATCAGCAGCAGCAATCCGTCCCTGCTGAGCTGGCGTTGCCGGTTTATTTAAGAAATAACGCGTGGAAAACCCTAGCCGAACAACAAAAGACTTAATTTATCGGCTGATTACTCAGATTGTGTTAAGTTTGACTCGCTACTCTTTATCTTGTTATAAGCGCAAAAATTGTTAGCTTTGACTGTTAATCACTAACATTGTTGGATACGTTATGGATCTTATTTTGATTTTTAAAGCCATCATCATGGGCATGGTTGAGGGCATTACCGAATTTTTACCGATTTCAAGTACCGGGCATTTAATTCTTGCCGATTCCCTGTTAAATTTTTGGACCAAAGACAAAGCCGACTTGTTTATCGTCGTCATTCAGCTGGGTGCGATTTCAGCGGTAATTTATTTGTACTGGGGAAGGCTATGGCGTGCCTTGATGGGACTGATTACGGGTAAAGACCCTGAGCGTAACAACCCGCGTCAATTGGGCATCTCGCTGATTATTTCCACCATTCCGATTATGCTGATAGGTTTGATGTTTGATAAAGCGTTAAAAGCGGCGTTGTTTAACCCAACCGTGGTGGCAATCTCATTGATTGTCGGTGGTTTGATTATCTTTTGGGCAGAGCGCCAACAACACAAACATACGGTCAAATATGCCGAAGCGGAAGATATTGATATTAAAACGGCGATTATCATTGGTTTGATTCAATGTCTTGCCTTGATTCCTGGTACTTCTCGCTCAGGCTCTACCATTATCGGTTCCCTATTTTTGGGGGTATCACGTAAGGCGTCTGCGGAGTATTCTTTCTTCTTAGGTATTCCTGTATTAGTAGGTGCTGGGCTATTAGACCTGACCAAAAACCATCATATTTTAACCAGCACTGAAGACTGGACCATCATGGCAGTGGGTGTGGTGGTCTCATTTATTTTTGCCATGATTTTCATCAAATGGTTGGTTAACTGGGTTAGTACCCGTGATTTTACGATTTTTGCGTGGTGGCGCATCGTGGTAGGCGTACTGGTACTCATTGCTGGTATGCTGGGCTATATTTAACTCGCCATGCTATCTCATCAATCAATCCAACTGTATTATGTTGACACTTTGCCAAGCGAGCAGCGTTTGGCAAACGTCGAAACCATACTCGCCCCTTTATCCGTCAATTTACAACCACAAAAGATTACTAGCAAAGTAACTCAAAAATGGCTGAAATCAGTCGATGATAACAGTGTGCTGATTGATGAGGTAGGCGATGTTTTTGTCATCGCAGCGGGCATGAAAGTCAGCCCCAATTGGCAAAGCCTACAACAGCGGGTGGTCAAAGCGGGCAAAAAAACTGAGCTGCTACTCAAAGCCATGCAGCTACAAGCTAACATGACTGTCATTGATGCCACCGCAGGATTTGGGCATGATAGCCTAATCTTGGCAAGTACCGGTGCCAGTGTGACGTTGCTTGAACAGCAGCCACTTATGTTTTTGCTACTGCAACTGGAACAGCAAAAAATGGCGCAGCATCGCAACTGGCAAAAATTGATGAGTCGATTAACGATTTATCATGGCGATGCCATAGAATTGCTGGCTAAGTTGCCTAAAGCCGACCGTGTCTATCTAGATCCGATGTTTCCTGCTGATAGCTACAAATCAGCGGTGAATAAACATATGCAAATGTTGCATACTGTGACGACCCCACCGTCGATTGCACAAGCCCAACAATTATTGTCGGCGGCGTTGGCACAAATAACCCCACAGGGTATGGTGGTAGTCAAACGACCTAAATCAGCGCCTTTTCTTGCGGACCAATCGCCTAAGCTAAGCCTATCAAATGATATCGTGCGTTTTGATAATTATTTGAACAGCATTTAGTTTGAACAGCGTTTAGATGAAGTGTTAAAAAAAGCTGATGGGTATCAGCTTTTTTTGTGGGTTTAGTCGTTATTGACCAACCTTTTGGTTACCGACGGCAGGCGCTGCATCATCGCTGGCTTTTGGTGCGTTGGGCGAGGCAGGCGCATTATCAATCACGGTATCATTTTCCGTAATCTTATCCATGGCTGAATTATCCGCGCCGCCGTCATCTGTAGCGTCTGCCTCGGTACTACTCGCTGGCATCGCATCAACAGTGGTCGCTGTGCCACTGGCGCTGGTAGCATCAGGACCGGCATCTACGGTGGCATTGGCTTCGGTCACAGCGGCGCTATTTTTTTCATCGGCAGGCGCAGCTGACATTGGTACGGCTTGTGATTCTGCCGCTGATGCTGCCGTCGCGTTGTCTGTGCTGTCCGTCTTTTTATCACAAGCTGTCAACGTAAGCGCCGATACTAAACTCAGCATGGTGATTTTTGCTAGTGTATTTTGCATGGGTATTCCTCTACTATCAATAAATCGCTCAATCCGACAACGTACTTGATAGCCTATATTGTAAAAATTGCTGAAGCCATGATGCGGCTAATTTAAAGATGATAATGATGTCACCTTAAATTTTACCATGGCATTGCTTGTATTTTAAACCAGAGCCACATGGACAAGGGGCATTTCGGCTAATCGCTAAGTTGGCATACGGATTGTCACCATTTTCAGCCATCTCTGGACTCGCGGTTGCCGCTGCTGAGCCGCTTAGACCAAATGAATACGTGGCTCGCGTGCGTTGCTGGCTATTACGCGCAATCATGTCTTCATCTTCACTTAGCTCACCGGTCACGCCATTCATTTCTTGGTGCTCAAAATGCAGACGCATCATCTCGGCTTGTTCACGTTGCTGGCGCTCAAGCTCAGCGATTTCTTCTGGCGTTGGGATATGCACACGCGCTAAATCTTGCACGGTTTCAGACTTGATAGCACCGAGCATACTTTGGAACAATGAGAAGGCTTCAGATTTATATTCTTGCTCAGGATTTTTTTGCGCATAGCCTCGCAGATGGATACCTTTACGCAATTGATCCATTTGGTTTAGATGTTCTTTCCAATGCTTATCTAGGCTAGATAGCATAAAGTGACGCTCAAGCTGGGCGGCATTTTCCTCGCCCATTTGCTCACGGCGAGCGCGGTAGTTGAGTAACGCAGCCTCAATGATTTTTTGGCGTAAACCTTCTTCATCCAAACGACGATCGGCATCTAGCCAGTCATTGATTGGCATATAAATACGAAACTCACTTTCAAGCTCGTCTTCAAGCCCATCAATGTCCCATTGGTCATCAATCGAACCGGGTGGCACGAACTGGTCAATCAAGGCATTGTACACATCGTAGTGCATCGCTTCGATAGCTGCTTGTAGATTACTTTCGGCAAGCAGTTCATCGCGCTGTTTATAGATAACCTTACGTTGTTCGTTGGCAACGTCATCGTATTTGAGTAGACTCTTACGGGCATCAAAGTCGCGGTTTTCCACTTTCCTTTGGGCGTTTTCAATCGAGCGTGATACCATTTTGTGCTCAATGGCTTCGTCTTCTTTTAGCCCCATGGCGCGCATCATATTTACCACGCGATCACCAGCGAAAATCCGCATCAAGTCATCTTCAAGCGACAAGAAAAACCGTGATTCTCCAGGGTCACCTTGACGACCCGCACGACCGCGCAATTGGTTATCAATACGGCGCGATTCGTGACGCTCAGAACCGATGATATGTAAACCACCCGCCTCTAGCACTTGTTGGTTTCGCACTTGCCATTCGGCATGGGCTTGCTGTTTCATTTCAGGGGTGACGTTGTCGATTTTGGCGAGCTCAGCTTGCCAGTTACCCCCCAAGATAATATCGGTACCGCGACCTGCCATGTTGGTGGCAATAGTGACCGCATTAGGCCTACCCGCTTGCGCGATAATATCGGCTTCACGCTCATGCTGTTTGGCATTAAGGACGTTATGCTGAATGCCTTCTTGCGTCAGTAACTCTGAAAGCACTTCACTGGCTTCAATGGTTGCCGTCCCCACCAAAATCGGTGCCTTTTTTTCTTGAATGCGTTTGATTTCGCGGATGATGCCTTGATATTTGCCCATTTTACTTAGAAAAATTTGGTCATCAAGGTCAATACGCTGAATCGGTTTGTGGGTGGGGATAATCACCACATCTAGATCGTAAGTCTGTTTAAACTCCGCAGCTTCGGTATCGGCTGTACCCGTCATGCCTGAGAGTTTGTCATACAGACGGAAATAATTTTGGAATGTCGTGGTGGCGAGCGTTTGGTTTTCGGCTTGGATTTCAACTTGTTCTTTGGCTTCAACTGCTTGGTGCAACCCTTCTGACCAGCGGCGACCGGGCATAGTGCGCCCTGTGTTTTCATCGACAATGATGACTTCGCCTTCATGCACGATATAGTGAATGTTTTTAACAAATAAATGGTGCGCACGAATCGCGGCTTGGACGTGGGCTAGTAGGGGCAAGCGCGTTGGGCTATATAGGCTCTCGTTTTCGCCAAGCTCACCTTTTTCCACCAAGAATTTTTCGATTTTCTCGTAGCCTTTTTCGCTGATTTCGATTTGGCGATTTTTTTCATCAATCCAAAAATCCTGCTCACGGTTTTCGCGGTTGCCTTCTTCGGTTTCTGAGCGTTTAAGGCGCGGGATGATGGTGTCAATCAGCCTGTACATAGCCGATGAGTCTTCGGCTTGACCCGAGATAATCAGCGGCGTACGCGCTTCATCAATCAAAATCGAGTCAATCTCATCGATGATACAATAGTTGAGTCCGCGCTGTTTTTTCTCATCTAGGCGAAATACCATATTGTCACGCAGGTAGTCAAAGCCGTATTCATTGTTGGTACCGTAGGTAATATCTGCGGCATAGGCCTCAAATTTTTCCATCGGGTCTTGCTGTGAGTAAATCACGCCGACAGTCAAACCCAGAAAGTCAAACAACGGGCGGTTTAGTTCGGCATCACGGCTTGCCAAGTAGTCATTGACGGTGACGACATGCACGCCTTTACCGCTAATCGCGTTGAGATATATCGCAAGCGTTGCCATCAAGGTTTTACCCTCACCCGTGCGCATCTCGGCGATTTTACCTTCGTGCAGGGTGATACCCCCGATGAGCTGTACATCGTAGTGACGCATACCAAGGACACGGCTTGAGGCTTCACGACAAACTGCAAAGGCTTCAGGTAAAATGGTATCTAGGCTAGTACCCTGCTCAAACTGGGTTTTAAATTCCGCAGTTTTCTGTTTTAATGCTTCGTCAGAGAGGGGCTGGATTTTGGGTTCTAAGGCGTTGATTTTGTCGACCAACTTACGCATTCGCTTAAGCTCACGGTCGTTTTTGGTGCCAATAACCTTGCCTATCATTTTGCCTAACATACGAGGATTTTCCTAAAGTGCTCAAATCAATAAGTGCGATGACTTTTAATACGATGACGGTTAATAAAGGTGTTCAAAATAAATTTTGCTATTATATATGGGTTTGCTTTTTTTAGATACAAGGTTATGACAGCCTGTAAGTTTGACCCGCTCCCCTCTATTACCTTTATCTTTATAAATCCATCCCCATAATTGAACTTTATTTTCGAGATTTTCATTGTTGAAATTTTCTTGGAAGATTTTAATCCCATCTTTGCCATTATGCTATCGAGTTTGCTATGACTGCCACATTGACGCCACAACAACTGATTCATCAATTACCCAAAGCCGAACTACACGTGCATATCGAAGGCACGTTTGAGCCGGAGCTGATGTTTGCCATCGCTAAACGCAACCAAATTAATATACCCTATCAAACTATTGAAGATGTCAAAAATGCCTACAATTTTCATAATTTACAATCGTTTTTGGATATTTACTATGCCGGCGCAAACGTTTTGGTCAAACATCAGGATTTTTATGATTTAGCGTGGGCGTATTTTGAAAAATGCCAGGCTAATAATGTGGTGCATACGGAGATTTTCTTTGACCCACAGACGCATACTGAGCGGGGGGTGGATTTTGCCACCTGTTTTCAAGGGCTTTATCAAGCCAGCTTAGATGCCAAAGCAAAAATGGGTATCACCTCGCATTGGATTTTGTGTTTTTTGCGTCATTTGAGCGAAGACAGCGCGTTTGCCACCCTTGAGCAGGCCTTGCCCTTTAAAGATAATATCATTGGCGTGGGGCTTGACTCTAGCGAAGTGGGCAATCCGCCCGCCAAGTTTGAACGGGTATTTGCCAAAGCTCGAGCGCTTGGGTTTTTGACGGTTGCGCATGCGGGCGAAGAAGGCGATCCCGCGTATGTCTGGGAAGCATTAAATTTGTTAAAGGTCAATCGTATCGATCATGGTGTGCGCTCGGCAGAAGATGATAAACTCATGCAACGCTTGATAGCGGAGCAAATGCCGTTGACGGTGTGTCCGTTAAGTAACCTTAAACTAAAAGTGGTGCAAGACATGGGCGAGCACAATATCAAAACCATGCTGCACCAAGGCGTGTGCGTGACAGTGAACTCAGATGACCCGGCGTACTTTGGTGGCTATATGAATGACAACTTTGTCGCCATTGAGCAGGCGTTAGCGCTATCAAATGACGATATCAAACAATTAGCCATCAACAGCTTTAACGCGTCTTTTATAGGGGATGCTGAAAAACAGCATTGGATCTCAAAAATTGAATCGCTTTAAGCTTTTAAATAATATTTTAAATAAGCTGGAAGAAACAAGCTCAGAAAAATAGGCTGGCAGAAATAAGCTACAAGTAACGTGCATGCCAGCCTTAACTAACCTCACACACCCAACATGGTGCGACAAACGCACCTGCTGCTTAATTTCATAACGTTTAACTATTATGCCCCAGACCATGCTTCACAATCTTGACCATCACACCCCCATGATGCAGCAATATCTCACGCTTAAAGCGGATTATCCGCATGCCTTGGTGCTGTACCGGATGGGCGATTTCTATGAACTGTTTTTCGATGATGCCAAGCTTGCTGCCGATATTTTGGGCATCACCTTGACCCGACGTGGCAAAGATAAACAGGGCAATACCATCCCGATGGCAGGCGTGCCGTTTCATTCGGCAGACGGCTATATTGCTCGGCTGATTAATGCCGGGCAAACCGTGGTGGTCTGTGAACAAGTCGAAGAAGAAAAGCCAGAAGACGGCTCAGAAAAGAATCCAGAACACAATCTTGAAGACAGCCTTGAAGAAAACATTGCAGCCAAAAGCATAGCAAAAAAAACCAGCAAAACAAAAGCCAATGCCGCTAAGATTATGGAACGTAAAGTCGTCCGTACCTTAACCGCAGGAACGCTGACCGATGATAACCTCATCACCCAAGGACAAACACCAACGGTCGTCGCGATCAGCTTTGCCAAACAGCAAATGTCGGTGGGATTGGCACAGCTGGATTTGGCACAAGGGCAAATCCGCGTCACTGAGCTTAACTGCGATAGTCATACTGCGCTACAAAGCGAGCTTGCTAACGCACTCGCGCGCTTTGATCCCAGTGAAGTGCTGATAGATGAACATCTGTCTGAGGCATGGCAACATTTTTTGCAGGATTGTCTGAGCGCAAATAGTCCAACAGCTAGCCTGCCGCCGATTTTGTCACAGCCGCACAGTTATTTTCTCCCCAATAACGCGCTTGAGCATCTGACCCAGCATCTAAGTGTCACCACGCTGGCAGGGTTTGGCATTGAGCAAAAACCGCTTGCCATCTCATCGGCATCGGTTGTACTGCATTACGGCAAACAGACACAGCAAGCTGATTTACGCCATATTCGCAGCCTGCAGCTCGAGCATAACGGCGATTTTTTGCAGCTTGATACCATCAGTCAGCAAAATTTGGAAATTTTTAAACCCGTGTTGGCATCGGGTATTTCGCTGTTATCAGTGATTGATCATTGCCAAACGCCGATGGGTAAACGCGCTTTAGTGCATCATTTGCACCGACCACTACGCAATGTCACCCTGATTAACCGCAGGCTTGATGCGGTTGAACAACTGATGACATTACCGATAGCAGCGTTTGAATTGCTTAAACAAACCTTAAGCGAAATCAGCGATATCGAACGCATTGGGGGACGCATTGGCTTGGGTTCAGCAAAACCGACCGATTTGCTCAAATTGCGTCTGAGCTTGGCGCAAGCGTTAGCGTTGTCAAAGCAGCTACAGCAACATTTTGATTTTACCACCATAACGACGCTAACTGCCGAGACGCCTTTGCTTGCCATGCTTAGCAAACAGCTACCTGACTTAGCCTTAACTGATAGCTTTGCCAATATCCATGCCTTGCTAGAGCAAGCGATTGTCGATGAGCCGCCCGCCCACATCCGTGATGGCGGCATGATAAAAAAGGGCTATGACCCACAGCTTGATGAATGGCAAAATCTGCATGGCAATATCGAGCAAACTTTGGAAGCATTGGCGGCGCAAGAGCGGCAAAAAAACAACCTGCCCATGCTCAAAGTGGGATTTAATAAAGTGAGCGGATTTTATTTTGAACTCAGTGCGCTACAAGCCAAGAACGCACCTGAATATTTTACTCGCCGTCAAACGCTCAAAAATGCTGAACGCTTTATCACGCCAGCGCTCAAAATCATTGAAGAATCCTATCTATCGGCTCAAGGGCAAGCGTTGACCCTTGAGAAGCGTATCTATGAAAATCTGCTCCATCAGCTCAAGTCACAGCTTGGCGATGTGCAGCGCCTTGCCAAAGCGATTGGGTATTTGGATGTACTTGCCAACTGGGTCAGCCTAACGCGTTTGCAGAATCGCTCTCATCATAGTAAAAACTGGTGCCGCCCGTTGTTTAATACCACGGATGATACCGCAAGCCTCAATATTCAAGGCGGACGCCATATCGTGGTTGAAGCAGGTCAACAGCGCCAAGCTCACCATCAGACGTCATCGCTTGACCCATTTGTCGCCAATGACTGTGTCATGGGGACAGCCAATCAACTTGAACGCTTGATGCTCATCACCGGGCCCAATATGGGTGGTAAATCGACCTACATGCGTCAAACCGCCCTCATCGTCCTACTTGCTTGTTGTGGCGCGTATGTCCCTGCGCAGTCGGTGACACTCGGTCGTATTGAGCGGATTTTTACCCGCATTGGCTCGGCAGATGACTTGGCAAGTGGTAAATCAACCTTTATGGTCGAGATGATTGAAACCGCCAATATCATGAACCAAGCCAATGCCAACTCATTGGTACTCATGGATGAAGTCGGTCGTGGCACCAGCACCCAAGATGGTCTAGCGATTGCGCATGCGTGCGTAAATTATTTAGCAGAAAAAATCGGCTGTTTGACCCTATTTGCTACCCATTATTTTGAGCTCACTGAACTGGCTGAGCGCCACCCCAAAATGTTTAATCAACACCTTGTCACCCAAGAAATCAACGGGCAGTTGCTGCTATTGCATAAAATCGCACCGGGGGCGACGCATCGCAGTTTTGGATTGCATGTCGCCAAAATGGCAGGTTTGCCGCAAGCCTTATTAGCCCAAGCACAACACTATTTGGATAACCAAAGCGAACAAAAAAGTTTGCCAAACAATCCTTTACCCTATCCATCAAAAGACGAGAAACAAATGGGTCTGGATTTGCAAAGTGCCGCGGCTGACTATCAAACTTTGAAGGCTGATGAATGTAAGCTTAGCCAACAACTAAAAGCCCTAAACCCTGACGAGCTGACACCGAAACAGGCGTTAGAATTTATTTATTCATTAAAGGAATTGTTAAAAAAAGCGTAACGCGCTAAAATAATACGATTGTATTTTTTATGCTTTTAACATTTGTGCAACTAAAAAAAGGTAGCCACCGCCATGACTTTCGTCGTTACTGATAACTGTGTTCGTTGTAAATATACTGACTGCGTTGAAGTCTGTCCTGTGGACTGTTTCTATGAAGGTCCGAATTTTTTGGTCATCCATCCTGATGAATGTATTGACTGTGCGCTGTGTGAGCCAGAATGTCCTGCCAATGCAATTTTCTCAGAAGATGAAGTGCCAAAAGGTCAAGAGATATACATCGAACTGAATGCAGAACTTGCTGAAAAATGGCCAAACATCTCAGCCATGCATGACCCACTACCCGATGCCAAAGAATGGGATGGCGTACCCAATAAATTACAGTATATTGAAAGATAGCCTTTCTAACATACCCATTTAGGTGATTTTTAGCAAGATGCTATAAACAGGATGCTATAAAACAGCATATAGAATGAGGACGGCAATCAGTGAATATTGATTGCCGTTTTTATATTGTCATCTCTTATTATGCCAACGTTGTTGTCTATCTGCTTAACTTACCCTCTTTAGCTTAGATTTTTTTTTACGAATTGATTATGAAATAAAAAAACGCGCTATGGATTAGCGCGTTTTTAGTGTCATAGTAACATCAGCCTTTAACGGCACTGCCCCAAACTGGCACCACAGTTTGCATCAATGGTTTTAACAGTTTGATATTTGCCGCAAAGATAGAGCCTGTTTGCATGGCATTGTGCGCGCCTGTATGGTCAACCACAGTACCCCGTGCTTCAGTGACAATCAATTCACCAGCGCAGATATCCCAAGGTTTGATAGACATTTCAAAATAACCATCAAACCGTCCCGCTGCTACATATGCCAAATCTAACGCGGCTGAACCCACACGGCGCACTTGACCGCCTTGTTCGCAGATTTTTTGTAAGCTTTCAAAATGCTCTTTGGCATACGATACTTTACCTTCCGCGCGGTTACGCTCAAGCGGATGACCTGTGGTAAAAAAGCCGCCATCAATGGTTTTATGCTCACTGACGCTGATACGGCGTTGGTTGAGACGCGCACCTTTACCACGACTGGCTGAGAACATCTCATCACGCACTGGGTCATAGATGATGCCGTGTTCGGTGACGCCATTTTTTTGCACACCGATTGAGACACAAAAATGCGGTAAGCCATGAATAAAGTTGTGAGTACCGTCTAATGGATCAATAACCCAGCACCAGTCTTTATCATTGCCCTTGCCTTCTTGTAGCCCAAACTCTTCGCCCAAAAACGAGTGGGTTGGGTAGCTTTCTTTGAGCATCGCGATCAATAATTCTTCGCTGTAACGGTCGATTTGGGTCACCAAACCATCTAAGCCTTTGCTTTCAATCGTGAACTCTAGCTTGTGGCGATTGTTGTGTGCATTTAAAATCTCTTGACCTACTTTTTGTGCAGCGCGGGCTGCCATGACGACCATCGGTTCCATAATTGACCTTTTATTGAAGGATAAAAATCTAAAATTTATGACAAAATCGTTTGCATCTGTTTGACCACACCCGCGACATCTAGCCCACAATCGGCTAATTGCTGCTCAGGGCTGCCATGCGCGATATATTTATCGGGGATACCGATATTAAGTAGCGTTGGCAAGACTTGGCTTGTTTTTGCTGCTTGGGCAACGATGTATTCATTGACCGCACTACCGGCACCGCCCATGACTTGGTGTTCTTCAAGGGTAACAATGGAGCAGTTTTGTGCCAATAGCGTATCCAGTAATTCGCTGTCTAACGGTTTAACAAACCGCATATTATAAACAAAAAACGTCGTCGTTGGGTAAGTTTCGGCTAAGTTTTGACACGCCGTAACCGCTGTCTTTACCATGGTACCAAAAGCAAGCACCGCAACTTTTTTCGCCACGTTGCCAGTACCTGTAGCATTGGCATCAATAGTCTGCTCAAGCGCTGCCTTACCGATTGGATACATCGCTTGGTTTTTATCAATCTCTGCCCCAATGCCATTACCGCGTGGATAACGCACCGCAGAGGGTCCAATATGCTCATAACAAGTATTGAGTAAGTTATAACACTCATTCTCATCTTTTGGACAAGCAATCACCATATTAGGCACAGTTCGCATAAAAGCGATGTCAAACACCCCCGCATGGGTCGCACCGTCTTCACCGACCAAGCCCGCACGGTCAATGGCGAACATCACATCCAAATTTTGCAAAGCCACATCGTGAATCAGTTGGTCATAGCCACGTTGTAAAAATGTGGAGTAAATCGCGACAATCGGTTTGACGCCTTGGGTTGCCATACCACCTGCTAGGGTCACTGCATGTTGCTCAGCAATCGCCACATCAAAAAATTGACTTGAAAAGCGCTTGGCAAATTCAGTCATGCCTGAGCCTTCAGCCATTGCAGGGGTAATCGCCATCAGTTTTTTGTCAGTGGCGGCTTTATCGCAGATAAATTCACCAAACACTTGCGAGTATTTTTTGGCGGGAGTAGGCACTGGCTTTTGGCTGTCAACTGGCACAGATTTTTCTTGCGCTGGGTTGATTTTTTTAAGTTTGGTAATGGCATGATAAGTAATCGGGTCGCATTCTGCCGGTAAAAAACCTTTACCTTTGACCGTATGCACATGAACGAGTACTGCCCCTTTTAACTGCTTGACCCGTTCAAATATTTGAGTCAATTTGGCAACATCATGCCCATCAAATGGTCCAAAATACTGAAAACCGATGGCTTTAAACAAGTTTTCAGGGAACACTTCATCAATGAGTTTATTGGCGATTTTCTCAGGTAATGTCTCTAACTGAGAGGGTTTAGGAATACCTTTTTCTGCCAATTTTTCGACAATTTTATTGGGCAGACGCGAGGTCCAGTCATCTAAGGCTTCGTTTGCCATGTGCAAATAATGACGAATACGGCGGTCTTCACTGGAGATGACGCGCTTGGTAAAAATCGCATCACCATTTTTATCGATATCCACTGCCAAACCACGCTGCCATAGGGTGGCTAAATGTTTAGAAAATCCGCCCGTTGCCTGTGAGATTGACATGTCATTATCGTTGAGCACCACAATCAAATCGGCATTTTGCTGCACCGCGTCATTCATCGCTTCAAACGCCATGCCGCCTGTCATAGCCCCATCGCCGACGATGCTAACTACTTTGTCACGTTTGCCTAAATAGCGCATAGCAAGCGACATGCCTAGCCCTGCAGAAATCGCCGTCGATGAATGCCCAACGCCAAAGGTATCATACTCAGACTCATGACGCTCAGGAAAGGCAGTTAGCCCATGTTGGCTACGAATGGTGGTAAGCTTGTCACGGCGACCCGTTAAAATTTTGTGGGGATAGGCTTGGTGCCCTACGTCCCAGACAATTTGGTCTTTGGGTGAATTAAAGACATAATGCAGTGCAATGGTAAGCTCTACGACGCCAAGGTTAGAACCAAAATGCCCGCCGCTGACGCCCGTTGTATACAGCAAAAACTCGCGCAGTTCATCGGCTAATTGTTGCAATTGCGCGGTACTCATTTTTTTTAGGTCAGCAGGACTGTCCACCCCATCGAGCAGCGGCGTATGCGGCTTTAGCATAGGGATGGTATCAAAGGTTTTTAATGGGTATTTTTGGTTAGCTATTTTAGTTTTTGACATATCTTGGCTGACACTTTTCATTGCTTACAGGGACTCGATGAGCCCTGTTGACACAGGTGAAAAAAATAAATGGTAAAACGCACAATGACTATTAACACCTTATTGCTGGCACAAAATTGACAGACTGCCAAAGCGTTGGGCGCTTGAAAATCTAGGTGGCTAAGCTGGCATTACCAGCTTTGAATTGCCAATGTGGCGCATGAATGTGGCATAATAGCATTTTTTTGTTGATTAAACATCAAACCTCGCTATTTTAGATTGTATCTTATAGCTTCTATAAAGTTTAGCTTAGCGCCTTGAATTTTTGATAAATTTTGACAAAAAAGTTGCGTCAGATAGCATGTGAGCCTAGCTTGCGGGTTATTGATAAGATGCGTAATGACGCTATCCTTCTTGATATTTTAATCAACGCCTTCATGTAAAGGGCACTTTTATTTTTGGGTTTACCGACTTGGTTCAGTTGTTTGGGTCAGTTGGTCATTTTTTTGGAGTAGTGGGTGTCGTATCAATTTATCACGCAAGCAACCTTACCAACAGCGCATGGGCTATTTGATATTCATGTGTTTGAAGATACGGACGACACGGCACGCGATGCGCTTGGCAATCGCAAACATGAACACGTCATGCTGACGGTTGGTTTGCCCACGGCCGATAAATCCAAAATCCCATTGGTACGCATTCATAGCGAATGTTTGACAGGGGATGCCTTTAGTTCGCTTAAATGCGACTGCGGTCCCCAGCTCAACGCCACCATGCAGATGATTCAAGCTTATGCTAAAAATGGCGGCTGCGGGGCGATTTTATATTTGCGCCAAGAAGGACGTGGGATTGGACTGACCAACAAAATCCGAGCTTACGCATTGCAAGACCAAGGACATGATACGCTTGATGCCAATTTGCTGCTCGATTTACCTGCCGATGCTCGTACCTATGAGATGTGCAAGCCGATGCTTGAGCATGTCGGTGTGGATAAGGTAAAGCTGATAACCAACAACCCCAACAAAATTGACTATCTCAATGATATTGGTATTGAGGTGGTAGCGCGCGTACCGCTGTTGGTGGGTGTTAACCCCCACAATGAAGCCTACCTCAACACCAAAAAAGAGCGTATGGGGCATTTAATTGGCTAAAATGATTTTTAGCCAACTTAATTCATCAAAAAATATTATGTTAATTTCTGATTGCCGAATGTACAAGTTTTAGCCCAATGAATCCTAAAAATACGCCTGCAAATTTATCAAAATAAAAAGCAACTTTACTAAAAACTTTTCTGATTTTTTGTTGAGATAAAAACAATATAATTAAACTATCCCATGCAAAGACAATAAAAGTCATCCATACCCCGAGCAGGGCTGTAATTTTGGTATTGACATTGGGTGTTAGGACTACTGAGAATAAACTTAAATAAAAGATAATATTTTTAGGATTTGATAAGCCTGATACCACACCTAAAATAAACTCTTGCCAAAACGTGGGCGTTTTTTTGTTATCCATCCCTGATTGTTTTTGGGCAATAAATTGATAGTCACTTGGTTTTGCTTGTAATGCATGATAGGCAACATAAATTAAAAACAAGCCTCCAAAGAGTTTTAGCCCTATCATCAAAAACACAGAATGGGCAATTAAGGTGCCAACACCCAATATACATAGCCCTATATAAAAACCATTTGCGAAAGCAATGCCTAAGGCAACTCCCAAAGCTTTACGACGGGTATTGCGTATGGCACTTCTCACAACTAGCAGAAAATCAGGTCCTGGACTAATTAATGCCAAAAGATGGGCAACTATCACAGTCATAATCATCGAAAAACTTAACATATCTATCATTCCTAATTTATTCTTTCATTTACTCATTGTTATGAGCGGTTTTTATATTTCTATGTAGTTAGAATAAATTAATGCCAAGCGCGCCCAGCATCATTTTTGCACCCACCATAAGCAGCAGACCACCAAACATGCGTTTTAAGGTATTGGCAGGCAATTGGTGCGCCAATTTTGCCCCCACCTTGGCAAATACATAACTCATCACTGAAATACACAAAAACGCAGTGATATGCACAAAGCCAATCGCCTCAGCGGGCAAGCCCTGTACATCTTTGCCAAAAAACATAAACCCGAGCGCCCCTGCAATGGCTATCGGTAAGCCACAGGCTGCTGACGTACCCACCGCTTGTTGCATGGTCAAACCAAAACGGCTCAAAAACGGCACAGTAAAACTGCCACCGCCAATACCGAAAATCGCTGATGCTGCGCCAATCAAGCCCCCGGCCCCTGTTTGTACAGGCGCAGATGGCAAGTGAGTGGTCGCGATAACTTCCGATTTTTTAGCCAAAAGCATTTTTAGCCCCATAAACAGCGCCATGCCAGCAATCAAAAACGCCAAGACCTTACCATGCAATAAATCTGCGATATAAGCACCAACAAAACTACCAACCACCAAGCCAATTGACATATTGCGCCATACATCCCAGCGCACGCCACCGCGCTTATTGTGCGATTGCATGGAGCTTATCGATGTCACCACAATCGTGGCAAGCGATGTCCCTACCGCCAAATGGGTAATGACATCGCTTGGATAGCCATACGCTTTAAAAATCGCCATCAGCACGGGTACGATAATCAATCCGCCACCGACACCAAATAGCCCCGCACACGTGCCAGCAAATGCCCCCGCCAGCAAAAACCACAGATACATCATTTTTTGCATTTCCTTTGATTAAAAATAGCGTTAGTATAGCAAACTTTATTTTGACGTTTGTAACATTGTGCCTAAGCTTATAAAACCCACCCTATGTACCCATCCCCATGAGAATTGATTCGCTTTGCCATACCCACTTAGCCAGCACCCACTCAACCAACAGCCAGCTGATTGAGTGGATGGTGCTAAGCTATCACGAGCAGTCGCCCACCGACCCTAACCGACCGCATTTTAGCCGACCGCATGTACTCACCGCCGCTACCCAATCAGGCGGACGTGGTCAACATGGCAGAACATGGCAATCACCGCTAGGCAATGTTTATTTATCGCTGTATGTGCCGACACAAGCCTATGCTTGGCAGCAAAATCTTTGCTTATCTTATCGATTAGATGGTCGCTTGTCACTGTGCGTGGGTTATCAGCTCTGTCAAATCCCTATTATAGAAGCCATCAACCAAACAAGACTGGCAAAGCATTTGCCAACCATTGGTGTCAAATGGGTGAACGATGTGGGTTTTTATCAACCACAAGACAACCTACCTGACCAATTTCAAAAACTCTCAGGTATTTTGATAGAGCCTGTCAATGTCGCAGGTCAGATGATAGGGGTCGTCATCGGTGTGGGGGTCAATATTGCCCATGCCCCTGTGCTGACCGAGCAAACCCAAGAAGGCTTAAACTACCAAGCAATAAGCCTGCAAGATTTGACAACGCAGCGCTTACAACCCAGTGAGTTTTATCAGCCCGTTCGCGATGCCATAACTAATGCGATTGGGCAATTTAATCAGCTGCAAGCGGCTGAAGCGAGCCAACAATTTATCCATGATTTTGCCCAAAAAGACGTATTAAAAAACAAGTATTTGCAAATTCATAACGCCTTATCTGAGCAATCAATCACAGGCATTGCAGCAGGTATCGATGCGCAAGGCTGTCTACTCATTGAGCAAGCAGATGGCAGCATACAAACGATTTGGACAGGCACCATTCAAGTTTTGGATTCAGCCGTTTCATCGTTGCAGGCAAATAAACACAAATAAAGCATCCCATTCAAAGGCTATTATTTATGACAAAACTTTGGCTAGACTTGGGTAATACCCGCTTAAAATATTGGCTCACGGACGATAGCGGTCAAGTGCTCGATCATGCGGCTGAGCAGCATTTGCAAGCCCCTGCTGAATTGCTCAAAGGGTTGACCTTTCGGCTTGAACGACTCAATCCTGACTTTATCGGGGTGTCATCCGTGCTTGGACAAGCCGTCAATAATCACGTCGCTGAAAGCCTAGAGCGATTGCAAAAACCGTTTGAATTTGCCCAAGTCCATGCCAAGCACGCGCTGATGTCGAGCGACTATAACCCTGCCCAACTTGGCGTTGACCGCTGGCTACAAATGCTCGGTATCATCGAGCCTAGCAAAAAACAATGCGTGATTGGCTGCGGCACTGCCGTTACCATTGATTTGGTCGATCAGGGTCATCATTTGGGGGGCTATATTTTCCCCAGTATCTATTTGCAGCGCGAGTCGCTATTCTCAGGAACGCGCCAGATTAGTATTATTGATGGCACTTTTGATAGTATAGATTCAGGCACCAATACCCAAGACGCGGTGCATCATGGTATTATGTTATCTATTGTTGGGGCAATCAATGAAACAATTCATCGCTACCCACAATTTGAAATCACCATGACAGGCGGTGACGCCCATACTTTTGAGCCGCACCTATCAGCCAGCGTGGAAATTCGGCAAGACTTGGTATTGGCGGGACTACAGCGTTTTTTTGCCGCTAAAAACTAACACTAGAAAACAAAACTAAAAACCAGAAATAAAATTAACCGTTAAGAAAAAAAGGAAATCACCGATGAAAAAAATCATTCAAACCACAAGCATTGCCTTACTCACTACGAGCCTATTAACCGCCTGTATGACTGCGCCTACGTTACCCGCCAAGCCAACACCTTCAATAGTCAACCAGCCCGCCAATGCCACTCGCACGGTCACGCTTGCACTGGGTCAAAACATCTTTGTTAAAGAACACCAGCTAAATCTGACTTTTGATAAAGTGCTCAATGATAGCCGCTGTGCCACAGGCGTGCAGTGTATTTGGGCAGGCAATGCCACAGTAGCGGTCACGGCTATGACCACCACCTCTCGCCCACAAACCCTCAACCTATCGATTGGGGCTTTGCGCGGTGACTTGCGTCAAACACAGCGTTTTGCCAATATGGATATCACCCTGACTGCGCTATCATCCACGCCTGTGTCCAGTCAATCTGCTGCCACGTCAAGCAGCAATCTGCCTACTATCACCTTGACGATTCAGCAAATTCCTTAATTGTTATATCCCTAAAAAAGTCATAAAAAAAAAGGGGTTAATTGCCCCTTTTTTTATACCCAATCAGTGATTTAAACCGTTGCCACCATCGGGGCTTCACGTTCAACTTTTAATTTCAAAATGCGCGATGTTGAAGTTTCTAAAATGGTAAACTTATAGGCACCGATATCAATGGTTTGATTGACTTCTGGAACATCGGTCAACTGCGAAATCAAATACCCGCCAATGGTGAACTGATCGGCATCGAGTAGCAAATCTGGATCGTCAAGCTCCAAACGTAGTTGGTGTAAACTTGCCGTACCTTCAACTATCCAATAATCGTCATACGGGATAATTTCTAAAGTTTCATCTTCATCAGGGAACTCACCTGCAATCGCCTCTAGCACATCAAGCGGTGTCACTAGCCCTGCTACTTGACCATATTCATCAATCACCATCGCCAAATTACCTTTGGCTTTTTTAAGCATATTGAGCAGTTTTAGATTGTCAATGCTCTCTGACACAAACACAGGCTGCTGCTTGTTAAGTAATGGTTTAATGGCGGTTTCAATATCTGCGACATTGTTATCGAGCAAATCCAAAAAGTCTTTGGCGCGTACTACCCCAAGCACTTTATCAATGGTATCTCGGCACACAGGGAACAAGCTATGCGGCGTATCAAGCAATTGCGCGCGCATTTCTTCGCGGCTACCGTTGATATTGACCCAAGAGATATCATTGCGCGGCGTCATGATGGTATGTACATCGCGCTCATTGAGCGCTAGTACGCCACTAATCATATAACGCTCTTCTTGCGCAAAGGGCATACTATCAAAATCAAAATGTTCTGAATTATTCTCTGGGGTAACCGCTTCTTCGGTTTTACCACCCATTAAGCGTAAAATCGCATCCGCAGTACGGTCACGAATCGGAATTTGATTTTCATATTTGGTTTTATTGCGTTTGGCTACTTGGTTAAACACTTCAATCAAAATTGAGAACGCAATCGCCGCGTACAAGTAACCTTTTGGCATATGAAAGCCTAGTCCTTCGACAATCAAGCTAAAGCCAATCATCAGTAGGAAACTTAAGCATAAAATCACCACAGTCGGGTGACGACCAACAAACTCAGTCAAGGCTTTAGACGCAGCCACCATCAATACCATGGCAATGATCACTGCCGCCATCATGATTTCAAGGTGTTTTGCCATGCCTACGGCGGTAATCACCGCGTCAAACGAGAACACTGCGTCCAAAATCACAATCTGTGCGACAACCGCCATAAACCCAGCTTGCACTTTGCTTTGGTTGGTATGTTCAGGTTTTCCTTCCAGCCGCTCATGCAGCTCTGTCGTTGCTTTAAACAGCAAGAAAACCCCGCCTACCAATAAAATAATATCGCGAACCGATAAATCAAAACTTCCCAAGGTGAGCACAGGATCGGTTAAGGTAATGAGCCATGAAATCATGGATAAGAGCACCAATCGCATGAGTAGTGCTAGACCTAGACCTAAATTTCGGGCTTTAGCGCGCTGATGCGGCGGGAGTTTATTGGCTAAGATGGCAATAAAGACAAGATTATCAATACCTAAAACAATCTCAAGAATGACAAGCGTCGCAAGGCTTAGCCACGCTGACGGGTCAGATAGTAGTTCTAACATAGTGGGTCAGTTATTCTCTTGTAATGAGGGGCAAAAAATCAATAAACAGCAAAAACGAAAAATCAGCCGTTACCTTAGCAAATCATAGCAAAAAATCAATGATAATTTGTGTCTGCTTTTGTAGATGGCACGCCAATTGTGCCAATACATCACTTGATATTTAACCTTACCCAAACCCTACATAGCTACTGCATCAACTGACTTTGCCAAAAAATATACTGATAAGTCATTTTATTTGATTCACAAATTGTTGATTTAGGTTAAATTAATCCATAGGACAGCGAAACTTCATTATGACTTTACAAGGATCAGTATATGTCAAATCATCGCTTTATGCGCCGTGCCGCCAAAGGATTGCTTTTTTCTTCCATCGCATTTTCTGCGTCTTCTTATGCGTCAAGCTATTACAACTGTGCCAATGCCACAGGCTGTGTCGCAGTCCCCTCCCTCACCGCCACCTCAGATTATGCAAAAACCAAATACCCTATCGTGCTTGCTCATGGGCTTGGTGGCTGGAGCAAAATGTTTGGTTTGGTCGATTATTTTAATGGCATCCCTCAAGATCTCACCAAAAATGGCGCCAGTGTGTATGTGACCAAGACATCAAGTGTCAATGACACCGAAGTGCGCGGCGAGCAGCTACTCCAACAAGTCAAAACCATCATTGCCATCACCGGCAGCCCGAAGGTTAACTTAATCGGTCATAGCCAAGGTGGGATTGATATTCGCTATGTGGCGGGTGTGGCGCCATCGCTAGTCTCATCCGTGACGGCGATTTCCAGCCCTGAGCAAGGCTCAAAAATGGCGGATTGGACGGTCAAAATGGTGACTGAAGGCAGTGCGGCTGATGGCTTACCGGCTGGCGAATTTAATACCGCCTCTTTAATGGCAATCAAGTTTTTTGAATTGGTGGGCGGTGCGATGGATATCGGATCTGGCGTGCCACTCAATCAACTGCAGCAGCAAGATGGCTGGGCAGCCGTCAATGCACTTACCACCAATTATGTGGCCAAATTTAACCAAAAATTCCCTGCAGCCATGCCGACCAGTTATTGTGGATACCCAAAAAACACGGTGGTCAATAATGTACGTTACTACTCACTTAGTGGCGCCCAAACTATGACCATGCTTGTCGATCCGTCTGATACGGTGCTGGGGTTGACGGGTTTATCATTCAATGGCGAAGCCAATGATGGTCTTGTTTCACCCTGTTCAAGTCGTCTCGGTGAAGTGATTCGTGATAACTATAAAATGAACCACATGGATTCAGTCAATCAGGTATTTGGCATTGTCAGTTTGCTAGACACCAATCCATTGACTGTCTATCGCAACCAAGTCAATCGCTTAAAAGGTCAATCGTTGTAAGCTTATGCCTATGGTTCCTTCAAACAACCCTAACACAAACCAACGACCGATAAACTGGCTAATAATCGTATTAGCCAGTGGCATCATCGCATTATTGATAGCCTGCATACTGTGGTTAAAACCTAAGGACGCTGTCAAAATAGCCAATCCTTTGCCGCAGGATGCCGCTAGTACGATGCCATCGGGCGAATTGCCCTCCAATCAAACCGTAACGCTCGCCAACGCGTCCTCCGTCACCGCGAACACTGCCCCCCTGCCCATATCACTGGCCACATCGCTGCCCAAATCGCTACAAGGCACCCAAGTCGATGGCGAAATTATTATCGATGAAAATAAGCAATTGGTGGTGACCGCAGGTTTGCGCCGACTGTTTGATTACTTTTTGTCCGCACAAGGGGAAGAGCCGTTAACCCAGATTGAACAACGGGTGATTGCGTATATTCGTGAACATACGCCTGAGCCTGCCGCAAGCCAAGCGGTTAACATTTTTCAAAATTATCTCACCTATTTGACTGCGGTCAGCCAGCTAGATAAGCCTAAAGTACAGCAAAACCCCAATGTCAGCGCATTAGATTTATCTGCCATTAAGAACCAATTACGCGCAGTACAACAGCTGCAAGCCCGCTATTTTGACGCCAAAACCCGTGAAGCCTTTTTTGGGGATGAACAAGCCCTCAATGACTACAACATGACGGTCGTCGAAGCCAACCAAAACGCACAACTGAGCAATGACCAGCGCCAAGCCATCATTGATAAGGCGCAAACCGCCTATATCGCCAGTGTTAAAGACCCAAATCTACAGACAAAGCTAACCGAGCAGCGCAATATTGACAAGTTATTAGCGCAAACGCAGCAAATGCAGCAGCAAGGAGCAACGCGAAGCCAAATCAATGCCATGCGTAGTCAATACGTTTCCCCCGAAGCGGTCAAACGGCTTGAGCAGCTTGACCAGTCCGAAGCGCAATTTGCGCAGCGTGTGGCAACTTATCAGACACAGTCTAACCAAATACTGAGCAAATTGGGTAATGTGCCGCAAGCACAGCAACAAATTGTGGCGTTACAGCAGACGATGTTTACGCCTGAAGAACGGCTACGCCTAGATGTATTGACAAAGCAGCGTTAACTTCCCCGTTAAAATGAGTTAAAGGAGTTAAATGCCCTGTTGAATTGCCATAAGCTGTTGAATTACCAAAGGCGCGTTTGAACCTATTTTACACGGTAACGGGCTGAACGTGCGTGGGCATCCAAATTTTCTTCCACTGCCAATATATCGGCAGTTTTTGCCAGCGTTTGGCTACCTTGCTCGCTACAATAAATAATCGAAGATTTCTTTTGAAAATCATACACGCCGAGCGGTGAACTAAAGCGTGCGGTACCTGACGTTGGCAATACGTGATTAGGGCCAGCGCAATAATCACCAATGGCTTCAGGAGTATAGCGCCCCATAAAGATAGCGCCCGCATGGCGGACATCTTTGACCATTGCCTCTGGATCATCTACCGATAATTCCAAATGCTCCGGCGCAATGCGGTTAATAACCTCAACACCCTCTGCTCGGTCTTTCACCAAAATCAGCGCGCCACGGTTGGCAATCGCCGCTTTAGCGATTTCAGCTTTTGGCAAATCTGCTAAGGCTTTTTCGATTTCCTGCGCAACTTTTTTGAGTAATGGCTCAGATGGGGTGACAAAAATTGCTTGCGCGACAGTGTCATGCTCAGCTTGCGACAATAAATCCATGGCTAACCAATCCGCTTTATCATTTGCCACACCTTCGGCATATACCAGTACTTCCGAGGGACCTGCAATCATGTCAATGCCCACTTGCCCAAACACGGCGCGTTTGGCGGCTGCCACGTATTTGTTGCCAGGTCCTGTGATTTTATCGACTTGCGGGATTGTGTTAGTGCCGTAAGCCAACGCTGCCACCGCTTGCGCGCCCCCAATGGTAAAGACTTTATCCACACCCGCCAAATAAGCGGCCGCCAATACCAAGGGATTTAGTTCACCATGCGGGGCAGGCACCACCATGATAATTTGCCCGACCCCTGCCACTTTGGCGGGTAACGCATTCATCAAGACGCTGGAGGGATAACTTGCCAGCCCACCTGGCACATAAATACCCACTTTATCGAGTGGCGTAACTTGTTGTCCAAGCGTATTGCCTAGCGCATCTTGATACGTCCAGCTTTCTTGCCGTTGGCGCTCGTGAAAAGATGTGACGCGCTGTGCTGCCAGTTCAAGCGCTTGCTTGATTGTAGGATTTAACCCATCAAATGCTTGTTTGAGCTTTTCTTGTGGAATCTCTAGCTCAGCAAAAGTTTTGGCAGGATGGTTGTCAAATTGTTGGGTCAGCTTTAACACCACCTCATCCCCACCCTGACGCACTTGCGCGATAATATCATCGACCGTAGCCAGTAGCGCTGGATCATTTACCGTTTCAAAAGCAAGCAGCTCTGTCAATTCCTGCTCAAAACTGGCTTGTTGGCTATTTAACAATCGCATGGTATTCCCCTAAGAATAAAAATGACTAACACATAGCATAACAAATTTCTTCATGGATGAAAGCGGCTTTTTAGCCTGCAAAGCTTCGCCAACCCATCAAAATTAGTGCATTAAAACCAGCGCATCAAAATCGGCTAAACTGGGCCAATCCGTCACCACTTTTAGTTTTCGCCCAGTTAAAATTCGCCCAGTTAAAAAAAGACGTCTTAATAACGTCTTTTTTAATTTTCAATGTCTTGATTTTCAATGTTTTTATCTTCAAAGACAACTTTAATAATGCTGTAGATTATCGAGTGCATACACAAAGGTTTGGATTTTCGCACCATTGTCAAGCGTGGCGGTTACTTCAATGCGCTGATAGGCTTCACCTTCAAACTCATCTAGCCGCGCCCAATGATTGGCCAAATCATCCGACGAAAACACCCATCCGGCTACCATGTCGCCTTGTTCATCTGGGATGACTGCAGGAAATCCGAGCGCCGAGCCCCAACCGCCATCTGGCATCAAATGCCCACGAATAGTCGCAGGCTGCCAACTGCCGTTGTTGATAGGTGTCATGATAGCGTGGTTGTCGCAATTGGGCGCTAACGTGCCATACACAAAAAGATGCTGCATCATGGTGATTTTTGAACCGTTACTGGGTGTTATCAGCGACGCTTTGCTTGAAGCTTTCAATGATTGGCTCAAGTAGGGCAAATTTGCGTTTATAGCTGACCTGATTGACAATCAAACGCGAAGAGACTTGGCAAATCTCTTGGCGCGGCTCTAGACCATTGGCTTTTAAGGTATTACCGGTATCGACCACATCCACAATCAAATCTCCCAAGCCCACCAAGGGCGCAAGTTCCATGGAACCATAGAGTTTAATCACATCCACTTGTTCACCGCGACTGGCAAAAAATGCGCGCGTCACATTGACATATTTGGTAGCAATTCGAAGACGACGACTGGGTAATTGTAGCCCCACTTTACCTGCCGTCATCAAACGGCATTTGGCAATTTGTAAGTCAAGCAATTCATATAAATTGCTTGAGCCATGCTCCATCAGCACATCTTTACCCGCCACACCAAAATCTGCCGCCCCATGCTCCACATAGGTTGGCACGTCACTGGCGCGTAAAATCAAAATCCGCACGTCAGCATGCGTGGTCGGGAAAATAAGTTTACGTGATTCTTCGGGGTCTTCAAGTAGTTCGATACCTGCCTTTTCTAGCAGAGGCAAGGTATCTTTTAAGATTCGCCCTTTGGATAACGCTAAGGTAAGACCGTTATAATTGGCATCATTTGCTTGTGTCATTGTCTTATACCTGTTATTCGCCTTTTACCCGCTCAATGGTCACGCCCAAGCCGCGCAGTTTATCTTCCACATATTCATAACCACGGTCAATGTGGTAAATGCGCTCGATACAGGTCTCGCCTTGGGCTGCCACCGCTGCCATTACCAGTGACATGGAAGCGCGTAAATCGGTTGCAATGACAGGCGCGGCATTGAGTTTATCGACGCCTTGAACAACGGCGGTATGGCCATCGACTTTGATATTGGCGCCCATACGTTGCAGCTCAGGGACATGCATGTAGCGATTTTCAAAAATATTCTCAATAATGGTACTAGTACCTTCTGCAATACAGCAAACTGTCATGAGCTGGGCTTGCATATCGGTTGGGAACGCAGGGTGTGGTAATGTGCGGATATCAACGGCTTTTGGACGACCTGCCATTTTGACATTAATCCAGTCGCTGCCAACCGTGACTTGGGCGCCCATTTCTTCAAATTTTTTAAGCACGGATTGCATCAAGCTTGCTTCGGTTTTTTTGGCAGTCACTTCCCCGCCTGTCATCATGGCAAGCGCAAGATATGAGCCTGTTTCGATACGGTCTGGTACTACTGAGTACTCACAGCCATTTAATTTATCAACGCCTTCAATGGTCATATAAGCGGTGCCAATGCCTTCAATTTTTGCACCCATTTTGACAAGCATATTAGCCAGATCAACTACTTCTGGTTCACGCGCACAGTTTTCTAGGTGCGTGGTTCCTTCCGCCAATGCCGCTGCCATGATGGTATTTTCAGTGCCGCCAACCGTGACCATATCAAAGGTGAAATGACAACCTTTTAGCCGACCGCTAGCAGGTGCTTTGGCTTTGACATAGCCATTTTCAACGGTAATGGTCGCCCCCATCGCTTCCAAGGCTTTTAGGTGTTGGTCGACAGGGCGTGAGCCAATTGCGCAGCCACCGGGCAGCGACACTTCAGCCTCCCCAAAGCGCGCAAGCAGCGGCCCCAATACCAAAATCGATGCACGCATGGTTTTGACCAGCTCATACGGGGCATAGTAGCTATTGATGGTACTGGTATCGCAAGTCACCGTATCGCCGTTCTTTTCAATGGTGATACCCGTGCCCGCAATCAATTTGACCAAGGTATTGACGTCTTTGAGTGTCGGTACATTGTGCAGGGTGACTGGGGTTTCTGCCAAAATCATTGCCGCAAGCAAGGGCAATGCCGCATTTTTAGCACCAGAGATGACCACTTCCCCTTTAACTTGAGTGCCACCCGTGATTAAAAATTTATCCATGTGTTTCTCCTAAAATGGCTTATTGCGCAGCTTGTTTGGCTTGCATCTCATGCCACTGGGCATAGGTCAACGCTTGGATATTCAGTGCATGGATTTCACCTGACGCAAATTTATCAGACACCAACCCCAATAAGGCTTGTTGACGCGCGACAGGACGTTTACCCTCAAAGCTATCATCCACCACGCGCACATCAAATTTGTTGCCTTGATTGGCGGCTTCGATTTTGCCACTCGGAAAATGGGGTTGTAGTAAAGTAATTAAATCTTGTGCGTTCATGGGAAATACCTAATAAAAGAGGGGTAAAATTATACTATTTTGCTGCGTAGCATAGCATAATTTTTGCTAAGTTTATACGTTATACAAAATGCTTAATTTACGCTAAAAGCGTCCTTAATCCACGTAGGCGTTGGCATGACAGCCTCCCCTACAGCTTGAGCGCCTTCATAACTTACCACATCAAAGCGAATGTCAAAGTTATCAAATTGCGGATGCGCTTGTAAGAAAGCTGCGGTGGTTTTAATGATTTTACGTTGTTTGGCGGGGGTGATACTGTCTAAACTTGTGCCAAATTGGCTGGATTTTCGTTGACGCACTTCGACAATGACTAAGCATGGGATTTTTTGTGTCGGCTCAAGCATCACCAAATCAAGCTCGCCCAAGTTTTTGTAGTGCCAGTTTTTGGCAAAAAACGTTAAACCTTGCGCTTCAAGGTAGTGTTTGGCGAGGGTTTCATAATAATCGCCTTGGCGCTGTTTTGGGGCGGTGAGTTTCATTGTTGCGTTATTTTACTGTTGCAAAGGATTTTTCTAAAGCGGCACAAGTTGGGTATTTTTGCTGTAATTTTGCCAAATAATAGGCTTGGTTGTTGTCGATAAAGCCATCCAAAATCCCTGCATAATTTTGACCAATTCCACATCGTTGCTGTTGTCGGTTCCAACTGACGGGTATTATCAGCGGCTTTTGTAAAATCAGCTGGTTGTTTTGACAAGTCAGCTCTGCCACACTATCAATGCGGTAATTATGCAGTTTACCCCCATCATAATAACTGGCTAATGCCACGACGATATCGTTGGGTTTTAGTGAATTAGTAGCAAAAATACCTTCAAAACGCTGCGCCGATGGCAAAATAAGCCGTTGACGCCATGTGCGAAATGCCCAGTGATAATCGGTGAATTTTAAGCTAAAACCTTGCTTTGCTTGGCTTTCACGTTGCAATTCACCGCCTTTTTCGATACTGGCAATGCGTCCGACCAACACATCGGCCGGGGATGAGGGTAAACAAGCCTCTGCGGTTGAAATTAAACTTACACCTAAAATAGCAAAGCAAATTGTTTTCACGACAAATCCTTTTTTCCGCAGAAAACCTTATAATACCACCAATATTTAGCAAAATTTGAGAAAATCATGGACCAAAACGGCACACTCTATATCGTCGCCACCCCGATTGGTAATTTATCCGATATCACCGCCCACGCTATCGACTGCCTAAAAAGCGTGGCTATCATCGCCTGCGAGGACACCCGCACCTCGGGCAAACTGCTCAATCACTTTAACATCCCCACCAAAACTTGGGCTTATCACGACCACAATGCCGAAGTACAGACCCCTAAACTGATTGAGATATTACAGTCAGGGCAAAGTATCGCGCTTATCAGTGATGCCGGTACCCCGCTGATTAGCGACCCTGGTTTTCGACTGGTACGCGCCTGTCACCAAGCCGGTATCAAAGTCTCACCGGTTGTCGGCGCCAGTGCTGCCATAGCCGCCCTATCGGTCGCAGGATTACCCTCAGACAAGTTTTATTTTTATGGCTTTTTGCCTGCCAAAACCGCAGGACGACAAAGCGAACTTGCCAAAATCAAAGATTTAACCGCTACGCTGATTTTTTATGAAGCGCCCCATCGTATTGTTGAGTGTATCGATGACATGATTATGGTGCTTGGCGACAATCGACAAGTGACGTTTTGCCGTGAGATAACCAAAACGTTTGAAACCATTTATCCATCAACGCTTGGTGAACTAAAGCAGTTTGTTGCAAGCGATGCCAATCAGCAAAAAGGGGAAATGGTACTCGTAGTGGCAGGAGCGAGCGAATCGACAGACGATCACGGCAAACATGATAAATTGCTAAAACGCTTACTTGAAGATTTGTCGGTAAAAAAAGCGGCACAGCTCGCCAGCGATATCACAGGGGCTAAGAAAAATGCCTTATATGAACGTGCTTTGCTTTTACAAGGTAAATAAGGATTTGAGAGAATGGTTTTAAATTTCGAGTCAATCCATGAATATGGAACGACTGACAGCCTTGATATAATTAATGGTTATCTTGAAGCATTAGCCCACTTCAATACGCCCCAAAGTGATGTTGGTTACACTTTCTTTATTCAAGAACTACCATTTAAAGATTTAAATTTAGAAACAGTAAATAAGTATTATGAGCTAGTTGATACTTATGAAGTTTGCTCAAAATTTGAAGTGTATAAGAACCTTGATGAAATTCAAAAAATAATTTCTCAAACTATTTGTCATGAAGCTTTTAGTTTTTTAAATTATATTTCACTCAAAAGTACAATAGATTCCTTTCCTGTTGGTATGGTCACACAGGATTGGCGAAGAGTAAACTATTCAGATCTTTTAACCGAAAAAATCCTAAATGCAACTCAAGCCAACGAAATTTTAATACCAACAGAATATAGCATCAGAGCGACTGGTAAATGGTACGAAATCCATTGGAAAGATATTTTCTTAAAAAATTCAAGGGCAACTTTCATTTTACATTTAGGTTTTTCAGATTAAACGGTAAATGCTTTAAACAAAGCGTTGATACCTAATAATAATAAAATCACTAATGTCATATTTTTGAACATTTTTTGTGAGATTTTATGACGAAAATAAAACCCAATATACAAACACAGCAACGACAACAGCGTCGCCACGCCAATCACGCCCAATTCTGTCGTTGGTAGGCTCACAAACCCTTGCCACAGCACGATGAGCTGAGCAATTTTGCCCACCACATAGCATAGATTACTGGCTTTAATCAGCTCAATTTTTGGGTTATCACTTTCTTCAGTTGCAGGCAATAAATACATCACCAAAAGTGGCGACATGGCATTGGTCGCACCGCCGAGCACGCCTGCCACCAGCCCACTGAAGATTAAACTTGGTTGATTATTGGGCAGTCGAATATTTTTGCCTGTTTGACTTGCCAAAAACTGGGGCAGCACATATCCGACAATCAATAGCCCAAGCCCGATCAGCAAATAATGCGGTGCGATGAGAAACACCAACTTTGTGCCGATCAGACTGCCCACAAAACTAGTAAACACCAATAGCCAATATTTTTTGAGGTAGTAGCCAATATTGCCACCCTCCAAAAACACCACCAAGTTAATCACTAAACACGGCACGACCGTCAGCAGCAGCACATGCGACATCGGATAAAAACTTGCCAATGCTGTAGTTGCAATCAGCGTCACGCCAATCCCTGTCAGCCCATGAAACATACTGGCGATGGCAAATATCGCGGGGATCATGAGCATCGAAAGCATAACGCCTTGCTGAACGGAAAAAATCGCCATCAGCGACTATCTTACCAAGGTGAATTTACCCGCTAATTGCTTACCGATTAAGCTGACCAGCTGATTGGCAATGATATCCTTGCTGGCTTTTTCGAGACTGACTGCGGCATCTTTGCCCTTAAAAAATACCGTCATGGCATTGTCATCACTGCCAAAACCAATATCGGTGCGGGACACATCATTACAAGCAATCATATCTAAGTTTTTGGCGTCAAGCTTGCCACGAGCATATTTTTCGATATCTTGGGTTTCTGCCGCAAATCCTACCACAAAAACCTCAGGGAATTCTTTGGCAATGGTCGCCAAAATATCAGGGTTTTTCACCAAATCCAGTGCCATCTGATCTTGCGTTTTTTTAATCTTTTGCGGCACGACATCACGCGTGCGGTAATCAGCGACCGCAGCCGTGGCAATAAAAATATCGGTCGCTGTGCTAACAGGCTCGACTTCGATATCATTGCCAAATTCATCATGGTCATGATGGTGGTGATGATCATGATGATTGTGGTTATGGTGGTGATCGTGGTGATGGTCATGGTCGTGATCGTCATGGCACTCACATATATCGTCACTGGCGCATTGGCGAGCGGTCATTAGCATTTCTTCAGCCGATAACACATCGATACGATTGACCAGTAGTGGCGTTGGCAGCGGTACTTTACCCCCAACGATCAAGGTTACCCTCGCGCCTGCATTGCGGCACGCTTTTGCCAGCGCAAAACCCATTTTACCTGTGGAATGATTGGATAGATAGCGCACAGGGTCGATGGCTTCAATCGTCGGACCTGCGGTGATTGTCACATTTTTACCCGCCAATACTTGCGGGGTGATTTGTCTAGCGATGAAATATTGCACGTATTCAAGCAACTGCTCTGGCTCTGGCAATCTTCCCTCACCGATATCACCACAGGCTTGTTCACCGCTGGCTGGTTGGATGATTTCATAATCATAATCGGTTAACGTCTGCAAATTAAGTTTGACCGATGGATGTTGCCACATTTGCTGATTCATAGCAGGTGCCACTAAAATCGGAGCAGCGGTAGCAAGGCAAACGGTAGTGAGTAAATCATCCGCTATTCCCATGGCCAATTTAGCAATCGTATTAGCAGTAGCAGGCGCGATAATTAGTAAATCCGCCCATTTTGCCAGTTCAATATGCCCCATTCCTAGCTCAGCGGTCTCATCCAACAAGTCGATATGCACTGGGTTGCCCGTCAAGGCCTGCAGCGTTAACGGTGTGATAAAGGCTTGCGCGCTTGCTGTCATAATAACACGGACGTCATAGCCACTCTTAATCAATAGTCGGGCAAACGAGGCGGATTTGTAGGCAGCAATACCGCCTGTGATACCAAGAAGGATATTTTTCATAAGATAATAGCACTAAAAAATTTCGCCTATAGTAACAATTTTCCGCCACTTTAGGTATGATTAATCATCATTTATTAGGAAATGCCTATGGCAATCAAAGACTGGCACCAAGACGAGCGCCCCAGAGAGAAGCTACTGCAAAAAGGCGCTGAGAGTCTATCAGATAGCGAGATTTTGGCAATATTTTTACGCACAGGCACCAAAGACCAATCCGCTATCGAACTGGCTCGTGGCTTGATTGAAAAATTTGGTAGTCTAGCTCAGTTACTAGCTGCGCCTAGTGAAGCAGTCATGGCGTGTCATGGTATCGGCATGGCAAAATACGCGCAGATTTTGGCAAGCCTTGAGATGGGCAAACGCTACCTTGCCAGCCAAGTCAAACAAGCCCCTACCCTTAACGCCAGTCAGTTAGTCAAAGACTATCTTACTACGCAGCTGCGACCGCTCAATCGCGAAGTGTTTGCGGTGCTGTTTTTGACCAATCAACTCACCTTAATCCAGTATGAGGTATTATTCACAGGTGGTATTTCATCGTGCTCGGTGTGTGTGCGGGAAGTGTTGCGCTGTGCGTTAAAATACGGGGCAAGTCAGCTTATTATTGCCCATAATCATCCAAGCACCTCTGCCACAGCGTCACAGGCAGATCTGGAAATTACTCGCAGTTTGGCAAAAGCGTGTCAGCTTGTCGATATGACTTTGATTGACCATATTATCGTGGGTCAAGATGGCACGCTTTCTTTACAAGAAACAGGCAAGATGCCTTAGCGTTTGACGCGGTTTTTAACCATTATTACCACCCAAATCATCATCAGTAAACCAATGATTAACGCAATCATCGCAAACATGGGTGAAAAAATCGACAAAGCCGACAGCCCTATCGCTGTCCCAGTCTCTGCCACTGAAACAGCGGGATTTGCCAAACCGCCCGTCGTGGCAGTCGAAGCCACGCGCGTGGTGGCAGCTGTACCTTTTATCGTAGCCGCGGCGCCGCCGCCAGCAATGATCGCTAGCGCCCAAGTCATGGCAGGACTCATATCGGTCAATGTCGAAGCCATGACCAATGTTCCTGCAATCCCTGCGAGCGGTACAGCAACCGTATCTAACAGATGATCAACCAACGGGATTAAATAACTGATCGACTCTGCAATACTGGCTACACCCAAAATAATCAAAGCAGGCGTAGATGCCACCCACTGCCAGCTATCATTAAGGGGAATGATATGAAAATACGCAGCACAACTGAGCGCAAACAGCGGTACAAACACACGAAACCCGCTACTTGCCGCTAAGCCAATCCCAAGAAAGATACTTAAAATCATTTCAGTTGTCATATTCTCGATACTCAAAGTATGAATAATGCTACCGCTATCATAAATAAAAATTATTAAGAAAAAAACACATATTTAATTAGCATCGCAAAACACATCACCACAATCACTGGTCGAATAAACTTGGTACCGCCTTTGACCACCATCTGCGCGCCCAATGAAGCACCGATAAATTGCCCCACCATCATAGCAAACCCCACTGACCAAAGCACCTTCCCTCCCAATACAAAAAACATCAGCGACGCGGCATTGCTAGTAAAGTTGAGTAATTTGGCATTGGCAGTCGCGGTAATCATATCCAAACCGCGCATGGTGATACCGCCTAGCGCAAAAAACATCCCTGTACCAGGCCCCAAATAGCCATCATAAAAGCCAATCAAGGGTGACATCCCATATTGCCATTTATTTTTGCTGATTCGTGGGGCAGATTTGACCTCACCGATAGTAGGTGCAAACAGATAATAAATACCAATAAGCGCGATTAAAAAAGGAATGCCTTTGGCTAATAGCACTGGCGGAGAAAATTGTACAGCCATCGCGCCTAGTACGGCGCCGACAAAACAGGCGATAATTGAACGCCAAATTTGCTTGGGGTGAATTTTGCCTTTGCGTATCATGGTAATAGAAGCAGAAAGCGAACCTGCCGTTGCTTGCAGCTTATTGGTGCCCAAGGTATATAGGGTAGGAACATTTGCCATTAACAGGGCAGGAATGGTCAATAAGCCACCACCCCCTGCCATGGCATCTAAAAATCCTGCAATCCCCGCGACCAAGGTTAACATCATTAGCACATCAAAACTCAATTGCATCATATTTCCAAAGGTAAATTGAGGATATATCACTATCAAACAAAAAACCCCATAAGCGCGAACTTATGGGGTTTTTTTAATCAGTATGATTAGTCACGGTCTACTAATTCAACGTATGCCATCGGCGCAGCATCGCCATCGCGATAACCACATTTGATAATACGTAAATAACCACCTGGACGCGCTTTATAGCGTGGACCCAATGTCGTGAATAATTTACCTACAGTCGCTTTATTACGTAAGCGGTTAAACGCTAGACGACGGTTAGCAACTGAATCTTCTTTTGCCAAAGTAATTAACGGCTCTGCCACACGGCGAAGCTCTTTAGCTTTAGGAAGAGTAGTTTTGATGAGTTCATGTTCAAATAGTGAGTTGGTCATATTTTGGAACATGGCCTTACGATGGCTGCTGGTACGACCCAACTTAACTCCACTGTTACGATGTCGCATGGTCAAACTTCCTTTAAATTTTAACGGCTACGGTAAGAGAAGCGGTCATCAACACGTAAATCAGCAGGTGGCCAATTTTCAAGGCGCATACCAAGCTCTAAGTCTTTAGAAGCAAGGACGTCTTTGATTTCAGTTAATGATTTCTTACCGAGATTTGGGGTTTTTAACAACTCAGTTTCGGTGCGTTGTACCAAATCGCCAATGTAATAGATATTTTCCGCCTTCAAGCAATTTGCTGAGCGAACCGTTAATTCTAAGTCATCCACTGGGCGCAGTAGCACAGGGTCAACTTCTTCTTTTTCCTTAACAGGTTCTGGGGTAGCTTCCGCTTCAAGGTCAACAAATACGGCAATTTGCTGCTGCAAAATCGTTGCTGCTTTACGAATTGCTTCTTCTGGATCGATGGTACCATTGGTTTCAAGTTCGATAACCAAACGGTCTAAGTCAGTACGTTGTTCAACACGGGCATTTTCAACTTGGTATGCCACGCGTAAGATTGGGCTATAGCTAGCGTCCAATTTTAAACGACCAATAACTTTATTATCACCAGAATCTTTACGTACATTGGCAGGCTCATAACCACGACCTACTGCTACACGTAAACGCATTTTTAAATGACCACGATCACTTAATGTACCTAAAACTAAATCAGGATTGATAATCTCTACATTGTGAGGTAACTCAATATCTGATGCTAGTACAGTGCCAGGACCTTGTTTGTCAAGGGTCAAGAATACTTCATTTTGATCATGCAATTGGATCGCTAAACCTTTTAAATTTAATAATAGATCTAACACATCTTCTTGCAACCCTTCAAGGGTTGAATACTCATGATCAACGCCTTCGATTTCAGCTTCGATTACAGCTGCACCAGGCAATGAAGATAATAAAATACGACGTAGGGCATTACCTAATGTATGCCCAAAACCTCGTTCTAACGGTTCGAGCGTGACTTTGGCGTGTGTTTCATTGACCGTGTCCACATGAATGGCATTCGGTGTAAGAAACTCAGTAGCATTTAGCATCATTTGTCACCTCGACTTTATAGTAAAATTAATTATTTAGAGTACAACTCAACGATTAAGCTTTCGTTGATTTCAGTTGGTAAATCAGCACGCTCTGGCGCTTGTTTAAAAGTACCTTGCAATTTGCTGTGATCCACTTCCAACCATACGGGTGTACCACGTTGACCCGCCAATTCAATTGCGTTTTTAATACGTAATTGTTCTTTGGCTTTTTCGTGTATGGCAATCACATCACCATCTTGCAATTGGATTGAAGGAATGTTCACACGAACAAACTCATCACGACCCGCTTTTTTTACTAGAATAGCACGGTGGCTAACTAATTGGCGAGCTTCTGCGCGAGTTGCACCAAAACCCATACGATAAACAACGTTATCGAGGCGACGTTCTAACATTTGAAGCAAGTTTTCGCCAGTTGCGCCTTTCATACGCGCAGCTTCTTTATAGTAGTTTGAGAATTGACGCTCTAATACACCATAAATGCGTTTTACTTTTTGTTTTTCACGAAGCTGTGCAGAATACTCTGACGTTTTGCTACGTGGATTACCATGTTGACCAGGGGCACGGTCAGCTTTTTTGGTTTTTTCTTCGTACGCTTTTACGCCTGATTTTAATTGTAAATCAGTACCTTCACGACGAGAAAGTTTTAATTTTGGACCTAGATAACGGGCCATGAAAGTCTCCTTATACGCGACGTTTTTTCGGTGGACGAGTTCCGTTATGAGGAATCGGGGTTATATCGCTAATGCTGTTTATTTTATAACCCAATGCACCTAAGGCTCTTACCGCAGACTCACGACCAGGTCCTGGACCTTTAACCAAGACATCAACATTCTTGACACCATATTCTTGTGCTGCTTTACCAGCAACTTCAGCCGCAACCTGTGCAGCAAATGGTGTAGATTTACGTGAACCACGGAAGCCTTGTCCACCAGCGGTGGCCCAAGCCAAAGCATTACCTTGACGATCGGTAATCGTTACAATGGTGTTATTAAAAGACGCATGGATGTGCGCTACGCCCTCAGCTACCGAGCGGCGAGTCACTTTTTTGCGACTACGAGTGTCTTTTGCCATCTTTTAGCTTCCTAAGTTAATTATTTTCTGATTGCTTTACGTGGACCCTTACGAGTACGCGCATTTGTTTTTGTGCGTTGACCATTTACTGGTAAACCGCGACGATGACGCAAGCCACGATAGCAACCTAAGTCTACTAAACGTTTAATATTCATCGAGATTTCACGACGCAAGTCACCTTCAGTCGCATATTCTGCAACTTGGGTACGGACAGCATCAAGCTGAGTATCATTTAGTTCACTGATTTTAGTAGTTGGTGCAATGTTTACCGCTTCTAAAATTTTAGCAGCAGTGGTACGACCAATACCAAAAATATAAGTGAGTGAAATGATAGCATGCTTGTTGTCCGGAATGTTTACACCGGCAATACGAGCCATTGACATTTCTCCAATTATAAGGAAAAGATGAGTTAATCATCTACTGATGTAGCATTTTGACACATTTGGTTATCTACAAATGTGACAAAATAACGACAAGTAGCGGATAATACAGTATCCGCTACCTGATTTCAAGTCCAATCTAACAATTTAGATTAACCTTGACGTTGTTTATGACGCGGTTCTGCACTACAAATAACGCGAACAACGCCTTTGCGGCGTACAATTTTGCAGCTACCGCAGATTCTTTTTACAGATGCTTGAACTTTCATTTTCAGCTCCTAGTAGTAGTTATGAATGCTTGACTTCCATGGTTTGAATGAGCGAATAATCATGGTACTGGTGCGTCATTAAGTGCGCTTTAACTTGGGCAATAAAGTCCATAATCACGACCACACTAATCAGTACTGAGGTACCACCTAGATGAAACGGAATACCAAACGCAGATTGCAATATCATCGGCATCAAACAAATAATTGTCATATAAATCGCACCAATAAAGGTTAAGCGATTTAATACATGATCTAAATAACGTTGAGTTTGTAAACCTGGACGAATGCCTGGAATATACGCCCCACTTCGTTTCAAATTCTCTGATACTTCTTTTGGACTAAATACCAACGCGGTATAAAAATAACAAAAGAAAATAATCAGGGCTGCAAAAATTACCAAATACAATGGCTGACCCGGTGATAACACTAATGCCATATTCTGCAAGAAGCTTTGAAAAATATTAGGATTGGGAGATTGACCTACCCATTGTCCCAAACTCGCTGGGAATAACAACAATGAACTGGCAAAAATCGCTGGAATAACCCCTGCCATATTAATTTTTAATGGCAAATGCGATTGCTGCTGTGCATATATTTTTCGTTCTTGCGATTGCTTTTGGGCATAGTTGACTGGGATACGGCGCTGTGCGCGCTCAATAAACACAATCCCTGCCACCACCGCTAACGCCAATAAACTAAATATCAACAAGGCAATCATATTCATTTGACCTTGCTGGACAGAGTTAATGGACTGCGTGACCACTTGTGGAAAGGTCGCTACGATACCCGCTAAAATTAGCATTGAAATACCGTTACCAATACCACGTTCAGTAATTTGTTCACCTAACCACATCAAAAACATCGACCCTGCAACCAACGAGGTTACCGCAGGAATATAAAAACCAAGACCACTGGTCAATGTGAGATTCTGACTAATCAACCCTGTACACATACCAATTGATTGAACCAAAGCTAAGGCAAGGGTTAATTGGCGTGTATACTTGTTGATTTGGCGTTGACCGGCTTGGCCTTCTTTTTTTAATGCATCCAGTGATGGTATAACCGCCGTCATCATCTGGACAATGATTGAAGCAGAAATATAAGGCATAATCCCGAGTGCCATGACTGACATCCGCTCTAATGCCCCACCAGAAAACATATTAAACAAACCTAAAATAGTATTTTCATTGGTTTGAAAAAATTTCGATAAGCTTTCTGGATCCATACCAGGAATAGGTACGTGTGAACCGAAACGATAGACGACTAAAGCACCCAACAAAAATAGTAAACGATTAAATAATTCATCGTACTTACGAATAAATGCTAGAGGATTCATCGATGTTGAATGCTTAGTCATGTAGGATTACTCCTCAACAGTACCACCAGCTGCTTCAATAGCGGCTTTAGCACCTTTAGTCACTTTAACACCTTTAAAAGTATACGCTTTGGTTACGTCACCTGAAAGGATGATACGAACACGTTGCATATCGTGGCGAATGATATTCGCTGCTTTTAAAGACTCAACGCTTACCACGTCACCATCAACTTGATTTAATTCTGATAAACGCACTTCTGCGGTTACCATTGCAAGTTTACTGGTGAAACCAAATTTTGGCAAACGACGGTATAAAGGCATTTGACCGCCTTCAAAACCTGAACGAATACCAGAACCTGTACGTGAGGTTTGACCTTTGACACCACGACCACCAGTTTTACCGATACCAGAACCGATACCACGACCACGGCGAAGTTTATTTTTTCTTGAACCTTCAGCTGGGCTCAATTCATTTAAACGTAGACCCATTATACTTCCTCCACTTTAACTAAGTAGTTAACGCGGTTTACCATACCACGGGTCGAAGGGGTATCTTCAACTTCGACAGTATGTCCAATACGACGTAACCCTAAACCTTTCAAACAAGCTTTATGGCTTGCTAGGCGATGGGCACTCGATTTTACTTGAGTAACTTTCATTTTTTTCATGTTAGCTCACCTTAGCTTAGCCCAAGATTTCTTCAACTGATTTGCCGCGTTTTGCCGCAACTTTTTCAGGAGAAGACATTTCTTTTAACCCGTTGAAAGTTGCACGTACAACGTTAGCAGCATTGGTTGAACCATAGCATTTTGCTAATACGTTTTCTACGCCTGCAACTTCTAATACTGCACGCATTGCACCACCTGCGATAACACCAGTACCTTCAGAGGCTGGTTGCATATACACGCGGCTTGCACCGTGGCTAGCAGTAATAGGATGTTGAAGGGTTGTACCCGCTAAATCAACGGTAATCATATTACGTTTGGCAGCTTCTAGTGCTTTTTGAATCGCTGCAGGCACTTCACGCGCTTTACCACGACCAAAACCAACACGACCATTACCATCACCTACCACTGTGAGTGCGGTGAAAGAAAAGATACGACCGCCTTTTACAACTTTAGATACACGGCCAACTGTGACTAAGCGCTCTACTAAACCGTCTGTTTGTTCAACTTTTGCCATGATTAGAACTCCAATCCATTTTCACGAGCGGCTTCAGCTAATGCTTTAACACGACCATGATATTTAAAACCGCTACGATCAAACGCAACTTTAGTAATACCAGCAGCTTTAGCACGTTCTGCAATTAATTTACCAACGGCAGTTGCAGCTTCGATGTTGCTAGTTTGACCAGCACGTAAAGTAGTATCTAACGTTGAAGCTTGGGCTAACACTTCACCACCTGTTGGTGAGATAACTTGTGCATAAATGTGGGTGTTAGTGCGATTAACAGATAGACGATTTACGCCTAAACCACGGATATGTGCACGGGTTTTTTTCGCTCTGCGAAGGCGAGCAGCTTTTTTATCAAACATGTCATTTCACCTTATTTTTTCTTAGCTTCTTTACGAGCGACATACTCATCGCTATAACGAACGCCTTTGCCTTTGTAAGGCTCAGGTGGGCGATAGCCACGAATGTTTGCTGCTGCTTGACCTAGCTTTTGTTTGTCGCTAGATTTTAACACGATTTCAGTCGCAGTTGGGGTTTCAGCAGTAACACCTTCAGGTAGTACATATTCGATTGGGTGTGAGTAACCTAAGTTTAGGTTGACTTTATTGCCAGCAACAGCGGCTTTATAACCAACACCAATCAATTGTAGACGACGTTCGAAGCCTTCAGTAACACCTTTAACCATGTTGCTTAATAATGCACGAACTGTACCAGTGTGCATCCAACCGTCTTTGGTGTCAGATTTTGGTGAAAGAATAATTTGATTATCTTCCTGTTTTAGCTCGACCAAATCATGCAGGCGTAAAGTTAGCGTACCTTTGCTACCTTTAACTTCAACCTGCTGACCGTTCAAAGTAACACTTGTACCATTTGGTAGTGCTACAGGGGCTTTAGCCACACGAGACATACGGGTAATTCCTATAAAAGTGATAAAAAAACGAACAGGCACAACAAACTATGCCTGTCCCTCTTAATGTTAATTAAGCTACGAACGCAATAACTTCGCCGCCTAATCCAGCTGCACGAGCTTCACGGTCGCTCATGATGCCTTTATTGGTAGAGATGATTGCTACACCTAGACCTTTTTGGACGCTTGGTAGTGCATCTTTACCACGGTATTGACGTAAACCTGGACGACTATAACGTTTAATCGTCTCAATAACTGGTTTACCTTCAAAATATTTTAACTCGATGGTTAATTCAGCTTTACCTGTACCAACTTCTTGAGTTTCTGCGGTTGCAACATAACCTTCTTTCACTAGTAAATCAGCAATTGATTTACGTAGTTTTGAGCTTGGCATAGTCACAGACGCTTTTTGAGCCATTTGTGCATTACGGATACGAGTCAACATATCAGCAACGGTATCTTGCATACTCATATTGTTTCCCCTTACCAGCTTGCTTTATGAACGCCAGGTACATCACCTTGCATTACTTTTTCACGAATCATGTTACGTGAAAGACCAAATTTACGGAAATAACCATGTGGACGACCTGTCAATGCACAACGGTTACGTAAACGTACAGGTGAAGCGTCACGTGGCAATGCTTGTAATGCCAGCATGGCGTCCATACGCTCTTCGTCAGTTGCGTTGATGTCGCTGATAATTGCCTTAAGCTTTGCACGCTTCTCAGCATATTTAGCAACAGTCGCTTCGCGTTTAAATTCGCGATTAATCATACTTTTCTTTGCCATATTGCCTTATCCTTGCTGTTAGCCCTTGAATGGGAAGCCGAATGCTTTAAGCAATGCACGACCTTGATCATCAGTTTTTGCGGTAGTCGTAATGGTAATATCTAAACCACGAATACGGTCGATTTTGTCAAAGTCAACTTCAGGGAAAACGATTTGCTCTTTGATACCTAGTGAATAGTTACCACGGCCATCAAATGCTTTATCTGTAAAACCGCGGAAGTCACGGATACGTGGAATAGCGATTGAGATTAAACGATCTAAAAATTCGTACATCTGTTCGCCACGTAACGTTACTTTACAGCCGATTGGCCATTCTTCACGGATTTTAAAGCCTGCAACTGATTTGCGAGCTTTGGTTACTACAGGTTTTTGACCGGCAATTGCCGTCATATCCGCTAATGCGCCTTCAAGAACTTTTTTGTCTTGAGCTGCATCACCCACACCCATGTTTAGGGTGATTTTGGTGATTTTAGGGATTTCCATAACGTTGGCTAAACCAAGCTCTTGCTGAATTTTTTGCTTAAGCTGTTCGTTATATTGTGTTTTAAGTCTTGCCATTACTGATACCCTTAGATGGTTATGCAGTCGCCACAACTTCACCAGATGAACGATAAACGCGTTGTTTTTTGCCTTCGTCATTCAATTGGTAAGAAATACGATCTGCCTTTTGGGTTGCTGCATTATAAATTGCAACATTTGAAATGTGTAAAAATGCTTCTTTCTCGATAATACCACCTTCAACGCCAGTCTGTTGGTTTGGCTTTTGGTGTTTTTTAACGATGTTGATGCCTTCAACTTTTACACGGTCTTCTTTTACTGCTAGTACTGTACCTTGCTTGCCTTTGTCTTTGCCAGCAATTACAATCACTTGGTCGCCTTTACGTAATTTTGCCATGTTTTCCTCACAATACTTCTGGGGCTAATGAAACAATTTTCATAAATTGTTCGCCACGTAGTTCGCGGGTTACTGGTCCAAAAATACGTGTTGCAATTGGTGCTTTATTGTTGTTCAACAACACAGCTGCATTATCATCAAAACGTAGTACTGAACCGTCAGGACGACGTACACCAAACTTCGTGCGTACGACTACCGCGTTCATTACATCACCTTTCTTGACACGACCGCGTGGAATTGCTTCTTTCACAGTCACTTTAATGATGTCGCCTACTGATGCATAACGACGATGTGAGCCACCTAGCACTTTAATGCACATAACTCGTTTTGCACCACTGTTGTCTGCAACTTCCAGCATTGTTTCAGTCTGAATCATCGCGTTACTCCATAAATTGGCAAAACAAGTCTTTGCCACAATAAGCCATTTTTAAGGTGGCGTATTGTAGCAGTTACTGACTTGCTTTGCAATTATAACTATCTATTTAAGTTAAATTAAATATTAACTGCTTTTTCTACGACGTCTACTAATACCCAAGATTTGGTTTTTGATAGTGGACGTGTTGATTTGATACGAACTGTATCACCAACGCCACACTCATTGTTTTCGTCATGAGCATGTAGTTTGGTCGAACGGCGAATCATTTTGCCGTATTTGGCATGACGAATACGACGCTCAACAAGTACAGTAATGGTTTTATCCATTTTGTCACTGACAACTTTACCAGTGACTGTACTTTGTTCAGTAGCGTTAGCTTGGTTGGTATTTTGCTCACTCATGATTAAGCCCCTTGGTTTTCGGTGTTCTGTTTTTCAGAGATAAGAGTCTTGATTTGAGCAATCGTACGACGATTTGCTTTAATCTCATGGGTGTTGCCTAACTGACCAGTGGCTTTTGCCATACGAAGACGAAATGTTTCTAACTGTTTTTCGTCTAGTAATTGGGTCAGCTCTTCGACTGATTTGTCTTTAAGTTCACTGATCTTCATTACATTATCGTCCGTTTAACAATGGTGGTTTTGAAAGGCAACTTGGCAGCTGCAAGCGTGAACGCTTCAGTTGCTAGCTCGTCAGAAACCCCTTCGATTTCATAAAGCATTTTGCCTGGTTTGATTTCGCATACCCAGTATTCTACTGGACCTTTACCTTTACCCATACGAACTTCTAGTGGTTTTTCGGTAATTGGTTTGTCTGGGAATACACGAATCCAAATTTTACCACCGCGCTTGATACGACGTGAAATCGTACGACGAGCAGCTTCGATTTGACGTGCAGTCATACGACCACGTTCTACTGATTTAAGTCCGATTGTACCAAAAGATACGCTACTACCACGGTGAGCTAACCCCGTATTACGTCCTTTTTGTACTTTACGAAACTTGGTACGTTTTGGTTGTAACATATCGATTAACCTCTGTCTTTAGCTGGGCGCTCACTACGTGGGCGGTCGCTACGATCATTACGAGCACGACGTTTTTGAGGTGCACGTGCTTGCTTTTCTTCTTTGACTGGATTATATACACGGTTCATGCCGTCAAGCACTTCACCACGGAAAATCCAAACTTTTACACCGATAGTACCGTAAGTGGTTTCTGCGCGTACATTTGAGTAGTCAATGTCTGCACGTAATGTATGCAAAGGTACACGACCTTCACGATACCACTCTGAGCGAGCAATCTCAGCGCCGCCAAGACGACCTGATAGCTCAACTTTGATACCTTGTGCGCCAGCTTTCATACTGTTTTGAACAGCACGTTTCATAGCACGGCGGAACATGACACGACGTTCAAGTTGTGAAGCAATACCATCAGCCACTAGACGCGCGTCTAAGTCTGGTTGGGTGATTTCTTCAATGCTAACTTGTGCTGGTACGCCCATTAATTTGGTAAGTTCTTTTTGTAGGCTTTCGATATCTTCGCCTTTTTTACCAATGATGATACCAGGACGTGCCGTGGCGATAGTGATTTTAGCTGCGCCCGTAGGACGTTCGATGCTAATACCACTGATCATCGCTGCTTTAAGCTTTTTCTCTAAATATTTACGAACTTGTAAGTCGTTGATTAAGTATTCAGAGTATTTTTTTGGATCTGCATACCAGTTAGCGTTTGATTTACGGATTACGCCAAGACGGATGCCGATTGGATGAACTTTCTGTCCCATATTATGCTCCTACCTTAACTGTGATGTGGCAAGTACGTTTGCTAATACGGTCAGCACGACCTTTGGCACGTGGTAAAACACGTTTTAACGTAATACCTTCATCCACATAAATGGTAGAAACACGCAATGTATCGATGTCTAAACCATTGTTATGCTCAGCGTTAGCAATCGCAGATTCTAAGCATTTTTTAACCAATTTAGCGGCTTTTTTGTTGCTAAAGGTTAAGATATCTAATGCACGCTCGATTGATTTGCCGCGAACTTCGTCAGCAACTAAGCGTACTTTTTGTGCCGAAATGGCGGCACCGCGTAATTTTGCAGTTACTTCCATGATGAGCACCTTATTTCTTAGATTTCTTGTCAACGCCGTGACCACGATATGTACGGGTTGGGGCGAATTCACCAAGTTTATGACCAACCATTTGCTCGTTTACGATAACAGGTACGTGTGTACGACCGTTATGAACAGAAATAGTTAAGCCGACCATTTGTGGCAAAATCATTGAGCGACGTGACCAAGTTTTGATTGGTTTGCGTGAGTTAGTTTCTAACGCATTCTCAACTTTGGCAAACAAGTGCGCATCGATGAATGGACCTTTTTTCAATGAACGAGGCATGAAATTATTCCTTATTTCTTATTGACGCGACGACGGCGGATAATCATGTGGTCAGTACGTTTGTTAGAACGTGTTTTAAGGCCTTTAGCCTTTTGACCCCATGGGCTGGTTGGGTGTTTACCGAAGTTACGACCTTCACCACCACCGTGTGGATGGTCAACTGGGTTCATTGCAGTACCACGAACGGTAGGACGAACGCCGCGCCAGCGGTTGGCACCTGCTTTACCCAATGATTTAAGGTTATTTTCAGTGTTTGATACTTCACCGATAACCGCACGACAATTTACGTGGATACGACGAGTTTCGCCTGAACGTAAACGAACGATTGCATAGATACCATCACGACCCAATAATTGAACCGCAGCACCTGCTGAACGAGCGATCTGTGCACCTTTACCGATTTTAAGTTCGATATTGTGAATCACTGTACCCACTGGAATGCTACGTAGTGGTAAGCAGTTACCTGGGCGAATTGGTGCAGTTTCACCAGAAATAACGGTATCGCCTTGTTGCAATTTTTTTGGTGCGATAATGTAACGACGCTCACCGTCTGCATATTTAAGTAGTGCGATGTGTGCAGTACGGTTTGGATCGTACTCAATACGCTCTACAACAGCAGGGATGTTGTCTTTGTTACGTTTGAAGTCAACAACACGGTAATGCTGTTTATGACCACCACCGATATGACGGGTAGTGATGCGACCGTTGTTGTTACGACCACCAGTTTTGCCTTTTGACTCTACTAATGCTGCATAAGGACGACCTTTATGAAGGTGTGGATGCACCACTTTCTCGACAAATCGGCGACCTGGTGATGTCGGTTTGGCTTTTACGATAGGCATTGTGTAATCCTTATTCGTTGTCGGCAGCAGGTTGTTCTGCTACGTCGGCTACTTGAACATCTTGACCAGCTTTTAAGGTCACATAGGCTTTTTTGAAGTCTTGACGACGACCTACCGTGCGACCAAATCGCTTTGTCTTACCTTTAACATTCAAAGTGTTAACTTTAACTACTTCAACACCTTCAAACATTAATTCTACGGCTTTTTTAATCTCTTTTTTTGTCGCGTTGGTGTCAACTTTGAACACTTGCACACCTAACGTATCGCCCAAGATTTGAGATTTTTCTGAAAATACAGGTGCTTTTAGTACCTGATATAGTCTTGCGTTATTCATGCTAACACTCCCTCAATTTCTTTGGCGGCTGCGACAGACATGATGACTTTGTCAAACGCAATTAGGCTAACTGGATCAACTTCAGTGCTACCTAGTACGCTGACGTATGGAATATTGCGAGCAGCTAAGTAAAGATTTTCGTCAACTTCATTGGTAACGATTAATGCTTTAGGGGCATTTAAGTCTTTAAGTTTAGCGATAAGCTCTTTAGTTTTTGGGGCTGAAATGCTGATGTCATCAACCAATACCAAACGGTTTTGACGAATCAATTCAGCAAGAATGCATTGCATGGCACCACGGTACATTTTACGGTTCACTTTTTGTGACCAATCTTGTGGTTTGGCGGCAAATGCGCGACCACCACCGACCCAAATTGGGCTACGGATAGAACCTGCACGTGCACGGCCAGTACCTTTTTGACGCCATGGTTTTTTACCACCGCCAGATACTTCACCACGCGTTTTTTGAGCACGGCTACCTTGACGACCACCCGCTAAATAAGCGGTAACTACTTGGTGTACAAGTGCTTCGTTGAATTCACGACCAAATGCTACGTCTGATAGCTCAACCGCCGAACCTGTTACTGTATTTAGATTCACGTTAATCCCCTTGATTAAGCTTTAACTGATGGACGTACGATAACGTCGCCACCGTTGGCACCAGGAATTGCACCCTTGATAACTAGGATACCTTTTTCAGCATCAACTGAAATCACTTCTAAGCCTTGTACGGTCACACGTTTGTTACCCATTTGACCTGGCATTTTTTTGCCTTTAAATACACGACCCGGTGTTTGGTTTTGACCTGTAGAACCCACAACGCGGTGAGATACTGAGTTACCATGTGTCCAATCTTGTGAACGGAAGTTGTGGCGTTTGATACCACCTTGGAAACCTTTACCTTTACTGGTACCAATTACGTCAACGATTTGACCTACTTGGAACAAGTCAGCAGCGATTTCACTACCTGCTTCGCGGCCTTCAAGTTCGCTGTCTTCGACGCGAAATTCCCAAGTGCCACGACCTGCAGCAACGCCAGCTTTTGCAAAGTGACCTTTTTGAGCTGCATTAACACGAGAATCACGACGTTCACCAGTTGTTACTTGGATAGCTTGATAGCCGTCTGTGTCTTGTGTTTTGATTTGAGAGATACGGTTGGCAGTAACTTCAACAACAGTTACAGGAATTGAAACACCTGCTTCTGTGAAGATACGAGTCATGCCGCATTTTTTTCCGACTAAACCGATCGCCATGTTGTTAACCTCTTAATTTTTACTGTTATTCAATATAGGTGTTACCCTAAGGGGTTAGCCTAATGCGATTTGTACATCAACACCCGCCGCCAAATCCAACTTCATCAGTGCATCGACTGTTTTGTCAGTAGGCTGAACGATATCTACCATACGTTTGAATGTGCGGATTTCGTATTGGTCACGGGCATCTTTGTTCACGTGTGGTGAGGTTAAGATGTTGAAGCGTTCAATGCGAGTTGGTAGCGGTACTGGACCACGAACTTGTGCACCTGTGCGTTTTGCGGTATCAACAATCTCTTGAGCTGATTGGTCAATCAGACGATGGTCAAAAGATTTAAGTCTGATACGGATTTTCTGGTTAGCCATGCCAGTAAGCTCCTAATATAAAGTTTGATATGGGTTAATTTGCGTTGGGTGTTAAGCTGTTATTGAGTAAACACCTAACTTGCATTTTTTACCTGTTCTTGACAGGCACTTTTTGAAAATAAAAAAATTTCGGTCCCACTCAAACTATTAACTTGCAATACATAGATAGCATTATTAATAGTCGGTGAAACTGTATTCTTTAATTTCGTGTCGCAAACAATGGAGCGACTGTATTAAAGGGCTTATTCTTTTATGAATTGACGAATCATCTTCGTCGCCCTGCAATAAGTTAAGTGGGCTGTATTATACCGATTTTTTGGGTAAAAGCAATAGGCTAATCTAGCAAAATATCATATTGTTCTTGATTAAAACGGTTATCACTCTCCAAATTAATCGGACGACCCAGCAAATATTCCATCTCTGCCACCGTATCCGCTTCAATGGTTTCAAGCAAATCAATCACCCCGCTATTTGCGACCACGGTAAATTTCTTAGGGGCATTATAGGTTCTGGCACAGCGCATCAATTCGCGGAAAATCTCCAAACACACGGTTTCGGCGCTTTTGACAAAGCCTTTACCGCCACAGGTTGGACACGGCTCACAAAGCTGTTGTTGTAGGCTCTCTCGCGTGCGTTTGCGAGTCATCTCTATTAGCCCAAGCGCTGAGACTTCGCTGATGTTGGTTTTGGCATAATCGCGCTTTAATTGTTCTTGCAGGCTTGCTAGCACTTCATCGCGGTGTTGTTGCTCTTGCATATCGATAAAGTCAAGAATGATAATCCCGCCCAAATTACGCAGTCGCAGCTGACGGGCGATGGCGTGGGTAGCCTCTAAATTGGTTTTATACACCGTATCTTCAAGGGAACGCCCTCCGACAAATGAGCCTGTATTGACATCAATGGTGGTCATGGCTTCGGTTTGGTCAATGATGAGATAACCGCCTGATTTGAGATTAACACGGCGATTGAGCGCGTCTTTTAAATCCTCTTCAACGCGGTGAACATCAAATAACGCCTGCTCGCCTTCGTACAATTGAATACGTGGGAAAATGGCAGGGACAAATTCTTTGGCAAAATGACGAATAGCATCAAACACTCGGGCATTATCGACCGTCACCCTTTCCGTCTGCTCACCAATCAAATCTCGAATCGCGCGCAAAGGTAGCGATAAATCTTGATAAATCAGCTCAAAACGGCGATGGGTCGGCGTTTGTTCACGGCGGGCTTGTACCATCCGCCAAAGCTGTAGTAGATAATAAATATCTTCTTCAAGTTTGGATTGCGGGATATTTTCGGCAGCGGTACGGGCAATCAATCCGCCTTGTAGATTGACTTGGTGCATCAGCTCGCCAAGCTGTGTTTTTAACCGCTCTCGCTCATCGCCATCAATCCGCTGAGAGATGCCAATATGTTCACCATACGGCAAGTACACCAAATAACGCGAAGGCAATGACACATCCGTCGTCAGTCGTGCCCCTTTACTGCCTAATTGATCTTTAATCACTTGCACCAAGATACGCTGTCCTTCATACAAGCGGTTTTCTATCAACTCGCTAGGCGGTGGCTGATAGGTGGTTGTGGTCATCGCAAGCGTAGTGGTGTCAGGGTCTAGAGTATTGTCAATTGCGGGGTTTTGCGGTTTGGGCGGCTCAATGGCTGAGAGCTTAGGACGCAGGGTCTGCATATCATTGACGTGCAAAAACGCGGTACGCGATTGCCCAATGTCGATAAACGCCGCCTGCATCCCTGGCAGTACGCGCACCACTGTGCCAAGGTAGATATTGCCCACTGAGCCAAGTTTGCTATGGCGTTCGATAAAGATTTCGTTGAGTATCCCATCTTCGAGCACGGCGACTCGGCTCTCAGATGGGCTGATGTTGATGAGTAGTTCTTCGGTCATTATTAACAGCTTTTTAAAATTTTTAATTGCCGTTATTCTACTCGAAGTTAGTTATCTGCACAAAGCTAAACTAAATTAGCTGTTGTTTTAGTTCATTGATTGTAGTCACAAGCTTGGTTGGATGTTCTTTTGCCAAAACATCGGCCTTTTCACAGCCGTAACTCACTGCTATGCTGTCCATATTGATATTATTTGCCATCCGAATATCATGAATACTATCACCGATAAAAACAGCGTCTTCGATTCTTGTGCCTGTTTCTAACAAGATTTGCTCAAGCATTAAGGGATTTGGCTTACCTGCGGTTTCGTCAGCGGTTTTGGTGAGCGTAAAAAACGCTTGAATCCCAGAATTGGGTAGCACGCGCTGCAGCCCTTTTCGTTTCTTGCCTGTGGCAATCGCTAAGGTTTTGCCTTGTGCGTGTAAATCTTGAATCAATTCTTTAATACCATCAAACAGTTTGTCGTTGTCACAATGCTTGACATAATACTCAGAGTAAGTGGCTAAAAGTTCATCATATTTATCGCTGTGATTGGGGAAAAGCATGGGAAACGCATCGACTAACGCAATGCCGATAATGGATTTGGTGGCGTCATCGGTGACGGTTAAACCGTGCTTTTCGGCAGCATAGCGCATGGCAGCGACGATTAAGCCAACCGAATCCATCAGCGTGCCGTCCCAATCGAAAATGATTAGCGATTTTTGGTTAAAATTATTCATAAGTTGTTGTTTTCACTTGATTGTAAAAATTGATTAATTCGACTGACAATCTCGGGACAAAAATCTTTTCGATGAAAGCGAGTTTCCCAAACCCATAATAAGTAATGCACTATATTGATAAAATCCTCAGCAGTTAGCGCATTTGTAGTTAATAAGATTTGTAATGCCTTTGAAAAATCGGCAATATACTCAAGATTATCCTCATACCCCATATCATAGTTACCCAAAATACCCATTTGGTTAAACATCATGGCTTTTTCAAACGTGATGCCTTTGCCATTCACCTCAATCTTTTTATCAATCGGGAATTCTTGAGTGGTTGTCTGAATGCTTGATTGCTTCGGAATAGCCACAGGCTGTTGACCTACTAAGTAAGTCAATGGCATAAAAACAATGCAATCATCGGTATTTGCGGATGTTTCAAGGGCAAGAGATAGCAAAAACGCCCGCACTTGAGTTGCTGAAAATTGGTTAAACTGCTCAGTAATTTGCGTGATGAGCGAAGGCTCTAGCTTTGCCCATCTATCATCTTTATAGACTATTGCCACCGCTTATTACCCTACTAATGATTGCATATCATCGGGTAAATCTGCTGTTATCACCTCATATTCCGGAATAGCAAGCTGATAAGCATGCAAGCACAAACGGCGCACGCTTTTATCGCCTTTAGCCACATTCGGATTGTATTTATCATCACCCAACAGCGGATGCCCGATACTCGCCAAATGCACACGGATTTGATGAGTACGCCCTGTGAGCGGTTTGGCTTCAATTAAGCTGACTTCTTGACCATTTAACTCAAATTTTTGCAACACGTTAATTTGGGTTTGGCTTGGCTTACTGTCTTCGGACTTTACATCCACTTTGACCCGGCGTTCACCGCTTTTGCCTTCTTGTGTGGCAGGCAACGTGTATTTTAATAGCGGTTTATCAATGGTTTGTGTTTCGCTACTTATCCAACCTACCACCAAACACAGATAGGTTTTTTGCAAGGTTTTTTCTCGCAAATGCTCTTGTAAAGTTTTAAGGGTTGAGCGTTTTTTGGCAATCATCAGTAAACCAGAGGTATCTTTGTCAATGCGATGTACTAGCTCAAGGTATTTTTTACTCGTTGCTTCTCGCATGGCTTCAATCACGCCAAAACTCTCGCCACTGCCGCCATGCACCGCCATACCCGATGGTTTATTGAGTACGATTAGACCCTCATCTTCATACACAATGCGCTCAAGCAAGCTCTGGGCAAAGTCAGGGCTAATCACGGGCTTTTCACGCGTGGCAAGCTTGATGGGTGCAATGCGCACCACGTCATTACGCTGCAGTTTGTCGTGGGGTTTACAGCGTTTGCCATTGACACGGATTTCGTCGGAACGAATCATGTTATAGACGTGTGAGCGCGGCAGTCCTTTAAGACGACCCAACAAAAAGTTATCGACACGTTGGTCATGTTGCTGGCGCGTGACGGTCAGATAATTGACTTTAGCAAAATCTAAAATATCGTCATCTGCAGACTGCGGTTGTTTGCTAGGCATGCGTTTTGGGGTTTGATGAGCCGATTGTTGCGATGGGGTGTCGCGTTTTTTGTTAGGATGGGCGGGACGTTTGGGAGACTGCGCGTGCTCTGTCATATTTTGATAGCCGTTTACATAAAAATTTGCTATAGTTTAGCAGTTTAGTGCCTGTGCCGCTATGAATTCGCGCCATCAATTCGACTTAAACCCTGTTAAGCTTCCTTAGAATGGAGTGTATGCGGGATAATTAGACTGTCGCTTTTGCTGTCGCCCATACAGCCGAAATTTATTCATGGCAGTATGACTCACGATAGGGCGCACTAGACTGCCAATATTTATAGATTTTAAGACTGATTTTAATCAATATCAGCACACGACATACGAGTAACGAAGATAATTGTCATTTGAAAACATGTTCAAATAGTTTGTAAAGATTAGTGATATATAGAGATAACAGATAAATGGTGGGTTTTGTGCCTTACAACCACAAAACAGCTGGTAACGATTAGCGTATTATGCGCCTAGGTAAATGAACTCAGTAGTTGCGATTTTGAGATAAACGTTTACGGTTTTGGACGATTTACCATTTTAAATTGCCCACGCCTTTGTAAAACCTAACTTATCAGGCTTGCCATTTAAAACGAAAACTAACGCTAACACTTTTTGACCAATAGGGAAAAAGGGTTCATTCATCTGTCCTAAAACACACATTGTTTTGGGCAACAACCCCCAATCCAGCATGACAGTTGCATTTACCTAACAGGCTTACAACCTCGCTATGGCAATAATCCAACTTAATCATGCAATTTTTGGTGAACAACAAACCTTGTTATCAAGCGTTGTCAAGCCACTTGCGCTTGGTATCAGCGAGTCTAGTCAGGACTGTTTGACGTTGTTTTATCTAATATTTGATAGTAATGTTTGATAGCAACATTTATCTACGCTCGTATGTTTTGTGTGTTTAGGAGAAAACACATGAAACGCATCCTCATCAATGCTACCCACGCCGAAGAAATCCGTGTTGCCCTGTGCAATGGCAATCATTTGTATGATTTCGATTTAGAAAACCGTACCCGCGAGCAAAAAAAAGCCAATATTTATAAAGGTCATGTGACCCGTGTCGAGCCATCGCTTGAAGCGGTATTTGTCGAATACGGTTCGCAACGTCAAGGTTTTTTACCGATTCGTGAAATCGCCCCAGAGTATCTAGCAGGCGACCCTCGCTCTACCAATAACATCAAACAACTGATTAAAGAAGGCGATGAGCTCATCGTGCAAGTGGAAAAAGAAGAACGCGGTAATAAAGGCGCGGCGTTATCTACTTTTATTTCATTGGCAGGTCGTTATTTGGTATTGATGCCCAACAACGCGCGTGGCGGCGGCATCTCTCGCCAAATCTCTGGCAAGCTGCGCGATGAGATGAAGCAAGCGCTAAGTGAGCTAAGACTACCTAAAGGCATGAGCGTTATCATCCGTACCGCAGGGATTGGTAAAACCACGGATGAATTACAACAAGACCTTGACCATTTATTAAACATCTGGAAAGGCATCCAACAACAAAGCCAAAAATTCCCCTCACCTCGCCTGTTGCACCAAGAAGCGGGCGTCGTCACCCGTGCCGTACGCGACTACCTGCGTGATGATATCGCGGAAATTTGGGTCGACAATGAATACGCCTATAATGAAGCGGCGAATTTTATTGAAGCGGTGATGCCGCAGCAAGCAAATAAACTGCGCAAATACACTGACTATGAGCCGATGTTTGCCCGTTTTGGAATTGAAAAACAAATCGAAACCGCCTACCAACGTGAAGTACGTTTGCCAAGCGGCGGTTCGATTGTGATTGACCAAACTGAAGCCCTAGTATCGATTGATATTAACTCATCAAAAGCCACCAAAGGCGCGGATGTCTCAGAAACGGCGTTTAATACCAATTTAGAAGCGGCAGATGAAATCGCCCGTCAATTACGCTTGCGTGATATGGGTGGTTTGATTGTTATTGACTTTATTGACATGGCAACCGATGACCACCAAAAACAAGTGGAAAATCGTCTCAAAGAAGCCACCAAAAACGACCGCGCGCGTATCCAATTCGCTGAAATTTCACGTTTTGGACTACTTGAAATGAGTCGTCAACGCTTGCGTCCGTCACTTGAAGAAGCGACAGGTTACCTCTGCCCCCGTTGTCATGGTACCGGTATGATTCGTGACTTGCGTTCACTTGCTTTGTCAATCATGCGTCAAATCGAACAACGGGCGCTACAAGAGCGTCATGGCGAAATACAAGCCGAAGTGCCAACTGACATCGCGGCATTTTTACTCAACGAAAAACGTGAAACGCTGGTGTGTCTTGAGCAAGAAAGTGGCACGCGCATTACTATCTTGCCGCATGCGCATCTTGAATCCCCCGAGTTTAATATCACTTATAACAGTGATGGATTCGCGCCATCGAGCTATGAGCGTGTCGCCGAAAGCCAACAACAAGAATATAAAGACCGTGGCTACGATACGAGCAACTGGCACACCGATGACAATGAAGTGAGCCGTGTAGCACCGACAGGTAATCATAATGCCTGGAGCAATGCTAGCAACGCCGCCAATACCACGCCTAACCCTGCAACGCCATCCAACAAACCTCAGCAAACTGCCAACAATACGACTGCCGCCAAAGCTGCCGCGCCACAACCCGTGCAGCCGGCTGCCACTGTCCCTGCGACTTCAGCAGTCGCTTGGCTATCGAACTTGTTTGCCCCTACCCAGCAAGCCCAAGTCACCCCACACTTTAGTGGTCAAGATGCCGCTTCGGCGATTGAGAGTCTCGTCAATACCGGGGCGCAAAGCTTGGGGGTGCAAGGTCAAATCAATCATGCCGCATTGACGGCAAGCATCCCTGCGGTGAGCACAAACACCAGTGAAACTAGTGCCAATCCTTATCAAGAAGCGTCTCAACAACCTTTAGCCACGGCTGAATCAGGCGATAAAGATGCCGAGCGCCGTAAACGTGGTAACCGCAAACCAAAGGCTAAAAAACCAAACCGTTATCAATCTGAAACGAGTGAGGCGGAAGTTTCATCACAGGACACTGACAGCAATAAAGACAAGTCAAACGATGCGTCAAAAACTGCCAAAACTAGTGAGCTGCCAAAACGCGAGCCGAATAGTCGCCGTGACAGCCGTGGGGTCAAAGAACGTCGTGCTACACTAGCGAATGACGATAGTAACGCGATTGCAGTCAATGATGTAACAGCCACTGATACCGCTGTTGCCCCTGTCGATGGTAGAAAAAACAACCAATCCAGAGCAGAAAAACCGAAAGGCACCAAACAACGTGACCCCAACAGTGTGCAAGTTCAAGTATTTAAAACTGAACAACAGCAAACTATAGCTGCGGTTGAAACAACGCACCTCTCGCTAGATGCCAGCAAAGGAGAAATTGCAAAAACTGAGGTGCAGTCAATAGCCTCGGCTACGACAGCCGAACCCACAACACCAGAACAGGCAATTCAGATGCCAGTTAACCCTAGCAGCGTTACAGTTTCCAATGACAAGGTAGCAGAGCTTTCTACAGCCTCTATACCATCTGCGCCATCCGCTGAGCAAGCCCCTGCCCAGCTAGCAGTGACACCGAGCCAAGGTCGTGCCAAAAATGACCCACGCGAAGTCTATAAGGCTTATCAAGCGCAATTTAGCCCAGTTGCCTCTGTAGTGAGTACTTCGGTGACAAAAATTTCAGGTACGGTGAGTCAGTTTATTAATCAGTACTTAGATAATGCCGCTGAAAAAATGGCAAGTGACAGCGTGGTTAGCTGCTTTATCCAAGCCATCGATGCCTTTAATCATCAAGCTGCTACCACCACTACCCCAGCAAAAGATAATGTCGTAGGGGCTGAACAACAGCGTTTTGGGCAGTACTTTAGAAATTATGGCTATGCCAGTCTATCCGCGCAAAACTTGGATGATTATCATACGGCCATTTTGCCAGCCAATCAGTTCCAACGCCAAGCAGGCAAAACTGACGCTGCGCTGCCAACAGTGACTAAACGCGCCATCAATGATCCACGCGGTTCCTTAGTGAATACCGCTGTCGCTCAAGCGCCGACTGACGCAAACCCGTCAGTTGCTGAGCCTACCCCCAATCAAACTGACAGTGTCACCGGTCAAGTAGAAGCAGCCTCAACTCAATCAGCGTCGCCTAACCAAAATCACCTGTCATATCAATCAGGTAGCGTAGGCGCATGGATTGTGGCGCGCTTGGGCGAGCAAGGTCATGCTTTGATTGAGCAAGGTAAATTGGTCGAAGCTTACTTGCAAGCGCACAATGTGCCAGTCGCTAACCAACCAGCCGAGTCAGTCTCTGCGACAACAATAGCGGATGATGCTATAGTGAATCAGGACGTTGACTCAGTGCCAACAGCTGATGAACCCGCATTAGACCATAACACTGACAGCGAAGGTGTTGAAGCAACGGACGTAGAAGATAGCGCAGAAGCAGCGGCGCAAAAACGTAAAACCACACCCGTTAGTTATAAGAACATGATTGAAAGTGTGGCAGAGCAAATGAAACCGGCAACCGTTGGTATGCTGACCTTGGCAACGCCAAAAGCACCAAAAACCCGTACGCGTAAAGCTAAGGCGAGCGAAAAACCAGCAGCCAAACCCAAAGCGCGTACCAGTAAAAAGGTGGAAAATGCCGTGGTTGTCACTAAAAAATCGACGACTACCTCCCAAACTGACGTAGCGCCCTCTCACGATGAGTCGGTAACGCCGCAGCACAATCAGTAAATCAATCGTGTTTGCGTGCCTGTATAGCAATAAAAAAAGCAGTTCGACATGAACTGCTTTTTTATTTTAGCTACAAATTTTAGATACAGTGAATGGGCGGGCTTTTCTAATGGGTAGGCTTATTGCGAATTTTTGAGATGACTGTCATGATCGCAACTACCACTAAACCTGCTACCAAACCAACCAGTGCATTTAACAGGTTGGTAGTTAAGCCTGAAAACGCCCCTGACAAGTCACCTAAATGTTCAATCCCATGATGTAACGCACCAAAGCCATGCGCCAAAATACCACCACCCACCAAGAACATCGCCAAAGTACCGGCGATTGATAGCACTTTCATCAAAATAGGCGCAAAGGCTAATAAGGCTTTACCTATACTTTGTACCGCTGATGACGACTTTTGTTGCAAGTGCAGCCCCAAATCATCTATCTTGACAATCATGGCAACAAAGCCATACACACCCACTGTCATGATGAGTGAAATTACTACCAGTGTTATCGCTTTATCCAGTAAAGGCACCGTTGCCGCAATGGTGCCCAGTGAAATTACAATGATTTCAGCGGATAAAATAAAGTCCGTCCGCACTGCCCCTTTGATTTTTTCTTTTTCATGCGCCACCAAATCCACACTTTCATCGGCATTGGCTGCTACCCGCTCGGCTTGCTCGGGGTCGTTACTGCCAGAGTGGGGCCAAAATTTGTGCACCACTTTTTCTGCCCCTTCATAACACAGATATAAACCACCAATCATCAATAATCCTGTCACCAAGGCTTGCGAAATTGCACTGATAATCAAAGCCAGCGGCACCAATATCGCTTTATTGACTAAAGAGCCTTTGGCGACACTCCACACCACAGGCAGCTCGCGATCGGCTTTTACCCCTGATACTTGATTGGCGTTGAGTGCCAAATCATCACCCAACACGCCCGCCGTTTTTTTGGCAGCGACTTTTGTCATCACCGATACATCATCTAGGATGACGCTAATATCGTCGAGTAAGGTTAACAAACTAGCAATTGCCATGATAAATTCCTAAAAAATAGTAAAGGATGAAAAAATAATAATAGTTATAACTAGCTGACGATTTGTTAGTTTACAAATTTGTCATTCAAACACAATGTTTAAATTGTATCGCAACTTATCAATAGTTATTCACTTAAACGTTGAATTTTTTTAATCAATCCAGTTAAACAAACTTTGTTAAATAATTTTTCAATCCATTAATAGAACTTGGCTTTAAGCCGATTGCTTTGAGTCCATGGCTTTGAGTCCATTGAAACTGAAACAAGCGAGAATGTGAAGCCTAATCTAGTAGATTATTAACAATAAGTTGACAGGGGTAGCGCTCATACTCCATAACAATATGGTAAAATAAAAACCTATATTAACGTTCTGTGGGTTTTCTCATGCTCATTCGTTTTGCAACTTATCCTGCTAAAACCTCATTAACTATTCGTTTGCTTAACAGTGTTATCGCCGTGGCTGGCATTGTTGGTTTGGCAGGTTGTGATAATGCCCAATCGCGCACACCCGCCAAGTCTGAAAGTCAGAAACTTGAAGCAATTAGCAGCTCAGCCTCTGTGGCAAAAAATGAATCGCAGCTACAGCAAATGCTGACGGCAAATTTGGCCAAATCAGGTATCACCGCCAAAATCACCTCGGTGACAGCGACCAGTATGCCAAATATCTATTGGGTCAAAGCCGAAGGTTTACCGGCATTTTTTACCGATGCGACAGGTCAATATGTGGTACAAGGTGATATCATCAAAGTCGGTGGTGCCAAACCTGAGCATATCTCAGCGAACTTGCAAGCGCAAGATGCGAAAGCCAGCCTTGCCACTATCGATAAAAAAGACATGATTATCTTCCCCGCCAAGGGGCAGACGAAAGCAGCAATCTATGTGTTTACCGATGCAGATTGTGGTTATTGCCGTAAATTCCACAGTGAAATTGATGAGGTGAACGCACTGGGGATCGAAGTGCGTTATCTACCTTGGCCACGTAGTGAACAGACCATGCCCATCATGGAAAAAATCTGGTGTAGCAGTGACCGCAAAAAAGCCTTAACCGATGCCAAATTGGGCATGCCTATCAATGCATCGACTTGCACTAACCCCGTACGTAAAATTTATGAGTTAGGCGCAAATTTAGGTATCAATGGTACCCCAGCGGTGTTTGACACAGAGGGTCATCAACTTGGCGGTTATCTGCCACCGGCTGAATTGGCACAGGCGCTCAACCTCAAATAAGTTAACCCCAGATGGGATACCAACCAGCTAGTTGTCATTAGCTGGTTTTTTTGTTTTAATTTTTTTGGGCAATTGGATTTTATACCTTACCAATCACAAGTTAGCATGGTATATTTAGCTAGCCAACTTTTGAACTTTTATTTTTATATTTTTGACATTTGAGAATTTTTTTTATGAATAATCGACCTATTCAATTAGCGATTTTAGGGCTTGGTACTGTGGGTACTGGGGTGGTTGAACTACTGCAAAACAACCTTGATGAAATGACGCGTCGCACAGGACGTGAGATTAAAATTACCCACGTAGGCACGCGTCGCAACCGTACCGATATCCCAACAGACATCAAACAATCTGCCGATTTGCTTGATATCGTTCAGCAAGATGATGTGGATATTGTGGTGGAATTGATGGGCGGTACGACCACGGCTAAAGAGGTGATTTTAGCAGCAATCGAGCATGGCAAACATATTGTGACTGCCAACAAAGCATTACTGGCAGAACATGGCAATGAGATTTTTGCCAAGGCAGATGCCAAGGGCGTCAAAGTGGCGTATGAAGCCGCGGTCGCCGGCGGTATTCCGATTATCAAAATCTTACGTGAAGGCTTAGCTGCCAATAAAATCGATTGGCTTGCAGGTATCATCAATGGTACAGGCAACTTTATCATGACTGAAATGCGCGATAAAAAGCGGGACTTTGCAGATGTCCTAGCTGAAGCCCAAGCGCTGGGTTATGCCGAAGCCGATCCGACATTTGATGTCGAAGGGATTGATGCTGCGCATAAATTAACGCTACTTGCGTCAATTGCGTTTGGTATCCCGCTACAATTTGACAAAGTTTACTGTGAAGGCATTACCAAAATCACCAAGCAAGATGTGCGTTATGCCAACGAGCTTGGCTATCGTATCAAGCATTTAGGGTTTGCTAAACGTCGTATTTTAGACAGTGGCGAAGAAGGTATTGAATTACGTGTACACCCCACTTTGATTCCAAAACAGGTGTTACTTGCCAATGTAAATGGGGTAAAAAATGCCATCATGGTTGACGCAGAGCCTGTCGGACAAACCTTGTATTACGGTTCGGGTGCCGGCGCAGGCGCAACTGCATCAGCCGTGATGGCAGATGTGGTGGACATGGTACGCGCCCTTGCAGAGACCAATGATTCAACCGCCAATTTGGTGCCGCATCTGGCATTCCAGCCTGAGACACTAAATAACACACGCATTTTATCGAGCGATGAAATGATCACAGGCTACTATCTGCGCCTACAAGTCAAAGATGATTTGGGTGTACTAGCAGAAGTTACCCGCATTTTAAGTGAGTCTAAAATTAGTATTGATGCAATTTTGCAACAGCCAGCGCATGATGATACTAGCACTGATTTGCCTGTCATTATTATGGTTGACCCCGTTGTTGAGCGCAATATGAATGAAGCGATTGCCAAAATTGAAGCGTTAGATACCGTGACCGATAAGGTGATACGCATTCGATTGGATGAGTTAATGCAGTAAAATTTGGGTAGACTTGACTGGTATATTTTACAGTATTTTCAGTAGTTTAATTTACATTTTAACTATGATAATATGAAATGTATCGCATTAGCTAAACTTAAAACATCTATTGTGATTGGCATGGTTGCCGTTTACAACCCTGTTTATAGACCCTAGTGATTTAGGTCGTAGTTTGCTTGTGACAACAAAAACCCTAACTCAAAGGAAATTTAATATGGAAAATTCAGTCGTAATCGTAGATGGCGTTCGCACTCCAATGGGTGGATTCCAAGGTGATTTGAACGAAGTATCAATGCCAGAGCTTGGTGCAACCGTCATTAAAGAAGCCGTCAACCGTGCCGGCGTAAAACCAGAAGAGATTGACGAAGTTATCATGGGTTGTATCTTAACCGCGGGTGCAGGTCAAAGCCCAGCGCGTCAAGCGATGCGTAAAGCAGGTATCCCAGATGCCACAGGCGCAATCAATGTCAACAAACTTTGTGGTTCTGGTATGAAAGCCATTATGCTCGGTGCCAACTCAATTCGTAGCGGCGAATTTGATATCGTGGTAGCAGGTGGCATGGAATCAATGACCAACGCCCCTTATGTGCTACCAAAAGCACGTGGTGGTTATCGCATGGGTGATGGCGAAATCAAAGACACCATGTTCTTAGATGGTCTTAAAGATGCTGATACCGGCAAGTTAATGGGTGTATTTGCTCAAGAAATGGCAGATAAACGGGGTATCACACGTGAAGCGATGGATGCATTTGCTATCGAATCGCTAAAACGTGCCAACACCGCCATCAATGAAGGTCACTTCAAAAACGAAATCGTTCCAGTCACCGTGAAAACTCGTAAAGGCGATGTGGTCATTGACACGGATGAACAACCTGGTAAAGCTAACGTAGACAAAATCCCGACCTTAAAACCCGCGTTCTCAAAAGATGGTACAGTCACTGCCGCTAACTCAAGCTCAATCTCTGATGGGGCCGCCGCCGTTGTATTGATGTCAGAAGACAAAGCCAAAGAAAAAGGCTTAAAACCACTTGCACGCATCGTTGCCCAAGCGACCCACTCACAACACCCAAGCGAATTTACCATCGCGCCCATCGAGTGTGTGAAAAAAGTTTTAGCAAAAGCTGGCTGGAGCAAAGAAGACGTTGATCTTTGGGAAATCAATGAAGCATTCGCCATGGTAACCATGCTTGCTATGCAAGAAATTGACCTTGACCATGCTAAGGTTAATATCGAAGGCGGTGCTTGTGCATTAGGTCATCCCGTGGGGGCATCAGGTGCGCGTATCGTAGTCACACTTATCAACTCACTCAAACGCACAGGCGGCAAAAAAGGCATTGCTAGCTTATGTATCGGTGGCGGTGAAGCGGTTGCATTAGCCATTGAATTAATCTAATTGTCTCATGCTAAAAAAAATCCCTAATCTATATTAGGGATTTTTTTTGCTCAACAATCGACCTATAACAATCAATCTATCAAGCAATCATCTGATTTTCATGTTGATATAACTTATGATTGCCAAAGCTAAGAGATTGCCGATCACTGTCAAGTAAAAAGCCCTACGAAATTCTGGTTTGGTCGATTTATGGCGCAATAACCAATGGGCAAACGCTGCCCCTACCCAACCCCCAACAAAAGCCAATTTATGGAGTGACGCTTCTTGCACGCGCCAATCACCATTTTGCGCAGCTTTTTTATCATGCGCATACAGCAGATAGGTCGCCAAGCTTATCGCAAAATACCAACCTATAATCCATAAGGGTAAGTGCTTAACCAGCACAACAGCGGTCAGTAACACAAAAAACAGCACCCCAATAGCCACCCACATGAGTAATGTTTGATTGTTAAGGTTGTTTTGAGTTTGACGAACTTGGCGGGCATTTTGTTGGGCAATTTTTTGTCTAACAAACGACTGTTGCTGCACGTTGACAGCGCAGGGTTTGCCATCTCTGCCTTGCCCTATTTCAAAAACTACCGCTTCATTAAGCACAGGACGTTGGTTCGCTCGGTATTCGCTGATATGAAAAAAGATGGCAGAGTCTTGTAAATTATTATCCGTTCGCTCAATAAACCCAAAGCCTTTGTCATCTTGCCAACGGCTTATTTTGCCCTGATATTTTGTCATTAAAAATCACCTAGTACTATGTTTTTATAACGCATTTTTTATAACTCATTACTGGGGTTCGCGATGGTGGTTTGCGCGATGTGTTCTACCCAACTTTTTTATATATTTTTACTTTATTGCTAAAAGCCCAATTTTTTTACGCTTGGTTGCAAAAGTTACTTAAGACAACGGCCAATTACACCCACCACACAAAACTTTATCCAATTCTACTATTTAACAGGCAAATTTTCGAGTAACCTTGTGTGCAAGTCGAGCGATAAAGATTACGAAGTTTTTCATCACTCTTATCATCGGCGAATTCAGCAATCCATCAGTGATGAAATATTTAATTTGTTGAATTTAAAAAAATTTATTATAACAAGTTTCAGTTAACTATAAAAAATTATCTTATATTTGTTAAATTTTAATTTAACTATTTTAATAAAAATACACAATAAGATATATAAAGGAGATTTTCTCATGGCAAGTTTAATGCGTTTACGCGATATTCAAGACACCCACGTTGACCTTTTAGGTAATGATTATTTTGATCCAACGGGTAAAACCGCTTATGGCGCCAATGGCGAAAAAATAGGTAGCATTCAAGGTGCTCTAGTTGATGATACCACAGGTCGTATTCGTTATTTCATCGTTGATGTAGGCGGTTGGTTTAGCTCAAAAGAAGTTTTGGTACCAGCAGGGTTAGCTCGTATTCAAGACGACAATGTCTATTTTGATTCGCTCAGCCGAGATACTGTTGAAACAATGGACAGCTACGATCCTGACTACAATTACAGTATTGAAGAACAAACGGTTCGTGACCGTCATGTATTTGACCGTGCTGCAACGCCCGTTAAACTTACTGATAACGACTACCAATCACCGAGTACACTGCAGTTGCTTGAAGAACGACTTTCAGTCAATAAAGAAAAAATTGTAGCGGGTCTACTAAAAGTAGGTAAACACGTTGTGTCTGAGCCACGCACTGTTAATGTTGAGCTAACTGAAGAACAAGCGCATATCCAGCGTACGCCAGTTAATAAACCTACTGACCGCAGCATCGGTGATAATGACAATGCTACTATCGAGGTTGAACTGGAAGCAGAACGTGCAAATGTCAACAAACAAACTTACGTGACTGAAGAAGTGAACGTAGATAAAGTTGCCCAAACTCGCACCGAGACATTTAATGAAACCGTTCGCCGTGAAGAATTAGATGTACAAAAAGATGGCGTTGAGCGCGTAACGGGTGTTGATACTGTCGAGGGTAATGTATCACCTGCAATCGACCCAAATTCGCCCCGTAAACTTTGATAATTAATATCATTAGAATTAATTACTATAAAGTTTAACTTCTGCCAACGGTGTTGCCATTGGCTTGAAAAAGGCAGATGATTTCATCTGTCTTTTTTGTGGTTGTCATATATTATTACAGGATTTTGGAACAATAACTTTGCAATGGAAAACACTCGATGAAAAACCCGATGATTAATACTACTGAACTAAACACCCATGATAACCATACTCATGATAATATTGTTAAAACCATCGATCTTCGTGAAGATACTACTAACACTTTAGAGCTATTAGCTGAACGCCCCCAAGTGCAAATCGAGCGATTTATCAAAGACAATATTAAATTATCAAAAAAAATCATCACCCAAACGGTTAACGTTCCTGTGACACTCAATCAAGAAGTGTTAGTGATTGAACATGTATTTGCCCAGCCTAACGCCTCTCATGATAATTTAGTTAGCGTGGTTACTAATAACGTCAATGTGCCACAGTTGATGGTAAATGGACAAGCGATTACTTTAGGCGATACCCCGATTGAGATTCCTCTACTTCAACAAACAGCGAAAGTAAATATTGAAACCATTGTGGCGGAAAAAGTACAGTTAATGACCCAAAACGTCAGTCATGAAACGCAAATCCCTGTGACACTGCGCCATGAAGAATTGGTTACTGAAAAAGTTGAATACGATGAGCCAACAGTATTAGCAACAACGCATATCTCACCTGAAGAGGTTAACTTAGTTTCAAAGTAACTCCATTCTACTCTGGGTGAACTCGCCTTAGTATCTATTGGCGTGTCTTTTGGTGGCGTATGTTGATATGTAATTTGGGTGTGGCATACATCAATATAAGTGTCATAATGTCACATCCAGCATTTTTAATTGATTAGGTTTAACCCATTAGGCTCGATGATGGGCTGGTAATATCGATTTATGGGTAATCTCTGGCAGTAGATCCAAAAACCCTTGAATATAAGCCACCTCTTTACTTGTGGTACGAGTCGCCGCATAAAGCTGGCAAAACACACCCTCTCCTAACGCCCTTGATATTACCCATCCTTTTTTTTCGTATTCATTGACCACCCAATTCGGTAACGAGGCAACCCCTCGTTCACTCGCAACCAGCTGAATTAACATGGCAGTCAATTCTGTGGTTCTTAGTTTCTTGGGCGCAAGTCCTGCAGGCGCAAAAAAATGCGCGATGATATCAAGGCGCTTGGCTTCCACGGGATAAACGATGAGCGTTTCATCAATCAAATCTTCTGGCAAAATCGGCGATTTTTTATCAACTAATGGGTGCGTCGGTGACAACACCAATCGACTTTCATATTGGAATAACGGCAGATAGCTGATTCCTTCCAAGGCTAAGCGACTGGCTGTGATAAGTACATCAATTTCTTCATCGAGTAGCATTTGGTGAGGCTCAGGTTCAAAGCCTGAGCTAAAGTCCAGCTCAACGTCTTGCCATTCCCTGCGATAACGATTAAGAATAGGCATCAACCAATCAAAACAGCTATGACATTCTGAGGCCAAACGCAATTGTCCCGTTTGACCACGACCCAGTCTTTTAAGGTTGGCAGTGGTGCGATTAAATTGCGGTAGCACATTGTCCGCAAGTTTGAGTACTTCTTTGCCTGCCGGGGTAAAGCTTAGCGGTCTTGAGCGGCGATTGACGAGGCTAACACCATAATAATTTTCAATTTCTTTGAGCTGATGCGAGACTGCTGATGCCGTGACATACAAGTCCTCAGCCGCGGCAGCAAGCGAGCCTTGCTCACGTAGTGCAGTCAATAATTGAAGATGGCGGATTTCAAGCATAAAATAATTTTACCGTTTGCCAAGCCCAAAAGAAAAAAGTTCACGATTTCATGAAACCATGAACTACTTTAACAAGAAACGTGAAAAAAGTTAATCAATTTCAAGTCAAAGCGGCCGTATTACTTAATCACTTTGACTAACTATCACTGATAATGTGCTCTTCTTCATCTTTGAAATTACGCGTCACAAGTAACTGGTCAATTTTATGATGATCAATATCGACTACTTCAAATTTATAACCTTGATATTCAACAAAATCCGCAGGGCGAGGAATTTTGCGCAGTTTATACATCATAAAACCTGCTAAAGTTTCATAGTTGTCCCAATCAGGAAAATCTTCGATACCGAGCGCATGTTTGACGTTTTCAATCGGCGTGGTACCTTCAATCAGCCATGAAAATTCATCACGCTGGATAATCTGCTGCTCATCTTCAATCGGTGCGACCCAATCCCCCATCACTGTCATCATGATATCAGATAGCGTAATGACACCGACAATGAGCGCATACTCATTCATCACCACGGCAAATTTTTCTTTACTAGAGCGAAAACGGTCTAGCAGCTCAGATAAAGTTAATGTATCGGGGATGATTAATACATTACGAATCGTAGTTTCATTGAGCAAAATTTGCGACTGGTTACTAAGAAGTTTTACCAAAATATCTTTGGTATCGACATAGCCAATCACTTCATCAATATGGTCTTTACATACCAAAAATTTTGAATACGGGTAACTTGCGATTTTTTGGCGAATACTTTGCTCAGACTCGCCAAGGGTGAAATACACCACGTTCTCACGGGTGGTCATGCTAGAGGGCACGTTACGTTCTTCAAGCTCAAAAACGTTTTCGATAAAGTGATGTTCTTGCTTGAGCAACACCCCCGCTTGCGCCCCTGCATCCACCACAGCAGAAACATCATCAAAGGTGATATTTTCTTCTCTCACCATGTTGACTTTAAAAATTCTAAAAATCAGATTTGCCAGCCCATTGATAATCCAAGCTAGCGGCTTAAATAATTTGATTGACAGCAGTACAGGCTCAATCACCGCTAACGCCACGCGTTCTGGGTTAATCATACCAATGCGTTTAGGAATCAAATCGGCAAACAAAATAAACAACAAAGTGACAAACAAAAATGACATTATAAAACCGATATTATCAAGCATTTTGCCTTGATAAAATGGGGAAATAAGGTCAATAAAGTAGGGGCGAAGCGCAGACTCACCGACGATACCGCCCAAAATTGCCACGGCATTTAGCCCAATTTGTGAGGTGGCAAAAAATTCGGCAGAATTTTCTTGTAAATGTAAAATTTTATTGGCGCGATTGTCACCCGATTCTGCCAACAACTTTAGCTTAATGCGCCTAGCACCTGCCAAGGCAATTTCGGAAATGGAGAAAAAACTGGAAATCAATACTAATATACAAATAATTAGTAGATTTTGGAATAAACTCACAATACACCTATATTTATCTATTTTTATCTAGACAACATAACAGATTTGGCAAAAAATTTCTTAGACTTTATGGTAAAGCAATAGCAGTAAACAAACATTGATAAAGAAATATGATAAAGAAAAACGGATAAAAAACATTAGTAAAAAATATGGGTAAAAAACTACACGCGTAAAAAAAACCCTTGATTGAAATCAAGGGTTTTTTTAATAACAAAATAATTATACACGTTCGATAATGGTGGCAATACCTTGACCCAGACCAATACACATGGTGGCAAGACCAATTTGGGTATCTTGTTGTTCCATCACATTTAATAGTGTGGTGGTGATACGTGCACCAGAACAGCCTAGTGGGTGACCTAACGCGATAGCGCCACCATTTAGGTTAACGATGTCTAGTTTGTCTTGTAGGTTTAAGCCCTTAAGAACTGATAAGCCTTGTGCGGCAAATGCTTCGTTAAGCTCGATAGTTTGCATATCGTCGATGCTCATGCCAGCGCGTTTTAAGGCTTTTTGGGTAGCAGGTACTGGACCATAACCCATGATAGCGGCATCACAGCCTGCCACTGCCATACCACGAATACGGGCGCGTGGTGTTAAACCTAAGTCTTTGGCTTTTTGTGCAGACATGATAAGCATCGCAGACGCACCGTCAGATAAGGCGGATGACGTGGCAGCTGTCACGGTACCACCTTTAGGATCAAATACGGGACGTAATGCCGCAAATGATTGTAGGTTGGCATCGGGACGAATCACTTCATCGATAGTGCAAAGTTGTAGGTTACCGTTTTCGTCATGACCTTCAATGCCGATGATTTCGTTTTTGAAACGACCTTGCTGTGTCGCTTCCCATGCACGGCGATGTGATTCTACACCAAACGCATCTTGTTCTTGACGGCTGATGTTATTCATACGTCCAAGCATTTCAGCGGTTAAACCCATCATGTTAGAGGCTTTTGCATAGTATTTTGAAGCCTCTGGGTTGATGTCAATACCGTGCATCATGCCCACGTGACCCATGTGCTCAACACCGCCGATAATGAACACATCACCTTGACCGGTCATGATTTGTGCCGCTGCGGTGTGAAGCGCTTGCATGGATGAACCGCATAGACGGTTGACCGTTTGACCTGCCGTAGTACGGGGTAATTCAGCCAATAAACCGATGTTACGACCGATGTTCATACCTTGCTCTAGGGTTTGGTTGACACAGCCCCAGATGACATCTTCTACAAGTTTGGTATCAAACGGGTTACGCGCTACCAAAGCTTTAACAAGCTCCGCAGACATGCTGTCAGCGCGTACATTACGGAACATACCATTTTTTGATTTGCCCATTGCGGTACGAACGCCATCGACAATCACGACATCTTTTGGACTTAATGTAGTCATTTTATTCTCCTTAAAATTTATAATCGTCGATTACGCTTGTGGGTAAAAAGTTTTACCATTTGCCGCCATATCGCGAATCATTTGTGGCGCTTCATAGGCTTTACCTAAGCTTGCGTATTTGTCGCAAAGGGCTAGGTAATTTTGTAGGCCGATTTGGTCGATGTAACGACATGGGCCACCACGGAATGGCGGGAAGCCAATACCCATAATCATCGCCATATCTGCCTCTGCAGGTGTCGCCACGATGTTGTCCTCTAGGCAGCGAACCGTTTCATTACATAATGCAATCATTAAACGATCGATGATTTCTTGGTCTTCAAACTGTTTTGGCGCATCGATAAATGGTTTTAATAATTCAACAGTTTGTGGATCGGCAGTTTTAACTGGCTTGCCTTTTTTATCCGTTTCGTATTTGTAGAAACCAACGCCATTTTTTTGACCTAAGCGATTGGCTTCAAACAATATCTGACCGCTCACTTTATAATCTGGTTTCATACGGTCTGGGAAGCCTTCCGCCATGACTTCTGCCCCATGAACGCCTGTGTCGATACCCACAACGTCCATCAAGTAAGCAGGACCCATTGGCCAACCAAATTTTTCCATGACTTTGTCAATTTGAACAAAGTCAGCGCCTTGTTTGATCAATAAGTCAAACGCACCGAAGTAAGGGAATAATACGCGGTTTACTAAGAAACCTGGGCAGTCATTTACCACCACGGGCACTTTACCCATTTTTTCTGCTAACGCTACTGTAGTCGCTACCGCTTCTTCGCTTGATTTTTCACCACGAATTACTTCAACCAGCGGCATACGATGGACTGGGTTAAAGAAGTGCATGCCGACGAAATTTTCTGGGCGCTCTAGTACCGAAGCTAAGTAGGTGATAGAGATGGTCGAAGTGTTAGATGCAAGGATACAGTTGTCTTTAACTAGTCCTTCAACTTCTTTTAATACCGCGTGTTTAACTTTTGGATTTTCAACAACCGCTTCAATCACGATGTCAGTCTCACCAAAATCACCGTAGTTTAGAGTAGGACGGATACGGCTTAAAGTTTCGCCCATTTGTGCTGGGGTTACTTTACCGCGTGCCATACCGCTTGATAGGTGTTTGCTGGCCTCGCGCATACCTAAGTCAAGTTGCTCTGACTTGATGTCTTTCATGATGATTGGCAAGCCTTTTGAGGCGGCTTGGTAAGCGATACCGCCACCCATGATACCTGCGCCCAATACAGCAGCTTCTTTAATATCATGCGCTTTGGCGCTGTAAGTTTTAGCGAGTTTACGAACCGCTTGGTCGTTTAAGAATAAACCGACTAGGCTTTCTGCTTGGGGGGTTTTTGCGGCTTTTGCAAAACCTGCAGATTCAATTTCTAAGGCTTTGTCACGTGGTAGATTCACGTGTTTTTCGATAGACTCTAACGCGATTTTTGGCGCTGGGTACTGCGCTGGATTGGCTTTTGAGAACAATACACCTTTGGCTGAGTTAAATGCCATCGCTTGTTCTAGGGCGTTTAATTTGACTGGATTGATTTTTTCGTCATGGCGTGCTTTCCAATCTAAATCGCCTGCGATACATTTTTTGACTAAATCAATCGCTGAAGCCTCTAACTGGTCAGCGGCAACAACCGCATCCACCATACCGACTTTCAATGCAGCAGCTGGTTTTTGTGCTTCGCCAGTTGCGATGATTTCTAAGGCATTATCGATACCGATGATACGTGGCAAACGCACCGAACCACCAAAGCCTGGGAAGATGCCCAGTTTAACTTCGGGCAAACCGATGCTGGCTTTGTCACTCATGACACGGTAGTCACAAACCAACGTCATCTCTGTACCACCGCCCATCGATGCGCCATTGATTGCCGCAACTTTTGGGAAAGGCAGGTCTTCAAAACGGTTGAACGTTTTGTTGATGTCAAGTACCCACGAAGCAATCTCGCCTTCTGGTTTTTTGAAGTTACCAACAAATTCAGTAATGTCCGCACCAGCGATGAAAACTTTTTTTCCTGAAGTAACGATTAGACCTTTAACGTCTGAAGATTGTTCTAATGCCGTGACTGCTTCGCCAAATTCTTTGATAGTGGCTTGGTCAAATTTATTAACGCTCTCAGTTTGATTATCGTAGTTTAATTTAGCAATACCGTCTTCGAGTAGCGATACCGAGATGCTATTTCCTTGATAAATCATTGCTAACTCCTTGAGTTATGTTGAAATCAACGGGGAAAACCGAAAAAATGATGTTTTGCACGATGTCTTTATATGATGTCTTTAAAAGATGCTTATGAAAAGATGCTTGTTAAAATTTTTACATACCGCAGACAAAACAAAATCTTGACTAGTTTACTATGTTTGCGATAAGTTGAGAATAACGCAAATGACTGTTTAGTCATTGGCTAGCCCTTGTGTATCCTTACCCTTGTGTATCCTTATTTATATCTTACAGATTTTTCATAGGAAGCGAAAAACATGGCAAAATTTTTAAAACGTTATCAGTTGGTCATTATCTTATCTTTATTGGGGATGACCCACCCGCTCAATGCCACACCCGTACAGACCGTTATCCATTTTGGCAAAAACCAAACCAGTAAAATGTGGGTTGGTCAATTATCGCCCAAACAAGACAGCCTGCTTTACCAATTCAACGCTAGCAAAAATCAATACGCAACCTTAGTATTGATGCCTCGTAGGGGCTATGCTGAATTTGCCAATGTCGGTGTTATTATATCCCCTACGGGCAACTCTGATGGGGGCAAAGGCGGTGTTGTCTATCAAGGTTGTTTGCCACAATCAGGCAACTACACCATCCGCATCGCACGCAATTTGATGGCGAGCAACGGAGGCGCTGCAGGTTTTGTTGCCAAACTTACTATCTTACCCGTTGGCAAAAGTCAGCAAAAATGTGCTTAAAGTAGCCAATTTTTATCCCTAAATTCTCTATTTGAATTCGACATACTGCTTGACATAATTGGCGCTTAGCGTGGTGGAATTGACGCAAATCTGTAAATTGCCAGCAGGCACCTCACTTTCGAATTCCTGCAGATGCGCTTTGATAGCATCGGCAATGCGCTGCGCCAATGATTGAATGGTAGCGTCATCCCGCCCTGGCATCAGATAAAAATGCGCCATAACAAAGGCTTCATCTCCGCTATCGGTCAGTCCTACTAAGACGTGGTTTGGGTAGTAAATACGTGATTTGATATCACTTTGCAGCTTAAAGTTGCCAGACTGCCATAGCGTATCATTGACCCGCGCTAATAGGTTATCGGGCTGACTAATAAGACGGTCGTGACTCACTTCAATAATGACATTGGGCATGGTGTTATCCTTTACTCTTGAATTAAATCTGCAAACTTGGCGTTTATTGCGCCTGCTAAATCCGACGGTGACAACTCAATCTCCAAGCCGCGTCTACCGCCACTACAATAGATCGTCGCAAAGTCTCGTGCCGACTGATCGATAACTGTGGGCAGGCGTTTTTTTTGACCTAGCGGGCTTACCCCACCTAGCACATAGCCTGTGGTACGTTCTACCAATTTGGGGTCTGCCATTTGTGCTTTTTTACTGCCGATGGCTTTGGCGATTTTTTTTAGGTTGAGCAAATGCTCAACAGGCAGTATTGCAACAGCGAGTTTGTCATTGTCATCTTGCACCACCAAGGTTTTAAATACCCGCTTTGGCTCAACTTGTAGTTTTTCTGCCGCTTCAAGCCCATAGCTTTCACTATGCGCGTCATGATGGTATTCATGTAATTGGAAGTTGATTTTTAATTTTTTGGCAAGATTAACGGCAGGTGTCATGGCGGTTTCTTAACAGGGTTTGGTGATTGAACAGAGTCATTTATCATAACCAAACTGCGGGTTAAAACAAAGCACATTGGGTATAAAAAACGTATAAAAAAAACCAGCCAACTATTGTACTAGTGACTGGTTTACTGCTGATGGCTTTATTGCTGACTGAGCTGCTCAATGCTAATTGTTGAATAAGCTTCATTGCATAGGCTTGAACGTATAGCCTTGAGTTATAAATGGCGCACTGCCTATTAGCTTGCTTTTGAGACCATATAATCAACGGCAGCTTTTACTTCATCATCCGAGGCTTGGCTACCGCCTTTGGCTGGCATTACACCGGCTTTTCCTTGATAGCCGCCGATGGCGTGTTTATAAAGCGTGTCTTTACCTTGCGCAATGCGAGGTGCCCAAGCGGCTTTATCACCAAATTTTGGTGCGCCCATTAAGCCTGCTGTGTGACAAGTGGTACATACACTACCAAACAATTTTTCGCCAGCATCAGCAGAAACTGGGGTAGCGGCTGCAGTCGTCGTGGTGGCAGCGGCTGAGGCGGCTGTTGGTGGCACAAATGAAGCAGGCTGTGAAGCTACTGGCATGGGATGGTTTGCACGAGCGATTTCACCTTGCTGTGCAGCAATTTCTTCGGTTGGTTTGCTTTCACCTGACTCATGCTTACTACATGCGCTCATGGTGAGACCTAAGGCAATCATAAGACTGGCTAGCGTGGCATTGCGTTTTGATATCGGCATAACCTTTTCCTTTCAAATAAGGTGAAATCTAATTTCACATCAATGTATAAATTTTTAATAGCCCTACAAACTGTTTTTGCATGGTAATGTTTTGCGTGGTAATGCCGACTGGCAAATGGCTAGTACGACATTTGGCGGTATGTTGTTATTACATGAGAATTAGTGACTATATTAGCATTACTGCGGTATGAATAAAATAGCATTTTAAAGCCACCTTGCTAAATCATTACTATCGTTGTGTATTTTGTTACAATAACAGGCAAAATTTTTTTAATAGCTAAAAAAAACAAAGGAATTGGCTAACAGGAGGATTTTCTAATTTAATAAGTTATTAAAAAGCTAAAATTTACATTGACTTACATTCAATATTTAGTTAAAATTCGCACCTATTTTTATCCTAATCTGAGCTGATGCCAAACCATGGGTAGGTTGGCTAATAATCACCTATACAGCCGGATTAATGTTCCTGACCCACTAACCCCGCTTTTTTGATAGCACATTCATTGTCTATCAATAAGCCTAGACTTAAGGAGTCTACATGCCAGCAGTAAAGGTAAAAGAGAACGAACCTGTAGATATCGCAATTCGCCGCTTTAAACGTGCTTGTGAGAAAGCCGGTATTTTAGCAGACGTACGTAAACATGAGTTCTATGAAAAACCAACTCAAGAACGTAAACGCAAAAAAGCAGCTGCGGTAAAACGTTACAAAAAGAAAATGTCACGTGAATCAGTACGCACGACTCGTCTTTACTAAGGTAATTTGTCGACAGACAACCCAATACTAGTAAATGATAAAATCCACTTTGTTAAGTGGATTTTTTTATGCTATGTTGCTAACCACAATTTTAAAAACGCCATTAGCTAACATTAAGGAGCGTTAAAACCATGAGTACCATAAAAGACACCCTGACCGATGTGGTCAAAACTGCCATGAAAGCGCGTGAGCTTGAAAAAGTTAAAGTGCTACGCAGCGTACAAGCGGTGATAAAACAAATCGAAATTGACCGCCAAATAACGCTCGATGATGCAGGTGTACTAGACATCTTACAAAAGCAAACCAAGCAGCGCCAAGAGTCGCTCGCGATTTTTGCAGCCAATGGTCGGGAAGATTTGGCACAAAAAGAACAATTCGAGATTGATGTGATTAGTCAATTCTTGCCACAACCCATGAGTGAAGCAGAACTTGCCAATCTGGTAGCTGCTGAAATTGCTGAGCAAGGTGCCACTTCAATGCAGCAAATGGGCGCTGTGATGAATGCGTTAAAAGTCAAAACTGCAGGTCGCGCTGACCCTGCTTTGATTTCTAAGTTGGTCAAAGCCACATTGGGTTAACCATTTAAGACATGGTAAAAAAGCCATAAGATTTGTACTTATGGCTTTTTTTTAAGTTTATTTTTACTGATGGGTTTGCATCGCCTGAGAAAGCAAGTCCAACGTTTCCACCAACGGCAGTCCAACCACATTGCTATAGCTACCATCAATCGCTTTGACCCACGCAGCGCCTAGCCCTTGAATGGCATAACCGCCTGCTTTGTCTTGTGGTTCGCCCGTATGCCAATAATGCGTCATCATGCTGTCAGTGAGCGCAATAAATTTGACATCGGTTCTCACCACAGTGCAGTTAGTATAATCCATCTGCCATTCACCGCCACGCTGCGCCAGTCGGCTCACTTGCACCGCGGTCCATACTTGGTGCGAGGCATTGCTCATTTGCCGCCACATCGCACAAGCGTCTGCAAAATCGCTAGGTTTTTGCAGTACTGCCCCATCCGGCAATACGCCAATGGTATCGGCGGTAATCACCACACACTCGGTCATAGCGGTTGGCAAAACGTGTAAAGCGGCTTGCGCTTTTTGACTCACCATACGTCCAATATAGTCAATCGCCGATTCTTCTGCTAGCCGTGTTTCATCAATATTGACTGCCGCGCAAGTATGTGGCACCGCAACTTGATCTAACAACTCACGCCGTCTGGGTGAGGTGGACGCCAAGATAATCGGTATAGTGGCATTAAATTGATACATAGTAATTTCTCAATACGCTTATCGCGTATAACGCAGCATGACAGCGACTAATAGTGGCCAAATTAAGGTGCTGATGGCAACGGTATAAAGTAATTGGGGTGCAAACACCCCTTGGGTAAATAAATGCAAAAAAATTAACCCAAATTGATAAATCAGCAAACAGGCGCCCGCAAGTAGCCATACCAAGTTCGAGGACAATTGGCGTAAATAACCACTGACAAACTTGATAAAAAATGCCACTAGCACTGCACATAAGGCTTGCTGACCGATTCGGCTATCCGTCAGTAAATCAGCAAACAGACCAACCACAAACGCCAATCCCATACCAATCAAAGTCGGTTGAAATATCAGCCAAAAAATCAGCATCATGATCATCCACATCGGACGAAATAGCGCAATCTCTGCCGACAGCGGATACACACTAAGTACCGATGCGATGATAAAACTGATTGCCATCACAATATATAAATGCTGTTTGGTTTTTTTGCGCTGAACGACGACCATAATCGGTGATTTTATACCTTTTGCTGAAGCAATAAAACATAAGACGTATTGATAAAGTTGGCAGCGGGTTTCACCATAATCTTGGCATAGCCCCCTGCTTGCTCGGCTTCTACTTTTGCCACGCGCCCAACAGGAAATCCGGCAGGAATACGACCACCAAGCCCTGATGAAATCAGCTCATCGCCAATGCGTACATCCGATGCCTTAAAGATATAATCTAGTACCAAATACTGCGGATTACCTTTGCCCGATACAATAGCTTTTTGCCCAGTACGTTTGATAGTGACGGCAACGGATTGTTGGTCATCGCTGATTAACACCACACGGCAGGTATCGGGATAAACATTGACGACTTGTCCAAGAATACCGTTTTCATCAATCACCGTTTGCCCGACAATTACCCCGTCTTTGCTGCCTTTATTGATGACCACCATTTGCCGCAGTGGATTGCTATCGGTACCAATGACATGCGACAACAGCAAATTAAACTGGTCTGGCGTGGTGGCGGATAAAATCCCTTGCAGTCGGGCATTTTGCGCGACAAGATAATCTTGCTGCTGCAACTGCGCTTTGGCATGCACCAGCTCAGCTTTTAACTGGACATTCTCACGGCGTAACGCTTCTTTTTCGGTCATGGTGCTATCAAGCCAGCCTGCAAAAAAACTTGGATAAGCCGATACTTGATAGATGGGCTGCATGGCGGCATGGGTCACGGTACGTACTGGCTGAAACCAACTGCTATTTTTACTATCCAATAACATCAGCACAATCGCTGCAAACACCACAATAAGGGTCTTGCGAATGGCGAGCGGTTGTTGGGTAAAAATGGTAAGTGACATAAGTAACATCCAAGAGTAACATCCAAGTAAAATCCGTGACAGTCAATACAGCAAGCGGCACAACACGGATAAGGGTAGCAAAAATCTTTTAAAAAAAGCTATCGTAAAATCATCTTGTCAATAAAGCAATAAAACCGCTATTAAAAAATAGCGGTTAACGGTAACACATCAGTTAACATCAGACAAAAATCATATTCAATGCTTTGTTATTGATAAACTCTAACGCTTTACCACCACCACGGCTGACACAAGTCAAGGGGTCTTCGGCTACCGTGACAGGCAAGCCTGTCTCGCGTGAAATCAGCTCATCAAGATTGCGTAATAGTGCACCACCACCTGTTAATACAATACCACGCTCTGCGATATCGGCTGATAATTCAGGCGGGGTTTGCTCAAGCGCCGCTTTGACACCTGAGATGATACCAGTAATAGGGTCGCTTAAGGCTTTTTGGATTTCGGCGGATGTCACTACAAATGATTTAGGCACGCCTTCTGCCATGCTACGACCACGCACTTCCACTTCCAAGGGGTTTTCAGGATCTTCAATTGCCGTCCCTACTTCGGTTTTGATGCGTTCAGCCGTGGTTTCACCAATCACACAGCCATGGGTACGGCGGACATGAGTAATAATCGCTTCATCGAACACGTCACCGCCGATACGGATAGAGTCAGCATACACACAGCCTGATAGCGCAATCACCGCAATCTCTGTGGTACCACCCCCGATATCCACCACCATCGAACCGCTGGCTTCATGCACAGGTAACCCGGCGCCAATCGCAGCTGCCATAGGCTCTTCAAGCAATAAGGCTTTGTTTGCGCCTGCTGATTCAACCGCTTCACGAATCGCACGACGTTCTACCAAGGTGGATTTACAAGGCACACAAACAATCACGTTTGGATTGGCTAAAAAGCGTTTGACTTTCACTTTGTTGATAAAATGCTTGAGCATTTTTTGAGTCACTTCAAAATCGGCAATCACACCGTCTTTAAGTGGACGAATCGCAGTGATATTATCTGGGGTACGACCTAGCATCTGTTTGGCATCAATACCGACGGCTGCGACGGTAGGATTTTGGGTACGGTTACTACGAAGCGCAACAACCGTTGGTTCATTAAGGACCACACCTTTACCTGGGGTGAAAATTAACGTGTTGGCAGTGCCAAGGTCGATGGCGATATTACTTGATAAAAATCCGAAAAGGCTCATGTATCATTTCCCAGTGATAACAAAACTACACTGCAAGCAAAGCAGAAATTAGCGGGGTGTCTAATCGCACATCGAGTCAAGGACGCAGTTTTTAAAAGCGTTTATTTAAAAGCTTTTAATGCCGATGTTTCTAATGCCCGTGTTTCAAAACCGCCCTATCGTGCCCACTAGCAAAAAATCTGAAGCAAGCTGCTTACCGCTGCTGTATTTTACATAAAAAATAGCAAGAAACTCTTAACGATTAATAGTTAAAAGGCTATCTTTTTATATAAAAAAAGTGACTATGATTTCAAAGAGGTTTAGGCGATAGTGACTTTAATGCGATTAATTTGCGTTTAATAAGAATAGTGCTAGATTATAGCGGTAAAATATCGCAAAATATAGTGATTTAATCACATTCTATCTTTATTCACGAATTTTTTGTGACAAATTATTTAGGTCACATCACCCTATTTTTTCAAATTTGTTATTAAAAGTAACTAAACTAAAGCAACTGTTTTTATCAGGTTTTAGCCTCTTTTATTATAGCCTGTTGCTATAATTGGCTGGTTTAAAATCGCATCGAACATTTGCCTTGTTTGTCCGTTTTTTATTTTTATTTGTACTTAAGGAAGTCATCATGTCGCAGACGCTTTCAACTGATGAAATTATGAACATCGCAAAACTTGCTCGGCTTGGCGTGACCGCTGAGCAAGCAGATAGTTATGCCAATGACCTAAGCAAAATCCTATCGATGATGGATATTTTGGCAGAGGTCAATACTGACAATATCGCACCGCTTACCAATGTCCATGATATGACCCAGCCACTGCGTGACGATGTTATTGGCGGTGATGGGGTCGAAGTCAACCGTGAGCTAAATCAGTCCATTGCGCCAAGTGTCGCTGATGGTCTATACCTTGTACCACAGGTCATTGAATAAGCCACAGCTCATCGAATAACTTGTCAAATTTTTGTTAATTAATTATAAGTGAAAATTATGTCTGAACTACATACGTTTTCGGTTGCCCAATTAGCGGCAGGTCTAAAAAATAAAGACTTTAGCAGTACCGAACTTACCCAACATTTTCTTAGTCGGATTGCCCAGCATGATAAAGCCATCAACAGCTTTATCACGGTCACGCCTGAACAAGCGTTAGCGCAAGCTGCCGCCGCCGATAAATTATTGGCAGAAGGCAAAGGTACAGACTTGACGGGTATACCACTGGCTCATAAAGACATTTTTTGTACCCAAGGCGTTTTAACCACTTGCGGCTCAAAAATGCTAGAAAACTTTGTGGCGCCTTACAACGCTACCATCGTTGAAAACTGCCAAAATGCAGGCTTAGTCATGCTTGGCAAAACCAGCATGGATGAGTTCGCCATGGGCTCGGACAATGAGTCATCTTATTTTGGCGCCGTACACAACCCTTGGGATATCAGCCGTGTACCAGGCGGTTCATCGGGCGGTAGCGCAGCAGCGGTTGCAGCAGGTTTTACGCCCTTTGCCACAGGCTCAGATACCGGTGGCTCGATTCGTCAACCTGCGTCATTTTGTGGTTTGACAGGGATTAAGCCAACTTACGGACGTGTCTCACGTTATGGCATGGTGGCGTATGCGTCAAGTTTTGACCAAGCTGGCAGTTTTGGTAAAACCGCAGAGGATTGTGCTTATTTGCTCAGCGTGTTATCAGGTCATGACAGCAAAGACTCAACATCCGTTAACAAAGATGTGCCCGATTTTGTCGCGAGTTTGACCAGCAAACGCCAAACCAATGCCAGCCATGATAAACCGCTTCAAGGGTTACGCATCGGTATCCCAACCGAGTATTTTGCCGATGGCTTAAATAGCGAGGTTAAAGCCAGTGTAGAAGCGGCATTAAAACAATACCAAGCCTTGGGTGCAAGCTTGGTGGATGTGAATTTGACCAAACCTGAAATCACCCTTGCTACTTATTATTTGCTCGCCCCAGCCGAAGCTTCATCTAACTTATCGCGTTATGATGGGGTACGTTATGGCTACCGCTGTGATAGCCCAAAAAACTTGGAAGATTTATACACCCGCTCACGTTCTGAAGGCTTTGGTGCCGAAGTACAGCGCCGTATTTTGATGGGTACCTATGCGCTATCAGCAGGTTATTTTGATGCCTACTATGTCAAAGCGCAAAAAGTGCGCCGCCTCATCAGCCAAGACTTTGCCAAAGCCTTTGAAAGTTGTGATGTCATTGCCACCCCAACTGCACCAACGACGGCTTATAAAATCGGTGCAAGCCTTAGCCCTGCCGAAATTTATATGGGAGATGTTTATACCATTGGCGTGAATTTAGCCGGTTTACCTTCGTTAAGCCATCCGGTGGGTTTTGATGGTGACAATCTGCCTGTGGGCTTACAGCTGATTGCAAAAGCATGGGATGAAGAAACACTATTGCAAACTGCCGATGCGTATCAGCAAGTCACTGATTTTCACCAACAACTATCACCCATCGCCAAAGCCTAAGGAGCCTTGTTATGACAAACGAAAATAAACCGCAAGCGCCTTTAGTTGATGGCTATGAAGTGGTTATCGGTATCGAAATCCACTGCCAACTCAATACCAACACCAAAATTTTCTCATCGGCTTCAACGCTATTTGGGCAAGAGCCCAACACCCAAGCCAATATTGTTGACCTAGCCATGCCAGGGGCGCTGCCTGTACTCAACAAAGATGTGGTAGAAAAAGCGGTGATGTTTGGGCTTGGCGTCAATGCTGAAATTGGCATGATGAACGCCTTTGACCGTAAAAATTATTTTTATCCCGACCTACCAAAAGGCTACCAAATCAGCCAAATGGCGCACCCGATTGTCGGTACAGGCCATATCGACATCGTGGTCAATGAAGGTGAAAAAAACGAATATCCCAAACGTATTCACATTACCCGTGCTCACTTAGAAGAAGATGCGGGCAAATCGGTGCATGATGCGGTGCCACAAATGACAGGCGTGGATTTAAACCGTGCCGGTACGCCGCTGATTGAAATCGTCTCGGAGCCTGATATGCGCTCAGCTGCCGAGGCGGTTGCCTATGTCAAAGCCATTCACCAGTTGGTCACTTGGCTCGGTATTTCTGATGCCATTATGGCAGAAGGCTCATTCCGTGCCGACTGTAACGTCTCCGTGCGAAAACCCGGTGCCGATTTGGGTACTCGCTGTGAGATTAAGAACCTCAACTCGTTTCGCTTTATCGAGCGTGCCATCACAGTGGAAATTGAGCGTCAAATTGACTTGATTGAAGACGGCGGCAAAGTCATACAAGCCACTCGCCTATATGATCCCGACAAAGACGAAACGCGCTCAATGCGTACCAAGGAAGAAGCCAACGACTACCGCTACTTCCCAGACCCCGACCTGCTACCTGTGCATATTGATACCGCAACTTTTGAACAAATCAAAAACGCCATGCCAGAATTGCCAGTGGCACGTCGTGAGCGTTTTCAATCGGCGCTTGGCTTACCTGAATATGACAGCCGTATTTTAACCGCTAGCCGTTCGCTCGCTGATTACTTTGAGCAAGTCGTGGCAAAAGTCGGTCATGATAACGCCAAACTGGCTGCCAACTGGATAATGGGTGACCTGCTCGGCGCGCTCAACAAAGATGAAAAAACCATTGAGCAAAGTCCGATTTCGGTGAGCCAATTTGCCAAACTGCTAGAGCGTATCAAAGACAATACGCTATCAGGCAAGCTGGCTAAACAAGCCTTTATCGCCCTATTCGCTGGCGAAGGCGGTGACGATGACACAGCCGTGGATAAAATCATTGCCGATAAAGGTTTAAAACAAGAAACCGATACAGGCGCGATTAAAGCAATTGTCGAAGACGTGTTGAAAAACAACCAAGCGATGGTCGATGAGTATAAGTCAGGTAAAGAAAAAGCCTTTAACGGTCTTGTCGGTCAAGTGATGAAAGCCTCAAAAGGTAAAGCCAACCCGGCTCAAGTTAATCAGCTGTTAAAAGAACTAATTGGATAAGTTTGTATTGCAAATTCTGTCATTTTTGGTAGAATAGTACACCTTTCGGGGCGTAGCGCAGTCTGGTAGCGCACTTGCATGGGGTGCAAGGGGTCGCGAGTTCGAATCCCGCCGTTCCGACCAAATTAAAAAGGCTTACGTGTTACGTAGGCCTTTTTCTTTTTTGAGTTTTTTTATACCTATTGTCACAGTATTTTTACGTGAATATGACAATAGTTTTTTTGTTTTGATAGATAATCTATTGATAAAATTTTCTCCCTATTTAGCTGTATTTATTTGACTGTATTTTTTGAAAAATCATGAGCGCGATCATTAAATCATTCCTTGCTAACTATAAACTGACAAATTTGGCTGCGGCTTTGGTATGGGTGGTTTTACCCCTCCCCGCGCAAGCCGATAGCGGTCATCAAGCACAAACCAACAAAGATGCGATTGTACGTTCTTGTCCCAATCGTTTATGCCCCGTGGTGCAGACCCTACCCAAAGGCATCAAATTTAGCTGGGTATTAGCCAAAAATGGCTTTGTGAACATTGCCGATTCTACCTTGTGGGTATCCACTGCTGACATCAAATAACTGATTGTATGTTTTCAAATTTTTCTTAAAAAGCCTGTCATGAATATGATGGGCTTTTTTGTTATGATAGTCTAAGCTTAATGTTAAACGAGTCGATTATGTCTTACCCAAAAATCATCATTTCAATTGAAAAACAACAGCTTACTTTATGTCTTAGTAGCAACCAATCACAAATTTACCCCATCTCTACTGCCAAAAATGGTATTGGACAACTGCAGGATACTGGCTGTACACCGCTTGGTGCGCACGTGATTAGCGAAAAATTTGGTGATAATTTACCTATCAACAGTGTATTTGTGGCACGACAATTTACCGGTGAAATTTATGACGATCATTTGGCAACTACATTCCCAAATCGAGACTGGATTTTGACGCGGATTTTGTGGTTAGATGGTTATGAAGAAGGCTTTAACAAAGGCGCCAATGAGCAAGGGGTGTGTGATACCAAGGCGCGCTATATTTACATTCATGGCACGCCCGATACCGAGCCGATGGGCATTCCGCTTTCTCATGGCTGTATCCGTATGCGCAATCAAGACATTATCACATTATATGACCAAGTGGATATTGGTACAGTTGTCGAAATTTTGCCGTAAATTTATCAAAGTTAACCTTAATAATATATTAGAAAAAATTAATAAATATGATTATTGGTTAAAAAAAATTACAAAATAGTTTTTATTTATTCGTATTTTAGGCATATAATAGCCGTGTCAGCTCAATCGGCTTTAACTTTAATTAATAAGGTAGATTGATTATCAAATAACAATGAAAAGGAGCTAATTATGTCAGTCGAAACATTACACGCTATCGCAGAAACTCGCCGTTCTATCTATATGCTCAATGACCAATTGCCTGTCTCAAAAGATGAGGTGGTTAAACTGGTTGAACATGCCGTGTTACATACCCCCTCTTCATTCAACTCACAGTCAAGCCGCTTGGTGGTATTGTTTGGTGAAGACCATCAAAAACTTTGGCAAATCACCGAAGATTTGCTACGCGCGATGGTGAATGATGATGAAAAATTCAAATCAACTGCCGATAAAATGGCCATGTTTAAAGCCGGTGCAGGGACTATCTTGTATTTTGAAGACCAATCAGTGGTCAAAGGCTTACAAGAACAATTCCCACTTTATGCGCATAATTTCCCAGTATGGGCTGAACACACCAGTGCGATGCACCAATATGCGCTTTGGAACGCCTTAGCCGCGCTCAACATCGGTGCAAACTTACAGCATTACAATGGCGTGATTGATGAAAAAGTGGCAGAAACATGGAACATCGATAGTAACTGGAAACTCATTGCACAGATGGTATTTGGTGGTATCGCCGCCCCAGCAGGTGAAAAAACCTTTGAACCAATTGAAAAACGCCTAAAAGTTTACGGAAAATAATTTTTCAATCTGCACTACAATGCACGTGACAGTGATAGTGCTAGTGACAGCAAAAAGCCAATATCTGAGGATATTGGCTTTTTTATATAAATTTGATTGCCATTAACTAAAAAATTAGCTCAGTAAAAACCCGACAATATACCGCATATTATCTACTGTCGGTATCGAGATTAGCGGCTGAATGATGTCGTCCATGACTGACCCAACTAGTAATATAGTGATTGACTGACTGATGCTTTCTACTCAGGCACTTTTACAGGCATCAGCCACTTTTACAGCCACTTTTATTTTATTCTCTGTTATTTACATACAATCAAGCCAAACTATGACCAAAACTTTGGCGCATTTTTTACTGCTTTTAGACTCACTGCGCATTGCTCGGCACTGGCTTGCTCACGTCCGCTAAACCAACCCACCGCAAATAGCGCATTTGGGTCGGTTTTGGCTTTCTCAAGATAGTTAGCATGACCGACCACGTTGTCATTGTACTCACCGAGTACGTCTTGTGCAGGCTCTAAGTATTGCAAAAAGGCATTGAGCTTTGTCGCTTTTTTTCCTTTTTTGCCATTGGTTTGGTTGGCAAAAAGCGGCGCAGCAAATTCACTGACATAACGCAGGCTTTTTAGGTCTTTACGCACACCATGCTGGCTGTCAGTATCAAGACTGGCAAATTTATCACTCGCCGCGGCAATCGCGGTAAATAGTTTTTCCAACTTTTTGGCAACTGGGGCTTTGGCTTTTGGATTATCCGCAGGTACGGGCAAATGGGTAAAACCAATCAGCTCTAACAGCAGAATTTGAAAATCATTGGCTCTGACGGCGTCAATCGGCATGATATCGACTGCCGTTGACCACTCGACATGCGGTGCACCGACTGATTCTAGTAGGGGCTGGGTTTTTATTTGCAAGATTTCTTTATCGCGATACTCCCCTAACAGGCTAAAGGTTTGTTTGAGTACCATCAGCCAAGTTGGGTCAATATAATCTTGGGCAAATTTGAAATGTTTGAGGGCAGTACGCAAACGCCGAATACCGACACGCAGTTGATGTACTAAGTTGCCATCGGGACTGCCTTCAGCAATTGCAGAGGCATTGGGCAAAATCTGCACTAGGCAGTTATTGACCACTGCCTGCAAAAACGCAAATTGGCTGATGCCTTTGTGTAATGGCAGCACAGCCAAATCCGCTTTGACAGGCTCGGCAAATTGCTTATTCACGAGTAGCAAACTACCCCGCTGCGCTTTGGTAACGGTTGATAAATATAATTTGTATTTTTTGCACCAAGTTTTTGCAATGTCAATCAAATCACTTGGGTCACCTTCAAGGAGTTCAAATTCAATTTCATGAATATCCGATTGGGTTAACCCATGATTATTGGCGGGTTTTTGTGAGTTTAGGCGACCTATGCCGACCTTACCGATATCATAAGCGATTTCGATGCGGCTGTTATTTTTCTTAATTTGGCGAGAAGTGCGCTGGACATCGGTGAAATATTGCACGGTTAAGACTTGAGCGAGCTCATCAAGCGGCATGATGTTAGTCAGCTGCGCTACCACTGTTGGCTCTGTAATCAGTGAAACATCGGGCAAAAGGCTGCTAACATCAAGGGTATCTGGCGTACCCGTCAGGCTCAGCACGGTATTGAGCTCAACGCGTTTGGCAACGCCATCACCGGCTGTTTTGAGGGTTTGTACCCATTGGCTGTCTTCAAAGCGGATACGCAGGGCAATGCCTTTTTTGGCAAGGTCTTGATTGGGGGTATCAAAGTAATACGCAGATAGGCGCTGTTGCTGCGCAGTTTTGGTGTCGATGTTTTTTCTTAAGACGCTTTGTTGATAGCTTGGGACAGCAAACTTGAGTTCTAGTTCGTGCATGATGGTGTCGATTAACCTATATAGCTAACGGATAAAACACCATCATAGCACAACTTTGCTTTTTAAAAATAACCACTTGGCTCATTTGTTAGCGGTAAAATTTTAAAGCATTTACATAACGCCCTATGATAAGTGATGACCCGTTATGCAATCACATCCAAACCTTCTTCTTTGAGCGATGTAAAGTCAGGTATTGATATAAAAAAAATCCATTTTAAGCTATCATAACCGCAAAATTTTGATGAATTTTGTAATAAATATTCACACTGACCCTCGATTAAATAGGTTTTTTAATAAATGTCAAACGCTACCGCTGACCAAACATCGTCTTCCCAACTCACCAAAAACCCAAGCAAAAAAATCAAACCCACCGCGCGGGTGCGTAAACGTTTGCAAGACGCCCCACCCGTTACCCTAACAGTTACCAACCTTGCCCATGACGGACGGGGCGTGGCAAGTTACGGTGACCAACCCGACCATCACCTCGATAAACATGGCAAAAAAGTATTCGTCAGCTTTGCGCTGCCCAACGAGACCGTGAGCGTCAAAATCACAGGCTCACGTAAAAGTATGGAAGAAGGTGATGCGGCTCTCGTGTTGGCAAACCCAAACCCTGAACGCACGACCCCACCTTGCCCGCATTTTGGGGTGTGTGGTGGCTGTAGCTTGCAGCACTGGCAACCCGATGGGCAGATTCAATTTAAGCAATCGGTACTGGCAGAGCTACTGGAACACCAAGCCCATATCCAGCCTGAACACTGGCTTCCCCCATTGGTTGCTGACCGTTTGGGCTACCGCACCAAGGCGCGTATGGGCGTGCGCTATGTCGAGAAAAAAGGCACAGCATTGGTCGGTTTTCGTGAGCGCGCCAGCAATTTTTTGGCAAATTTAAATGAATGCCATGTGCTTGATCCGCGTATCGGCTTTGAAATTGAGAACTTAAAAGCGCTTATTAGCTCGCTTGACGCCCGTGACCATATTCCACAGCTTGAATTAGCGATGGGTGAAACGCTTGATGATGTTATCGATAGCAAAAAATCCATCGCCGTCATTGTCCGTCACATGGTGGATTTAGGTGAGCATGATATCGCAAAACTGCAAGCTTTTTTTGCCGAGCGCAACTGGCAGTTATTTTTACAGCCCAAAGGTAGCGACACGGTTCATCGCATTGACCAGTTATATGAGAACACGCCTAATGCGCGCCCATCAAGCCTGACTGTGCCACCGACGGGCGGTTTGTTTTATCGCTTGCCCGAGTTTGATGTGACGTTTGAATTCTCGCCACTGGATTTTACCCAAGTGAATTTGTCAGTCAATCGTAAAATGACCAAGCTGGCGATTGATTTGTTAGAATTGAAGCCAGGCGAGCGAGTGCTTGATTTATTTTGCGGTTTGGGCAATTTTAGTCTACCACTGGCGCGTCAAGTGGGTGATACAGGCTTTGTGATTGGGGTGGAAGGCAGCAGTGAGATGACACAGCGTGCCAAAATGAATGCCATCGCCAACGGCTTGCACCATACCGACTTTTTTGCCCAAGATTTAACCCAAGATTTCTCGAGTGAGCCTTGGGTTGGGCAAGTCGATGCACTGCTGATTGACCCACCCCGCTCAGGCGCCTTAGAAGTCATGCAGTATCTAGATAAATTCAATGCCAAACGCATCGTGTATGTGTCGTGCAATCCGATTACGCTTGCCCGCGATACCGCCGTGCTGCTTGACAAAGGCTACAAGCTCACCCACGCGGGCGTGATGGATATGTTCCCGCACACAGGGCATGTGGAAAGTATTGCAAGATTTGAGAAACGCTAAAATTTGGCTTTATTCATACAATTCATATAGCGTACGTTGACTTTATCAGCGTACCATTTGGTATTGTAATCGCGGCTGAGTTTTGCCCCAGAGATGACCACTTGTGGCATGATGGCGGTAGGTGCATTTTTGCCAGTTTTCATTTTGTAAAGACTACCGATGGTGCGATAGGTTTCGGTATTTTCAAAATCTTGGCTTTTTTCTTTTGCCAAGTCCATGCGCACTTGTCGCTCCGTCAGGCTAATCATGCCTTGTTGTATCATTGATATCAGCGCCTGCTCACTTTGGCTGATATTGGCACTGATTTTATTGCCTTTTTCATAAATCAATAAATCCCCGTCATAGTCTATTTCGGCTTTGGATAACTCGTGCAGCATTTTTTGGAAAGCCGCATTACGGCTTGAATACATCCCTGAGTTGTAGTCAGCGAAGCGATAAATCGAGTCTTGATAATTGGCTTTATACAGTAGTAAGCGATGGATACCATAGTACAATCCGCCATATTGGCTATATAGGTCTTTACGCAGTTCAAGGTTATTGCCATTCATCCGGCGATGGTCACGCGCATAACTCACTTGCACCTGCATTGAGCCTAAGGTGGTAATCGGGTCTAATTTTTCTTCAATATCCCCGCCCACCAATTTGGTGACGCTGTTCAGCTTGCTGGCATAATATTTGCTTGAAAAATACGCAAACATCTGATGATAAATATCGTCAAGTTCTTCTTCAGTTTTGACTTTAGCGATTTGTTTTTCAAAGCTGTTATCGGGGGTAGGCTCAGTTTTTAGCATGGTGCGAAAATACGGGGCTAGCGTTGAGCCTAATTTTTCTTCCAACTCTTCATTCATCGCTTTTAGGCTTGATTGCCCCAAATTCGGGACGGGCGGATTGGCTTTAAAATTAGACTCTTGGTCGATAATGGCGACAGCGGTACAAATATTTTGCGCGTTTTTTTCTATTTTTAGGGTATCAAATATTTGGTTGATGTCTTGTGCCCAGCTTTTGCTATCTTGTCCACGTTTGGGAATCAGTTTGGCAATTTGTTTGGCACCAATGGGCGAGTTAGCGTCGGTTTGCGTTTGAAAATAATCACACCCTGTCAATCCAAGCGATAAAGTCAGCGTTATCGCCAACATTGACAGGGTTTTACCAAAGTTCGCAAGGCTTATTGCGCGGGTCATGGTAAAATCTGACGCTACAGTAGTCGCATTTGTAACAAAATGAGATGGTAATTTCATTAAACTCACCTATACTGAACAAGATAGTTTTATCTTAATTTGGATTGAAGTTCGGGCAAATCGCTGATTGGGTCGTTGCCTAACACTCATTTATTGCTACATGTGCCCCACGGTTTTTAGATTGATTCGTCACAGTGATACAAAAATTTTATCGACGGGTTGACTTGCAATCGTTTGCTAATAGACACATCTTAATAAAATTAACACATGAGTAAGCGTAATAAAGTTAGTGTTAAATGGCTAAACATGGGCAACCCTAAAACGGTTAAGATATATAAAGTGACTATGGCATTTACTTTATTTTAACGTTTAACATTTATTTCAAGGCTTAACACGCCCAAAACCAACGCACTATCATAGCTAAAACACGCTGCTATAGCGACTACTCTGTCATATTTTATTAGTGCTAGCGCAGTATTAAATCAAACTTAATCACACAAAAATTCACAGGGAAAGTGAGTTGATAATTTTAAATGAACAAGGTTAGTTTTTTTGCTCTTTGAGGAATCTGGTAAGTAAGGTGTAGAATTGACATGGTAAAAATACGAGAAAGTTTGCCGCTATTGGATGGAAAAGACGTTGATCATGATAGTACCACGATGATTGCGAGTATCACCGCCAGCCAGCGTCATTTCACCCATACTGACTTGCCCATTCTCTCTGAGCCTGCCAGTCACATCATCGATGAGCATACCATTGATACCGAAGCTTGGCTGGCATCGATGGCAAAACGCGCTCATCTCACTGAGCTGCCTGAGCTGACCAAAGCCTGTCAACTACTCAAAAATCAAGATTTAAGTACCGAAAGCAACCGCTCTAATGCGTTTTTGACTGGGATTGGGATTGCCGATATTTTGGGTTATCTGTACCAAGATGAAGACACGCTCGTTGCTGCGATGTTATATCGTGCCGCGCGTATTCAAATTTTTACCCCCAAACAAATCCAAGCCACCTTTGGCGATGAAGTCGCAGAGCTGGTGCAAGAAACCCTAGCGTTAGGGCGACTGTCCGATTTGATAGAAAACAACAAGCGCTTAGAAGACCACTTTAACAACAACCAGCGCGAGCAGTTATCGGGCATTTATAACATGCTCATCTCGATGACCAATGATGTGCGCGTGGTGCTCATCAAATTGGCTGAGCGTACTTTTGCAATGCGCGAGCTGTCGTATGCCAGTCCTGAGCGTCAGCAACGGGTCGCGCGCGAGGTCATGACAATCTACGCGCCGCTAGCGCATCGTATGGGTATTGCCCAGCTTAAATGGGAGCTTGAGGACTTATCGTTTCGTTATCTTGCGCCTGACCGCTACAAAGAAATCGCCAAATTACTCTCTGAAAAACGTAGCGAGCGCGAAACCTATATCGACCGTGTTGCCCAACAACTGCGTGAGGCGTTAGCTGCCCAAGGGATTGACGGGGAAATCACCGGTCGTGTCAAACACATCTATTCGATTTATCGTAAGATGAAACTCAAATCACTGTCGTTTGACCAGTTATATGACATCCGCGCACTGCGGGTACTGGTGCATAACAATGCCGATTGTTATCACGTATTGGGGCTGGTGCATGGTTTGTGGCGCTATATTCCCGAACAGTTTGATGACTATATCACCAACCCAAAAACCAATGGCTATCGCTCGCTACATACCGCCGTGATTGCCGAGAACAAATCGCTGGAAGTACAAATTCGTACCTTTGACATGCACTATGAAGCTGAACTTGGCATGTGTGCACACGTCAACTACAAAGAAGGCACCAAAAACAAAAAAGACGACTATCTGACCAAAAAAATTAGCTCACTGCGTCAGTTATTGCTCAATCAAGAAAATGCTGACAATCACGACCCGTTAAAATTTGTACTAGATAAACATGTTGAGCATGAGCATGGCGAGCTCGATGAAGAAGAACAAGTCGTTGATTTTGGGGAATTTGAGCGGATTTATGTGTTTAGTCGTGATGGTGACATCATCGAATTGCCCAAAGGCTCAACCGTGCTCGATTTTGCCTATCATGTGCATACTCATGTCGGCAATCGCGCCCAAGCTGCTCGCGTCAACAAACGCTATGTGCCGCTCACCTATCAGCTCAAAACAGGCGAGCAAGTTGAGATTATTACCAAGCAATCACGCGAGCCAAACCGTGATTGGCTCGTGGCATCTTTAGGTTATATCAATACCAGTCGCGCTCGCAGCAAACTGCGTCAATGGTTTAATAAGCAAGACCGTGATAAAAATATTGAAACAGGTAAGCACATATTAACCAAAGAATTGGCGCGCATGTCGGTACACCCTAACAGTATCGATTTAAATGATTACGTCAAATTTTTTAATGCCAAAAATAGTGATGATATTTTGGTAGGGCTAGTCAATGGCAACGTTGAATTGCATAATTTGACCGGTCATATCAGTCGTCATCTAGATTTAGAACCCGAAGTCACTGATACTGAGCTTATTCCCAGCATTCACCCCAAAGCCACAGGCAAGCTGGATGCGTATAAAATCGAAGTCGATGGCTTAGATAACATCGCTATTCACTTGGCAAATTGCTGCTCGCCTGTGCAAGGTGAGTCAATTGCAGGGTATATTACCCAGTCCAATGGCGTATCCGTCCACCGCAGTGATTGCGTCGAATACGAGCGACTGGTGGAGCGGGAGCCTGAACGCGCCATTAGTGCCGCTTGGTATGGCAATAAAGGCAAAAGCCAATTGGTACAAATATACCTTGAATCGTATGACAGGCGTGGCTTGCTCAAAGACCTGACCCAAATCATCGACCAAGAAAATGTCAATATCCGCCAAGTCGATACCCTAAGTGGGGATGATGATATCGCGCGGTTGAATTTTACCATAGAAGTGACGGGGCTAAGTCAGTTGTCTAAGCTGCTCGCAAAACTAGAGCAGCAACATGGTATTATCTTGGCGCGTCGTATCGTCAATAACAACAAGTCTTAATGCTTTAAATAGGAGTCACACGGCATATGCCAGAATTGCCCGAAGTGCAGACGACAGCGACGAGTCTGCAACCTTTGCTCAATCAAACCGTTGAAAAAGTTAGCGTCTTTCAGCCCAAATTGCGTTGGGCGGTGCCTGATGACTTGATGAGTTTGATAGATTATCAACTTATTGACATTGAGCGCCGAGCCAAATATCTGATTCTCACCTTTGACGGGGGCGTGGCGCAAAAAAAGTTACTCATTCACTTGGGGATGTCGGGTAGCTTACAGCAGCATCCTGTGGGGTTTGACAAGCGTAAACACGATCACGTGATTTTGACATTTAATGATGGCAAAAAACACACCCAACTGCATTATCATGACCCACGGCGGTTTGGCATGCTACTGTGGCTAGATGACTATGAAGACAAGCTGATTACCCATTTGGGTGTAGAGCCGTTGTCAGAAGACTTTAGCGCTGACTATCTATATCACCATATCCATAATCGCAAAAAACCGATTGAGCGCCCCATCAAATCGGTGATTATGGCGCAAGAGATTGTGGTCGGTGTGGGCAATATCTATGCGACCGAAAGCCTATTTTTATCAAAAATTCATCCGTTGACCCCTGCCCATCTCATCAGCCATGAACAGCTCATCACCTTGGTCGCCCATATTCGACAAGTCCTACAAACATCGATTGAAAAAGGCGGCTCAACATTAAAAGATTTTACCGTAGCGGATGGACAAACGGGGTATTTTCAGCAAACGTTATTGGTGTATGGGCATAAAGGCGGTGATTGTCCGAGCTGTGGCGCTATCATCGAAAATGTCAAAATCAATCAGCGGGCGAGCACGTTCTGTCCCACTTGCCAGCCGCTGATAACCCACAAAAAATCAGTGAAAAAACCACTCAAAAAAACGCTCAAAAAATAACGAGTCTGCATTAACGTAAAAAAACCTGCGGCAAAGACAATTTTACTTGATAATTCTTGGCAAAATTGATGTAATGTTCCTGAACTATTCAGCAACAACCTAGCAAAACTTGTTAGGTACAACCTGTCAGTCAACCCCAGCTATTTGGTTATCTAGTTGCCTAATTATTTAGTTAGTTAGCTAGTTACCTCGTTAATGGGGGCTTGCTGCCAGTTAGGAACCTGCTCTATGAAACTATTAAATACGATTGCGTCAGCCGTAGCCTTGATGGTTGCAACGACGACTTGCAGCTTTGCCGCTACCGAAATTGATGAAAAAGATTTTGGTCCAACCTATGGCTCCATGGTCGCTGATACCATTGTGGGTAAGCCATTGGGCGCATTGGCAGTGGTGGGCGGCGTGGTGACGGCGATTGCCAGTATGCCATTTACCATCTATAACGATGAAATCGATCAGGTAGAACGCAAGCTGATTCTTGAGCCACTGGCGGCACTCGATCGCTGCTTGGGCTGTACCCCTGCTGAAGACCAATATTTTCGCTCACAGCGCCCTAATAATAACCAAGTGCGCGTTACCGTTGATGGACCTTCTGAGATTTTAATCAACACCAACCAAAAAGTTGTTGTGAAAACCCCTTAGTTGTTTCGTCAACGATTCAAACAAGCAATTGGTCACCGCTGATTGCTTTTTTTATGACTGTTATGTTCATGATAACTTTTTTGCACCCATAAATTGTTTGCTATAGTCGCTTTTAAACGCAGTGAGTCTGCTCATCATTTGTTAAAATTTGGCTTACTGCTTGTATAAAAAAGCGCTCGTATAAGCTTGTATAAAAAGTTGATTACCAAGGAAGATAACAGTCATGTCGAACCTAAATCTAAAAACACCGTCAGCCTTAGCCTCACATCCTACGCAGCAAACCATTCAGATAGCCACCAAACACCCTGCCACACTGGCGGCGACTGTGTTTCGACCCGATACGGTTAAAGCAGCAGTAATGATTGCGCCCGCAACAGGTATCAAACGGCAGTTTTATCAAAATTTTGCGCAGTATTTAATGGAGCATGGCTATGGCGTCATCAGCTATGACAATGAAGATATTGGCGAGTCGATGCAAGGCAACCTCAAGCACTCTAATGCGTCATTGATTAGTTGGGGGCGCTACGATATGACTGCGGTGCTTGATAGACTAATTCAAGAGTTTCCCAACACCACCTACCATCTGGTCGGTCATAGCGCGGGTGGTCAATTATTTGGTTTGATGCCCAATCATCACAAGTTCACATCCGTGTTTAACGTTGCCTGTTCATCTGGGCAAATCCGTAATATGGCGATGCCGTATCGTGCCAAAGCCATGTGGTTTATGGATGTATTTATTCCTGTGTCCAATGTGGTGTTTGGCTATACCCAATCAAGCAAAATTGGCATGGGCGAAGACTTGCCCAAAAACGTTGCCAAACAGTGGCGAGATTGGTGCAATGGCGCAGGCTATATCAAAACCGCCTTCGGTAAAACCGTAAAAAAACACTACTATGATGACGTCAAATTGCCCGCCCTTTGGCTCAATGCGCCCGATGATGATATCGCCAATGATAAGAATGTCGCCGATATGATTCGGGTGTTTCCCAACATGCAAGCGACCACCCAAACGCTAAAACCCAAAGATTATGGCTTACAGCATATCGGTCATATGAAGTTTTTTAGCCGACAAAACCAGCTACTTTGGCAGCAAACCCTTGATTGGTTGCACCAACATGGGTAATTAAACAAGAGGGATGGTAATTATATCCCTTGTTTGACGCTAACAGTAGGATGAAAACAGCACGCTAAACCCTATCATTTTAAAAGATAGATTGCTAAAAACCCACGCGGTTAAAACGGCACGGGGCTTTCCCATTCCATCCACACACCCGTATTGGGATGTTTTAAACGTAATTTGTGTGCATGTAAGCAAAGCCTAGGCGATAAATCAAACGCTTGACCGTCCAATACATCTTGCGCGTAGATGGGGTCGCCAAGCATCACATGCCCGATATGCAGCATATGCACGCGTAGTTGATGACTGCGCCCTGTGACCGGATACAAGGCGACACGGCTAACAGCCTTACCCTCACGCAGTTCGTGGTGCAAGGTTTCGTATTTCGTGTAGGCGCGTTTATCCCAACTCATATCGACGATATGCTTGGGTTTTTGGGATGGGTCGTAGCGCACGGGCACATCGATTTCGCCTTGCTGCGGCGGCGTTCCCCAGACCAGCGCTTGGTATTCTTTGCTCGGAATACGCTCGATAAATTGTTTGCTGATACGGCTTTGCGCTTCGCTGTGGCGCGCAAAAATAATAATCCCTGAGGTGTCCATATCAAGTCTGTGAATAAGTTTGACGTTGGGGTCGGCTTTGAGCAAACGAGATTGCAAGCTTACTTTAAGTTCTTTACCATCCACCGATAACAGCCCGTGCGGTTTGTCGATGACCCAAATGTCGTCATCGCGATATAGGGTAACAGATTTGGCAAACTCATCAAAAAAGTGTTGCGGCTGCTGACTTTCTTCAAGATTACGCCGTGCAATGGATTCTGGGGTTAACGCTTGGGGAAGTTGTCGCATGGGTGGTTTTTATTCTCTAAAATCTATTTGATTGAAAATTGTTAGTCTTTAAATCACTATTTGCGCTCTAACCTTTGGCAAACTTCACCAAAGGCAACCGTCCAAACGCAATTAAAAATCCTTTGGCAAATTTTTTATGTGCAACCGTTATGCTTTCGCCATTATCGCAAAGACTTCTTTTGCCGCTTGCAAGGTCGCATCCAAATCTTCTTGCGAATGCTCACTACTTATAAAGGCTGCCTCAAAGGCGGATGGCGCAAGATACACACCTCGATCGAGCATACCGTGGAAAAAGGTCGCAAATTTTTGCGCATCGCATTGGCATACCTCTTCAAAGTTTTGTGGTAATTGGTTGTCAAAAGCACCATCAGTAAAGAACATCCCAAACATACCGCCACAGCGCGTGGTCTTAAAGCCAATACCCGCATCCTTCGCCAACTTTTCAAGATTATCAGTCAAGTAAACGACTTTTTCGCTTAACTTGTCATAAAAACCCTCAGCCGTGAGCAAATCAAACATGGCAATACCGGCACGCATTGCCAGTGGATTGCCCGATAAGGTGCCTGCTTGATACACGCCCCCTAACGGCGCGATACATTCCATAATCTCACGTTTACCACCAAACGCCCCGACTGGCAGACCTGCACCGATGATTTTACCAAATGTGGTCAAGTCTGGTGTGATGCCAAAATGGGCTTGCGCTGACTGTAAGCCAACCCTAAACCCAGTCATCACTTCATCAAAAATTAGCACAGCGCCATGCGCGGTACACTCGGCACGCAAAGTATCGTGAAATTCTTGCGTGGGTACAATCATGTTCATGTTGCCGGCGATAGGCTCGACAATCACACAAGCGATGTCATTGCCAAATTGCGCAAAGCAGTCTTTGATGGCTTGCGGGTCGTTGTAACGAATCGTGATAGTATGTTTGGCAAAATCGGCAGGGACGCCTTTTGAGCTTGGTTCACCGATATCTAGCATGCCCGAACCCGCTTTGACCAGTAGACTGTCGCTATGACCGTGATAACAGCCTTCAAATTTGACAATTTTGTCGCGTCCTGTATAGCCGCGTGCTAGACGAATGGCGGACATGGTAGCTTCAGTACCTGAGCTGGTCATACGGATTAATTCAACACTGGGAATCAATTCGCAGATTTTGTCCGCCACCGTGGTCTCAAACGTGGTGGGCGCGCCAAAGCTTAACCCGTCATCTGCCGCATTTTTGACCGCTTCGATAATATGGGGGTGCGCATGACCCAAAATCATCGGTCCCCATGAGCCCACATAATCTATGTAGGGTTTGCCTTCGGTATCATACATTTTGCTGCCACGGGCACGGCTGATAAAGACAGGCGTACCCCCCACGCCTGCAAATGCCCGCACAGGTGAATTTACACCGCCAGGGATATGGGCTTTGGCTTGTTTAAACAGTAGTTGGTTGGTTGTCGTGTTATTTGAGTTATTTGAATTCATGGGGCCCTCAGCTGAATAAATTTTTGCCTATTTTAACAAAATTCGGGGGTATTGAATACGCTTGCCGTCTATCCTGACTTTGACTGGCTTGAATTTGGCTGGCGAAAAATAGGGGCTCGTTGATAAAAAATGTGGTTTTATCTTTTTTGATATATCCCCACCTTTTGGCAGCAATGTTTTGGTAGCAATGGTAGCGATCTACTTGCTGCTATCTTTATATTTAAAAACCCCAATGCCATGCACTGGGGTTGTTGTGTTGTGATGTTTATTGCATCAGTTTGCTGAGCAATTATTTGTGGTGATTGAATGAGATATTTGGTACTGCCAATTCGTTATATTCGCCTTTTTCATATAAAGCCCCTGCACGACCCACAATCAATGGGTCAACTGTCCCCACCACTTTCGGGTCCTTATTGTCGTAAGGTAGTTTGCTTAATACATAGCGCATCGCATTCAAACGCGCGCGTTTTTTATCGGTTGACTTGATGACAATCCAAGGCGATTCTGCACTGTCGGTGTTAAAGAACATGGTTTCTTTGGCAAGGGTGTAATCATCCCATTTGTCAAGTGACGCTTTATCAATGGGTGAGAGTTTCCATTGTTTGAGCGGATGGGCTTCACGCTCGGCAAAACGGCGACGCTGCTCTTCACGACTGACTGAGAACCAAAATTTGATTAAATGAATACCTGAGCTAATCAGATGTTTTTCAAACTCTGGGACTTGGCGCATAAAGTCATTGTATTGGTCTTCGGTACAAAAACCCATGACACGCTCGACGCCAGCACGGTTATACCATGAACGGTCAAATAGCACGATTTCGCCCTTGGTCGGTAGATGCTGGACATAACGCTGGAAGTACCATTGACCCGCTTCTTGCTCGGTGGGTTTTTCAAGGGCAACGACTTTGGCACCGCGCGGATTTAAGTGTTCCATAAAGCGTTTGATGGTACCGCCTTTACCTGCGGCATCACGACCTTCAAAGATGATGACGATTTTTTGCCCGCTATCTTTGACCCATTTTTGCAGTTTTAATAGTTCAACTTGTAGCTCGTATTTTTGGGCTTCATAGTTTTTGCGTGACATACGGTTTTTGTAGGGATAACCGCCTTCACGCCAGTTGTCCGCCAATTCGTCGTCTTTGTTGATTTTGCTTTGCACGCTAGTGGTTTGGCTGCCAAATAGTTTTTTGACTTCGTTGATTTCATCGTTGGACATACCATTGATCAGCGCTTGCAAGTGCTCTGCCATTTTCTCGACATCGCCTGTAGTTAGGTCTTGATTCATGATGCTCTCGATGGCGCGTTTTTTGGCATTGGCTTTTTCACTCACCCCTGCTTGCTGCGACTGCTCAAGCAACACTGTGGGGTCGGTCTCATAAGGTTGGTCAATACGCTCGGTCGCTGGTGTTTTAGTACTGCGGCGCGCTGGGGTCTTTGTAGCTAGGGTCTTTGTAGCTAGGGTCTTGGTAGGCTGCGACTTTTGGGGCTTCGCTTTATCCGTTTTGGCATTGTCAGTTTTGGTACTGTCAGTTTTAACACTATTTGTCGCTGTGCTATTGGGGGGATTTGCCATGTCTCACTCCTTAAATTCAATGGTCGGCTGATGGGTTGAAGTAAAGTGTAACAAATTATTTACTATTGACTATAGACCATTTAAACCCAAGCCACAATCGCTTTTTGCCCTACATTCTGGTCATAATTTTCACTTGTAGTCGAGGCAAAAAAGGCGTTTAATAACCTTATGCATGTAAGTAGATAGGTAAGCGAATCAGTCATCGCGTGAGGATAAACTGGATGGCTAAATATCTTCAAGCTTTAGCACATCATAAGCGGGGGTTTCATACGGGTGTGCCTGTTTTAACGCTTGCACTACCGCTTTGATGCGCTCAGCTGCAACCACCATCTCGACCCGCCATTCTTCGATTGTTTGTAATTCATTGGTCGTACCAATAAAGGCTTGATTGCCTGCCAATGGCATAAACTGTCCTGTACCCAACACCTGCCAACAGCAATACTGATAATTGCCAATCTGCCCTGCCCCTGCGTCAAACAAGGCTTGCTTTACAGCCTCTAGATAATCGGTCGGTATGTAGGTGGTGAGTTTATACATGGGTTGCCTTATTAAAATGTTAAGCCGTTAAGCCCTATCATCATGGTTTTGTATTTGTTTTAATCTAGCTTTAATCTAACATAGTTTTTTTGCAAAAAGCGCGTTGGTCTGCGTTTTTTCGTTGATTATTATCCCGTTTTAAAAAAAATTCACCCTTAAACGCGCTATATATTATACAATATTGTATAATATATATTATTGTGAAATGCTTAGGTGGCGTATGTTGTTATTTTCTATTGCAGATTATAGTCATCCATTAGTGGGTGGCATGTTGATTGGACTCTCTGCGGTTATGCTGTGGTGGAGTATTGCCAAGATTGCTGGCATCAGTGGCATTGTTGCCAGTCTCTGGCAGCCAAACTCAGCCGATTTTGCTTGGCAATTGGCGTTTTTTGTGGGCTTGCTAGTATCGCCCTGGCTGGTTGGTCAGTTATTTGGTTTGCCAACCATCACGGTATCATCATCGCCTTGGCTGTATGTCATCGCAGGGTTATTGGTCGGTGTGGGCACGCGGATGGGCTCAGGGTGTACCAGTGGTCATGGTATCTGTGGCAATGCGCGCTTTTCGCCCCGTTCATTGGTGGCAACCATTGTCTTTATGTCTGCAGGGTTTGTGACGGTGTTTATCGGTCGTCATGGGTTGGCATTGATTAAGTAAAGATTATCGGGGCATCTATTATGCGAAAAGAAATTGTGTTATTGATTAGTGCTATCTGTGGGTTGGTGTTTGGTACGGGTTTGATTGTCAGTGATATGGCAAACCCAAAAACCGTACAAAGCTTTCTTGATCTCGCAGGCGATTGGAATCCTGCGTTGATGTTGGTGATGATTGGCGCGCTCATTGTCGCCACCATCGGTTTTAACTTAAGTCGCTTAAAAAAGACCAGTCTATCGGGTGCGCCGTTTCCACCGATTCGCCGCGGTATTGACAAGCGCTTGGCGATTGGGTCGATGATATTTGGTATCGGTTGGGGCATCGCTGGTATCTGCCCTGCCCCTGCGGTGGTTCTCATGGGCATGGGCATCTGGCAAGGGGTGGTATTTTTTGTCGCCATGCTAGTAGGTATGGGAATAGTGATAGCGTTTGATAAAACCCAATCCGCTTAGTCATCATTAGTCATCAGTAGGGTGAAATAACCGATAAAACCCACCCGCCATGAGCCAGCTGGCTAGTTGCTGTGGCGTTTCTGTTTGCCCTTGCCGCACCCAATGAATATAGGTGTGATACAGCATCCCTGAGGCAAATACCAGATTGTATTCCCCGCTTTTATCCTGATGTGGCGCTGTCATAGCTTGGCAAGTCAACGCCTGCTTTTTGCGGTATTCGACAAAAATTTTGCTATTAAGGAGGGTGTCTAAAATTAGCCCTTCAAAGCCTTGATTGAGCAAAATCTTGGTCGATAATTCAAACTTGCTCAGATAGTCAAACACTTGTCGCAAAAACGCATAAAACTCGGACTCGCTTGCCGCCGTCAAGTCGATAAAAGGAAAATCATGCTCAATCTGCGCCAAATAGTCTTTGAGTAACGCAAGTTTGCTATCGTAATTGCGGTAATACCCCATGCGACTCACGCCCGCCTTTTGGGTCAACTCGGTGACGCTGATATCGGCAAATGGGGTTGATTCCATGAATTTGAGCAGTGCTATGGCGAGCGAACGTCTGACCACGGTATTGGCATTGCCCATGATATGCGCCTGCTGTCCAAAATCACTCAAACTCGACTCAATACTCGTACCCGTGGGCGATGGAAGCGGTGTGAAGGTTGGTTTTGGCACGCGTTAATCCTTTCAACTCAATCCTTTACTTAATCTATCAAAACAAAACAAACCCAAATGTCACAGTTGCAGCAGCCTGCTGAAAAATTAGTATACCCTAATCAGGTAGCGGGTTGAACTGTTTGCCGGTCAACCGCTGTTATACAAAGACAGATACAGCCAAAAAGTCACTGCAAAGTAGCCCGCGGCTGGTCAGCTATAAGGACAACTATTCAAGATAACTATTTAATTAAGTTAAGGACAATAAGGAAAGCGATACATGGAAGGTCAATCATTTGATACGGATTTTTTGGTCATAGGCTCAGGCTTTGGCGGTAGCGTCTCAGCGATGCGACTGACCGAAAAAGGCTATCGCGTGATTATCGCGGAGCAAGGCAAGCATATTTCTCCTGAAACCATGCCCAAAACCGTGCGCGATATCAAGCAGTTTTTGTGGTTGCCTGCGCTCAAGTACAAAGGTTTTTTTTCGCTTCAGCTATTTAAGCATGTCATGGTGTTGCATGGTAACGCGGTGGGCGGTGGCTCAGTCACTTATGCCAACACCTTATTACAGCCAGAAGACAAAATTTGGCAACAAGGTAGCTGGGCAGGGCTTCACGACTGGCAAGCGGTGATGCCACAACATTATGAGACCGCCAAACGCATGCTAGGCGTGAGCCAAAACAAAAAAATCGGCAGCGCAGATTTGATGCTACAAAAAATGGCAAACTTGAGTAGCGTGGGCGATAGTTTTTATCTTACCGATGTGGGCGCCTACTTTAGTGAACAGGACAAGTATGCTCATCCCTCTGTCAATGGTGACCCGTATTTTGACGGCGCAGGTCCTAAGCGCAGTCCTTGTATAGGCTGTGGTGGCTGTATGGTAGGCTGCCGTTATGGGGCGAAAAATACCCTAGATAAAAACTACCTGTATTTTGCCCAAAAAAATGGCGCTACCCTGCTCGCTGAAACCAAAGTCACGGATATAGTACCGATAGCTGATGCTAGCAAATCGCTAAGCGACCCTGCCTATCAAAACGGTTCGCAAGGCTATCGGGTGACGCTGCAATCAGCGGATAAAGGTGAGTATCAAATCACCACCCAACAGATTGTACTGTCAGCCGCCAGCCTCGGTAGCCAAAAACTGCTGTTTGAGCAGCGCCATAAAGGCAATATGCCCCATATTTCCCCTTATCTTGGCAAGCGTATCTATACCAATGCTGAATCTTTGCTAGGCGTGCGATTTTTGGATGACCAACATGGCGCCATGAGCGATGGCGTGGCTATCGGCTCTGGGATTTACTTGGGCGATGGCACACATATTGAGGCGACACGTTATCCTGAAGGCTTTAATATTGCGTCATTTTTGGCGACGTTAAGCAATTATAAAAACGGTAAAAAAATGTCGCTACTGGCTTGGTTATGGTGTTTTATAGCGCAGTTTATCCTCAAGCCCCGTCAGGCGTGGCGTGCATTTCGACCACATAATATGGCAAAACAAAGTCTTATCTTGCTATGTATGCAAAGCACGCCGTATGCGCTTGAAATGCGCTATCAAAAAAGCCCGTGGTGGCGGGCTTGGTTGGGTAGTCGCTACCAGATGCAAACCTATGGTCCCGCCATCCCCGCCTTTATCCCAGAAGCCAGCGCGTTTGCCGAGCAGATGGCCACCCAAATGGGGGGAGTCGGTTATGGCGTGTTGTCGGAAGTATTTTTGAACATCCCGACCACCGCGCATTGTATGGGTGGGATTTCGCTGGGCAATTCTGCCGCAGATGGCGTGGTCGATAAGTACCACCGCTTGTTTAATTATCAAGGGTTTTATGTCTGCGATGGCAGCAATATCTCGACCAACTTGGGCGTCAACCCAAGCCTCACCATAACGGCGTTGACAGAGCATGCCATGAGCCATATTCCGCACAAAGCAACCCAGTTACTGCATGCTGCGGATACCACGAGACAAAACGTGACGCTCGTTCAAAAAGATGCTAGCAAGATACCGGCTTAACTGCTATGTTGAGTTAAAATTTAACTAAATGATTGGGATAATACACATGACACCTCAAGACAACTCGGATGCAACTAATTCGGATGCAACTATCAATACTATGCAGCAGCAGTTCGACATCATGCGAACGGCTAGCCGCCAAGACCAATATGTCGATTGGTCAATTCGTAGTGCGCGGCTAAAAAAACTAGAACAGCTGGTGATGGATAACCAAAGCGAGATTATCACCGCTATTCATGCCGACTTTGGACAACGCCCAGCGGCTGAAACCACCATGCTTGAACTGTTCCCAACGCTTGAAGCGATTCGTTATACACAAAAACACGGCAAAGCTTGGTCTGCCAAACAGCCCGTCAAAACTGGGATTTGGTTTTTGCCCGCTCGTAGCTATATCCAGCCGCAGCCGTTAGGACTCGTAGGCATTATCGCACCTTGGAACTATCCGCTGTATTTGGTGATTGCGCCACTGGCTGCCGCATTGGTGGCAGGCAATCGTGCGATGCTCAAAGTCTCAGAAGCGTCACCGCATTTTGAGCAGTGGCTGGCTGATGCGTTACCCAAGTATTTTACCGCAGACGAAGTGACCTTGATTACAGGGGGTGTCGAAGTCGCGCAAGCCTTTAGCCAATTACCGTTTGACCATTTATTTTTTACCGGCTCTACCGCAGTGGGCAAACATATCATGAAAGCCGCTGCCCAGAATTTGACCCCTGTCACCCTTGAGCTGGGCGGCAAATCTCCTGTCGTGGTGACGCCGAGCGCTGATGTGGCAAAAACTGTCAACCGCGTATGGACAGGCAAAACCATGAACGCAGGGCAAACCTGTATTGCGCCTGATTATGTGTTGATACAGGCGGATAAAAAACACGCCTTTATCGAACAATCAACCGCATGGCTTGACGCCCACTACCCCAATCTTGCAGACAACCCTGACTATAGCTTTGTCATCAACCCCAAACAAGCCAGCCGCGTGCAAGGTTATCTTGATGAAGCCAAACAGCGCGGTGCCACCCTCATTCCACTGACCGATTATGAAGTGAATATTGAGACTGGATTTTTCCCACCGATAATTGTCACCGATTTACCAAGCGATGCTAAACTGCTGACAGAGGAGATTTTTGCCCCTGTATTGCCACTGGTGTCCTACCAAGACTTGACGCAGGCAGTGGCGTATGTGAATGAGCGTGACCGCCCACTGGCGCTGTATGTGTTTGGCGAGGACAAAGCGGACACCGACTACGTGCTCGCGCATACAGTGAGTGGTGGCGCCTGTATTAACGAAACGATTTTTCACATTGCCCAGCAAAATCTGCCGTTTGGCGGTGTCGGAGCATCAGGGATGGGGCGTTACCACGGCAAATATAGCTTTGACACCTTCTCTCATCCAAAAGCGGTGTTTAAACAAAGTCACCTTAACTTCGCGCATTTGCTCCAACCACCGTATGGCAAGACCTTTTGGAACATGATGAAGGTAATTTTAAAAGCTTAGTGATTGCAATGCTTGCATAACTTTGCCTATATAATCTTGCCTAGATAACCGTTACTATCACTCTGGTAAATTGGTAACATCGTATGTGATAGTTGATTGGTATGAGCTAGTTCATTGGTAATAGTTGTCGTGCTTTTTGAGCCACCAGTTCATGTTATCTTGGCGTTTCGCACGAAATTGTTCCAATCTTTTGGCAATAGCCGCATTGTGCGCTCGTGCGGTATCAAGCCCAAATAGAATCGGCACACTGACAAGCACGCCATAGCGCCATTTTGGGCTAGGCAGTCCCAAGCCATCGCCAATATCATCACCCACTAAAGTCCGGGTAACACTGGCATTGACCCGCTCAACCAGCTGTCCACGTCTGTTATCCTCACCCATAATTTGCGAAGGTAAATCATGCAGCGCTTTGGCGAGGGGTTTACCAAATTCAAAATCTAATTGCTGGGTTGCCAAATAGCTATAAAGCCATGCCCACGCCTCGGTTTCATCTTCAGGAATCCGCGCCAGCTCAATCCCCATCCACCAACTTGCCAGTTGCCATAAGTGCATAATGCCTTGGGACTCTTCGGCGCTGATTCTTGCCCCGAGTAATTTTAGTCCGCGCATAATGAGTAGTGAAAACTGCAAGTGGGTTGCTACCATGTCAGTTTGGTTAATGGGTAACCCCCAGTAGTCGCTGTCCCAATCATGACTGCATAAGTGTTGTCGTACCAGACCGTGTATCTGACGCACTTGCAGACTTTGTCGCCAGCCTTCTGTGCCAATTGCCAACGGGGGTTGCTGGTTGCGGCTAATCGCTGGGTACTCAGACACTGCCAAAATATACGCATAGGTTCGCATGAGCCTCGGCAATGCATCATGCACTAACGCCCCTGTTTTGATGAGTGGCAATGAGAGCGCAGGGATACTATACCCTGCCATTAGCGCGACATTACGCAGTAACCAAATCAGCATCAACGGATAGCGCCGATAGGCAATTGCGCCAATCTCGGCAAGCTTGGCATCATACCAACTCGGATATTGGCAAAACTGCTGATACAGCGTCTCAAACGCGGGCTGTTGCAATAACGCTTTGGCTGCCGATAGGTTACCCATTTGCGTTAACCCTTGCTCATGCAAAATCAATTGCTGCAGGGGTTTGGCAAATTTGATACCGTTGGATAACAGCGCATCGACAGGCTGATCTGCGACATCATACCCCTGCTGCATCTGTTGCAATAAATCCTTTGACACCTCAAAATCACGGGGCAATAAAAATCGTTTGATACGCTGCAACACTTGTAAATCAGCATGGTGGTCAATGTCAGTATTGCGCCCCAGTGTCGGCAAATCGGTTTGATAAAGCGGGTTCATAGCAGTGATAAATCAGTAATGAATGAACAGATAGCCTAGCGCATTTTGACAACTAAAAAATGCTTATGCGCAAAAAAAATCGATTTTTTTGTTTAAAAATGTTAGACCTTAATCGACTGGGTATATTTACTGGGTGTGTTTGACCATACCTTGCCTGATGGGTTTCAATGACCTGTGGGATAATGATTGGTTGGATAATGATGGGTTGGGTATTGATGACTAGCATAGCGCTAGTCCATGTCATATGTCACTTTGATAAAACTGTATCATGTCACATTTATCGAACTATTTTGTCGCTGACGCTAAGCCTATTTTTGATTACACTATAGCCAACATCTCTTGTCTTAACAGTATCAAAATCGAGCTACCCTTTGAAATCACCTAGAATCTTAGAAACACCACCCAATTGGACCGAGGATGAAAAACCCGCGTTACCCGGTTCCCCGCCGAGTATTGCTCACTCTCGATCAAAAAGCATTGTGTACTTTGTCATCGGTGTTTTCATTGCAATTTGTGGTGGCTTGGGCAACGGCATTATTACCGCCAATTTACCGCAAATCCAAGGCGAATATGCGCTAACACCATCACAAGTGGCTTGGATACCTGCCGTGTATGTGATGGCAAATGTCAGCGCCAACCTGCTGCTGTTTAAAGCGCGTCAACAATTTGGGTTACGTTGGTTTTCTGAAATTTCCTTGCTGATGTTCATGCTGGTGATGTTTATTCATATATTTGTGCAAAACTATCCGATGGCTTTACTGGTCAGGGCGATGGGAGGCTTTGTCGCGGCGCCATTATCCTCACTCGGGCTTTATTATGTGATGCAAGCCTTTAGTAGTCAGTATCGCCTGCAAGGTTTGTATATTGGTTTTGGGGTCAGTGCGCTGGCGATTCCGTTGGCTTGGATAATGTCCCCTTATTTGGTCAATGTGAATGACTGGACTCGGCTTTATACCTTCGAGTTTGGTTTGGCGCTGTGTTGTTTTGCGATGGTGGTCGCCGTCAAGTTGCCACGAAGTTTACGTATCGAAGTGTATGAAAAGAAAGACATTCTCACCTTTTTGTTATTGGCACCCGGTTTTGGGTTGCTGTGTGGGGTGTTGGTACAAGGGTCGATTTTATGGTGGGAAAACTCACCGTTATTGGCTTATATGCTCATTGGCGCGTTGGCGCTGTTGTTATCAGGCTTTTTCTTTGAGCATTACCGCAAAAATCCCTTGATTATGACCCGCTGGCTGGGGAGTTTTGCGTTATGGCGTTTTGTGGTCGGTGCTTTTTTATTGCGTTTGATTATGTCTGAGCAAAGTTACGCAGTGGTGAATTTTTTAAAATCCCAAGGTCTTATGTCCGACCAGTTTGTGGGTTTTTATACGGTCATATTTGTTGGTATGTTGGCAGGTTTGATAGTTAGCGCACTGACCTTTTCACGGGATCATTTGATTCCGCCAATGGTGGTAGCGACTTTGCTCGTGGCGATTGCCAGTGTGTATGATGCCAATATGCTCACCAGTGAAGTGCGACCCCAAAATTTTTATCTCAGTCAATTTGCAGTCGCGTTTGCAGGCTCACTGTTTATGGGTCCATTGGTATTGATGGGATTTGGGCTGACGCTGCGACAAAGCGTCAATCATGTCATCACCTTTATCATCTTGTTTGGTGCGACCCAAAACTTTGGCGGGCTGGTAGGCTCGGCTTTTTATAGCACCCTGCAACAGCAGCGCACCCAGTATCATAAACAAAGTATTTTACAGCAAATGCAATCGACAGATGCCACAGTAACCCAGCGGCTTCAACAATACCAAGCAGGGTTTAAACCCATCATCACCGACAACAACTTGTCGCAGCAACAAGCCCAACAATCCCTCAACCAAATTGTCACGCGAGAAGCGCAGATTAAAGCGTATGGCGATATCATTACTGTCAACAGTTACATTGCCACGTTCTTATTTGCTTGGGGTATGATTAATATCGCCCGCAAAAAATACATTGAAAATCGGCAAAAAGTAGCAATTAAGCAAACATAGACTGGATACGCTAGATGCGTATAACAAGGCGACCCAATTAGATAACTGTTTTTTTAGATAACAGTTTAATGATAAATAAAATTTAATCATCAATAAAATGCTTACGGAAAACCCAACTCATGAGTAGTGAAGCAACAACCCAGAATGATGCGCCAGCTGATAACAGCGATGATAAACCCACGCAGGCACCGGAAAAGATTATCAACCCTAGGCCGCTTACCTTAATTATCATGTTATTGGTTTTTTTGCTCGGTGTTGGGGTGATTTTATGGGCATGGCATTTGGGTCCGTTTAATACGCCACTGCAACAAACCGAAAATAGTTATGTCAAAGGCAATACCACCATATTGTCGGCACAAATTAATGGCTATATCGAAAAAGTCTACGTCAGCGACTTTGAGGACGTCAAACAAGGTCAGCCGTTAATTAAAGTCAGCAGTGCTAACTACTCACAGCAAGTGGTACAAGCCGAGTCAGGGCTGGAACAAGCGACCACCAATTTAGCCAACCAGCAACAAATCATCGAGCAGCGTAAAGCCGATGTCAAAGCCGCGCAGGCAAAAGTAGCACAAGTTAAAACCCAGCTAGAATTGTCTCTCCAACAGCTGAAACGACTTCAATCCTTGGTTGGTGTTGGCGCCGTGTCACAAAACGAAGTCGATACTGCCAAAGCGGCAGTTAAAAACAATGAAGCACTGATGAGCCAAGCAATCGCCAGTGTCGATGTCGCCCGCGAAGGTCAAAAAACCGCGGAAGTGGCAAAGATTGGTTTGGTGGCACAGATTAAAAGCGCCAATGCACAGTTAAATCAAGCCAATACCAACCAAGACTATGGCTTAATCACCGCCCCGACCTCGGGTAAATTAGGGCAAATCAATATCCGTACCGGTCAGCTGGTGACGCAAGGCACGCAGTTGGTTTACCTCATTCCAAAATCGATGTGGGTCATTGCCAATTTTAAAGAAACCCAAATTGATAAAATGAAAATCGGGCAAAAAGCGTGGTTTACTGTCGATGCCCTAGGCAAACAAAAATTTACGGGGGTAGTCAAAAGCATCTCCCCCGCAACAGGCTCAGAATTTAGTGTCATTAAAACCGACAATGCCACCGGGAATTTTACTAAAGTGGTACAGCGCATTTCTGTACGCATCGACATCGATGGCAACCAAAGTCGTCTGAATGAATTGATACCAGGCATGTCGGTAGTGACAACAGTAGATACGTCAAGTTAGCAAATTAACCCTTGTTTATTCTCCCTGACCAAACGCAGTTTAGTCAGATAAGCTTAAAAAATCTTTCGCTAAATAAGCTGGGTTAGGATATTGATAGAACCCTTCGCCCGTGGCTTCACCCAATTTGTTGGTATCGACCAGTTCTGCTTTGAGTTTTTCAGCGGGCTGCTGCAAAGAAGGGTCCGTTTTTGCCAGTTCATTAAAGATGTTGTAGTTGGTTTTCATGCCATTTTTATCCAAAATCGCCATAGGTCCAAAGGGTGAGCCCGTGGCTATCATCCACGTTTTATCAATGGTTGCGGCATCAGCAACGCCGTTTGCCCACAGTTTTAACCCCGCTACCAATAACGGAATCAATAAGCTATCAAGCACATAGCCCGATTGTTCTTTTTTTACCGCTATCGGTAACATGGCAATGGCTTTGGCAAATTCGATGACGTCAGCATAGACTTGGGGGTCGCAACTTGGAGCCGCCATCAACTCCACCGTATTACGGATATGGATATGATTGGCAAAATGCAGCATCAAGAATTTTTCTGGGCGGTTAGTAAAGGTCGATAACACGCTTGGCAATAGCGTTGATGAGTTACTGGCAAACACGGTTTTGGTAGGGGCGGCGGCTGAGGCTTTTTGATAAAAATCTTTTTTAATGTCTAAGCTTTCTGGCACCGCTTCAATCAATAGGTCTGCATCTTTTAGCGCTTCATTTAAGTCAGTGGTATAAGCTAAATTTTTGCTAGCTGCTGCCACTTGGGCATCGGTTTCACCTAGGTCATGCTGATGCTGATTGGCAAGGTCGGTAAAGCGGGTTTTCGCCTTAGCAATCGCGTCATCGTTAATGTCATAAATCGTCACGTTAAACCCATGAAACGCACATTGCACCGCAATTTGGTTGCCCAATACGCCACTGCCTGCCACGGTAATATTTTTAAAGGGTACTTTGGATAAATCCGCTTTGGGTGGTTTTAAAAAGTCAGGATTTTTAAAGGCGGGATTGGGATATTGATAAAACCCTTCACCCGTTGGTACGCCCAGTTTATTTTTCTCGATGTACTCTTTTTTAAGCATATCAACGACCGCTTGGTCTTGTTGTTTGCCCTTAGCCACAGCGAGCTTGTAAATATTATAAGGGGTAGTCAGCCCCAGCATATCATAAAAAGCAAATGGTCCCATCGGCGAGCCTGTGCCAAGCATCCAAGTTTTATCGATGGTTTGAATGTCAGCAATGCCTTGGATATACAGCTGCATCCCTGCATTTAACCAAGGATTCAGTAGTGAATTTAGTACATAGCCCGAGGTTTCTTTGTTGACGATAATAGGCACCATGCCGATTTGTTTGGCAAACGCGGTCACCGCATCAAATACATTAGGGTCAGTATCCGCATGCGACATAATTTCGGCAAGATTGCGCTTCCAAATCTCATTGGCAAAATGCATCATCAAAAACTTAGCAGGACGGTCGGTAAATTTGACCAAATCACTGGGTAACATGGTAGATGAGTTACTGACAAATACGGTTTTCTCGGGTGCGGCTGCTGAGGCTTTGCTATAAAAATCCTTTTTGATGGCGACATCTTCGGGCACCGCTTCAATCAACAAGTCTGCGTCTTTCAAGGCATCGCTTAAGTCTGAGCTATAACGCAAGTTTTGCTCAGCCTGTTTGGCTTGTTCGCTTGTTTCGCCCAAATCATCCTGATGACGTTTGGCGATATCGGCAAATTTGGTTTTGGCTTTATTGAGTACCTCGTCATTGATATCATACACAACGACTTTAAAACCATGAAACGCCGCTTGTACGGCGATTTGATAGCCCAGAACACCACTGCCTGCGACTGTGATATGGGTAAAATTAACAAGAGGATTCGACTCTGACATACAATACTCCTAAATTAACGGGCAAATACGCAACTTTATAATGGCTGAGTGAGGGAAATTTTTTGCTATTATCGTATTTGCTGTCGACTATTTTTAATTAGATTGAAAGAAAAAAAACCGTTAGCCTAGTCAAACGCTAACGGTTGTTGAATGATTGAGGGCGATGTAGTTTTTCACCCAATGGGTGAAATCTTACTTCAAACAATGCCCCCATAACCGCCCCGCTACTGATTTTTTGCCAAATTTACAGGCTATAAAAATCTTTATCAAACGCCTGTTTTAGGTTGGTTGGCTCGGTACGTTTTTTATGATTTAAACGATGGCGCGTGGTCGAGGCGGTTTGATAGGCACGCAGTCGCGCATGCTGCAAATTACCAATCGGACGGTTGGCTTCAATACAGCGAAACGGGGTAAATGACAAGTGTTCCATGATGTCAAAGTTACCGTCATCTGGCACATCTTGGCAAGGGATGGTAAGTTTTGCCACTGTCACAAACGGTGCGTCTTTTTCATCCCATTCTTTGGTCAAGTCATTGATGGGTTGGTCTTTTAAGTTACGGCACAGCTGAATTTGCACATCAAACTCATAATCATGCTCACGGATTTCTTGTAAAATTAAAGGACGAATCGCCTCGCTGGTGGCATTGACATCTAGGTCACGGCGTTTGATTTTGGCTTGTGACGCTTTGGTAGGGGCAACACGGATTTTCGCCATATAGTCGCCATGACGCACCGCCCCTTGTGAATAAAAACTGTATAACAAGGTATTTTGCGGTTTGATTGTTTTAAACTTACTAAAAGCCCTAAAAGTCTTGAGGGATTCTTTAGATGGCAGTTTTTTGCCATATTGGGTAAGCCAGTCAAAGGCAAACTTGGCTTGACCTTTTGCGCCTTTGGCAAAATAATCATTTAATTGCAAAAATAGCCGTGAAATATAACTATAGTCTTGGATAGTATTACAAAAGAAAATAGGGAAATTAATCAGATTGTAGTCAAAGTTTGGGCTATCTGGCTCATCTGGCAGTAATTTTTCGCCTTTGACACCAAAGACTTTAATCGCCAACCCTTGAGAAAGCCCCAACTTGTTGTCGGCAGCCACACGAGATGAGCCGTTAGAAAAACGAATCACTGCTTCATGGCGAGCGGGTTTGGCATAGATACCTTGGGCATATTCTTTGGGCAGTTTTGGTAAAATCTCAAAGTTGGCTTTTAACGCACAGTAGCCTTTGGCATGGGCATCTCGGGTGTGATAGTTTATTTTGCTAACCGTGTCTGATTTGCCGATATAGTCACGAATATCTGCGGTGATTTGGTCGATGGCTTTTTCATCGTCACTCGTAAGCTGGTCGATGGCTGGGTCAAACTTGGCATAACGACGACCGAATAATTTATTTAACATGATGATTGTCCTTTGTTATTTTTGTCAGGTTAGGTGTACTAAAAACGCCTAACCTTTTTTATTTAGTTTTACGCTAATATGAATTTTCGTTAAGCTCACTAATCCATTTAAGTGCCGACAAGCTTGGTACAAAAAGATATTCACCGCCTTGTAGGGCATTAAATTGCAAAATATTGGTATGACGCTTACGAATTGGCTCATCAGGTACGGTGAATACATCGCTATCAGCGTCACTACCTGCGTGTACGCCTAGCATCGGGTCACGTTCTTCCCCAAGGTTCATAAAGTTACCGTCATTAATCCATTGGCTTTGCAAAAACTCAAGCGTGTCCATGGCATGCGCGTTGATACCGATAAAAAATAAACCCCGGTCTTGACCGTCGTCTTGGGTCACGTTGGGCGGCACGATATCGCCATACGATACACTACGGCGTATGATACGGTGAAGACGCACATCGCTTAGAATAAAGTCTTTGGTATTGCGTGGGTTCATACGGCGAGCATGAGCACCAAACGGGCAGCCTTTGCCATAGGGATCATCCGTGTAGTCAAATTTATTGTTCGCTACATTGTCTTTGCCGAGGGCTTCATCATCATGGTCTGGGCTTAGGGTGATGGGGGCACCCGAACGCCAGCGACCGAACATTTTTGCCCCCAATTTATCGGCTTTCGCTGGGTCATTGTCGCTTTGTTCTAGGCAATAGCGGTGAAAGTCAGCCACATTACTGCGGTATTTTCGCAGTACCATAAACGAGCCGTTTTTTCCCAATACTTCTGGTTGTGGCATGGGGGGTACCACGCCCGCTTCACCTTTATAACCTAACACGAATTCACCCGCCGCAATCGGACGTTCGGTGTTATTTTCAAGGCTGATACCACTGCCATCAACTTCTGGGTTACTGATGCCATCGCGATAACCAAACACGTTTTTGACGTCACCATCTGCGCCAAAATCATGTTCTACCAAGATTTCGATAGCGTTACGGCTGGTATCTAGATAAGGGGCAAACACCTGTTTAAGTTCGGCAAGTTTGGCTTGCCATTTTTCTTGGCTATCGGCAATCACCGCGCCGCAAATATGAATATGGCCTTTATCACCAAATGGCGCAAGCCAGTTGCTAGGGTCATTATCGCCTTTGTCACCCAAGATATCTGAGCGACCTGCCATACCTGTTTTGAAATTTTCTGGGAAAGAATCAAGCGAGCTTTGCGGTAAGCCTAAGGCTTTTAGCCCCTCATACGTCATCACAATGGTCAAATTGGCATCCATATCTTTTTGGAAATTTTTTGAGCCTGTGACGTTTGGTAATACCGCTTTTAGTAATTCACGACCCGCGTTGCTGTCATTAACTTTTAGCGCGACAAGCGTGCCATAGTAAGGCGCCGGGCGGTCATGTAAGATGATGGCTTGAATATCCTCAAGTTCCATCGTGGCAATATTGGGATAGATAGCGTTCGTTGCCCGTGTCGTGACGCTGTGCAGCTGCGTGCTGATTTTTTGTTTCGCTTCATGTACCAGTTCTTTGACACTACCTTTTTCACTGGGTGTATCGCTGTGTTCAAATTTGTCTTTAATGGCATCTATGCCATGCTCGATACCATCTTGTAGATGGGTTTTTAATTTGCCAAGTAGGCTTTCATTCGCTGGGTTATCGTTATTCATGGTCGTTCCTAGCAGAGAATTTTAAAAATTTGATGCTAAGAACCTGTTCACAATGCACCACGCTAAATATGGCTTGTGGTAAAAATCACCCAACAAATGGCTTTTGTATCTAAAATTTGACATAAAGCTTACCCATTTATAGTACGCTAGTATGCTTATAATAGTACGCTGATAAACGTGATAGGGTGAATACAGGTTCTAAGCGGGATTATTGGGCTTGTTCAATGGCTTTATTAATGCCACGCACGATTTTGTCATTACGCGCAATATCACGAACCGTCAGATGCGGTACACCCACATACCAACCGGTAGCGGTAATCTGATGGTCAAGAATGAATTGCTTGACAGTCGGGTCTTTAATCCCAGGCCAACCCTCTACATTACCAAAAATCAAGTCCATGAGTTCTGGAATTTTGGTAGCAAAGTCATTGATGTAGGCGTCCCAATCGCCATCATAGGCGGTACAAAACAGGAGCTTGGTGTCATTGTCTAAAAACACCAACCGCAAGTCATGCAAGGTTCCTACATTGGTCGCCCCTGCAAGATTGCCTTTGGTAATTTCCAAAATTCGCTTGATACGAGCTGCCCCATCTTTGGTCAAGGGGGCGATGGCGGTGAGTTCAGACACTTTGCCTGATTTTAAGCCCTTTTCACCGGCACTGGTGACAGAATGGTCATAGCCATCATTAGCGCCCTCTTTTAGGTTTGCCATGAGCATTTGTGCTTTTAAAGCCACATCGTCTAATAAAGAAAGTTTTTCGTTGTTTTCAGTTGTCATATTTATTGCCCTTATGATTAGTTGATCATTAATTGAAGTGCTTGATTTAAATTTATTTATCAAATTGTTTTATTATTTAAAATTTAAATCTTTTTCATTATATAAGCCGCAAAAAGCAAAAAGCGTTAAAATAACTTTTATCACCCATAAAATTACATAACTAAACTATTGATTAAAAAATGACATACTACATACTACAAACTGCAAAATTAACAGTATTAATTTAAAAATTTTCATTGCTATCAATAATTTATTAAAATTGCTAATGTAACCCATTATAGAGAAGTCGCTTTTCCTGCTTTGCGTTTGCTAAAAAAAGTTGGGATATTGACACCTTGATGCTTAACTTTGGCATAGTAGCTTGCTGGTCTAATCTCACGGTATAACTGGCTACCACTTTTAAAAAAAAGTCTATCAGTTAAAAGATGTTTATCATGGCTCGGGTGCATCTCACATACCCTCTCAGATGATAGGTATAGATAGGTATAGACAAAGCGCAAAACGTGCCTTACTTAGCACGTTTATCACAAGTATTTAAGACGCCTTTAATATGTCTTTAAGATAAATTTAAGAGGCAATGGCGTGTTTGGGTGCGGCAGTGGCGGGTGTTTTTGGGGTTGCAGTGTCATGGGTTTGTTGCGGCGGTGCATAGTTGTTAGCGACAATTTCACCAAACGGTCCGGTCAAATTTGGCTTGACCAAGGTGTTTTGGGTGTCAATCGGTAATAATGGGAAAACCAATTCAGCAAACCGATACGCTTCTTCCAAGTGTGGATAGCCTGAAAAAATAAAGTTATCAATGCCCAAATCGGCATACTCTTGAATACGCGCGGCAACAGTTTGTGGGTCGCCCACCAGTGCCGTCCCTGCGCCACCACGCACCAGTCCAATTCCTGCCCATAAGTTGGGCGAAATTTCTAAGTTATCACGGCGACCGCCATGCAAGGCTGCCATACGTTGTTGTCCCACCGAGTCCATTTGGGCGAATTTGGCTTGGGCGGAGGCAATGGTGTCGTCAGTGACATAACTCAACAATTCATCAGCGGCTTGCCAAGCGGCTTCATTGGTTTCACGCACAATCACGTGCAGACGAATACCATAGCTTAACGTGCGACCTTTGGCAGCGGCTTTGGTTTTAAGCTGCTCAATCTTCTCTTTGACGGCGGCAGGCGGCTCACCCCAGGTCAAGTAGCTGTCAACCTGCTCGGCAGCCAGTGTTTGCGCCGCCTCAGATGAACCGCCAAACCATAAGGGCGGATACGGCTGTTGTAGAGGGGGATATAGCAATTTGGCATCCTCGACTTGCAAGCGTTCACCGTTAAAAGTAAAGGATTCTCCGGTGTGCGAGCGGGTCAAAATCTCTCGCCAAATCGTGGTGTATTCACTGGCTGTCTGATAACGCGTGGCGTGGTCTTCAAAGATGCCATCGCCTTTAAGCTCTTGTTCATCGCCGCCTGTGACCAAATTAAGCAGCAATCGACCATTTGATAATCGATCAAAAGTGCCTGTCATACGAGCGGCAAGCGCGGGTGTCGTCACCCCAGGGCGTAATGCCACCAAAAACTTTAAGCGAGTGGTCGCATCAATGAGACTAGCAGCGACCAGCCAAGGGTCTTCACATGAGCGACCTGTCGGAATCAACACGCCCTCATAGCCGAGGTTATCGGCTGCCACTGCAATTTGCTTCATATAGGCATGGTCAACGGTTCTTGCCCCTTTACTCGTGCCTAAATAACGACTGTCGCCATGTGTTGGTATAAACCAAAAAATTTTCATCGTAACCCCTGCTTGTAAGCTCAAAAATTGATTAAGATAACTCGCCTTTTGTCATGGGCGGTTTATCAGTAGCCATAAGCTTAAGGCAAATATCGCTTAATAAAAAATAACAAAAACTGCTTTGGTTAGCACAAAAACTACTTAATAATTTTGCTGCTAACCCTATCAATTTAATCGCTAAAGCAGTGACATCAAAAAACGCTTTACAGTTTTCACCATAAAGCGTTTTTATCGTCAAATGAATTGATATCAACAACAGATAAACAAGCCCAAATCTTAAAAATGGCCCAGCAAGCGAGATAGCAAGCGAGTTTCATGCGTATTCCATCGGCTGTAACAGACGATAAGTTTGCAAACTTGCTTATTAGGATTTAGCGTATTAGGATTTAGCGTTAGCTGCTAGGTTGTATGGCATCATGCATTGTTGCTTGGGTCAACGTAGGGTTACACAAGGCTAAAAACTGATAGCCAAATCCTCGTAAAAAATGCCCTTGTCGCACTGCGAGCAAGGTGGTATTTTGATGAAATAGAGGCTCGCAATTGAGTAATGTTAACTGGGTGTCTTTATTGGGATTGAACGCCATATCCGCAATAATACCAATGCCCATTCCAAATTCCACATAGGTTTTTATCACATCAGAATCCAATGCCGTCATCACGATATCAGGCTGTAATTCTGCTTTGGCAAATGCTTCATCAACCATCGTTCGCCCGGTATGACCATTGATGTAAGTGATAATCGGATAATGGGCTATGTCGGCAAGCGTTACCTGTTCAAGCTGGGTTAGCGGATGATTTGGCGGCACCACAATCGCATGATACCAGTGATAATAAGAAAAAGTCACAAGCTCGCTATAGCTTGACAAGGCTTCGGTGGCAATGCCAATATCCGCTCGTCCATCAAGTAGCATTGCCGCAATTTCTTGCGGCGCAGCTTGTAGCAAGCGCAAATGCACCTTAGGAAAAAGCTGTTTAAACGCTTGCACAACGGGCGGCAAAATATAACGAGACTGGGTATGGGTGGCTGCGATGGTCAATTCGCCTTTATCTTGGCTAGTATATTGTTCAGCCAAGGTTTTGATATTATTGGCATCATGTAGCATCCGCTCTACAATCACCAATAGCTCTTTACCCGGTTCGGTCAAACCTAATAGCCGTTTACCCTTACGCACAAACAGCCCTACCCCAAGCTCATCTTCTAAGTCTTTGATATGTTTGGACACACCCGATTGTGAGGTAAATAATGCGTTGCCCACTTCGGTCAAGTTATACTCACAGCGTACCGTTTCTCGAATAATACGAAGTTGTTGAAAATTCATAGTCTGTTCGCCTAAATAATTCGATAATCAATCAAATTAGTGTAAGCCGAGCGGCCTAAGACAACAAACACCTATCAAACAAATTAATATTCCAAAATTACATATAACAATGATAAAAATAAAATATTTCGAATAAAACTAAGCTTTTGATTGCTCAGGTGATATTGACGATGACTGCCCTTGTCCGCTCAGCTAATACTCACTAAGGCACTCTCCCATCAAGCAACGGATGGATGGGTTTTAGGCTGTGATTGAACAGTTTGCGGGTGTAGTCTGGCTTCGGCGCTCGATAAATCTGGCACTGCCACAGAGGGTAATATTTCGGCTTGTTCGACCTGTTTATTAATGCCTAGCTGCTGATTGGCTTGCGCCGATTTTTCTTTAATGGCTTGGGCGCGTCTGCCTTTGGCGGGTGCCCACTCAAGTATCGGCAACGCGCGCGCCACCGCTAACACAATACGGTCACGCAACTGTTGGCTTGAGACGGTGTATTCTGGGGTAAAGTCTTTATCTGTCGCATACACGCCAATTGGCAATGTTTGGGCTTGGAAAAAACTAAACAATGGGCGAAGTTGGTGCTCTAGTACCAGTGCATGACGCTCACTACCGCCCGACGCTGCCAATAATACCGGCACATCCACGAGCGCGGTCTGCTCCACAAAGTCAAATAAGTGTTTAAACAATCCGGTAAAAGACGCGCGATACACCGGTGTTCCTACAATCAAGGCGTCCGCCGCCTCAATCGCCGCCAGGTCGTTTTGTACACTTTCGGGCAGTTGGTTACGATAAATCGCCCCACTGAGTAAAGGCCCAATTTCACTAAGTTTGATGAAATGCACGTTGATGGGCGTGGCTTGTGCCAATTCATCTACAATATTTTGCACCAGACTTTCGGTTTTGGATGGTGTGTTGAGCCCACCGGATACCGCAACGATATTGAGTGGAATGGCTGGATTTGGTTGATTGGTGAAATTTTGAGTGATAGACATCTTTATTCCTTAATGTAGTGTAATCAGATGAATCGATGACATGTCGATAACCCTATTAAACAAAAAATTAAGCCGTTTGTGAAACAACAATATCTGCATTATTTAGCTGATTTTTTGCTATATCAAATTTGCCATATCAAAGTCAAAGTGGGAAACCTGCATGGCTACAATTGGCGTTTATCGACCCATTGAGCCAAACTATCGCCTGTGGCTTGCACCAACATGACCAATGCCACCAAAACCACAATCACTAATACCATCATTTGCACATCAAAGCGCTGATAGCCGTAACGATAGGCAATATCGCCCAAGCCACCCGCCCCAATTGCCCCAGCAATGGCAGACGAATTAATCATGGTAACAAGCGTCACAGTAAATCCTGCAATAATGCCAGGCAAGGCTTCGGGCAATAACACATGCTGAATAATCTGTGTACGGTTGCAGCCAATCGCTTGTGCCGCTTCTATGAGCCCTGGGTCAACTTCACGCAGACTCACTTCGGCAATTCGAGCAAAAAAAGGGGTCGCTGCTAAGGTTAACGGTACCACGGCTGCCCATACACCATAGCTTGTACCGACAATCATTCGAGTGGCTGGAATAATAGCCACCATCAATATCAAAAAGGGAATAGCCCGCACGATGTTCACCGACCAACCCAAACTTAGGTTGGTCAAAAATGATGGGGCAATACCTTGCTCGCTTGAATTGACCAATACCAATGCGATCGGTAACCCCAATAAAAACGCTAAAATCGCTGATACACCAACCATAATCAGCGTATCAATCAACCCCGTCAGTAACAACTCAAGCATAACCAATTACCTCTACATGCAAAATTTGATGCCCCAAGCGATGCGCCAACTGGGCGACATCCAACCCAGTGGTTGCGACGCCAACGACGATATTGCCTACCAAATAGCCTTGAATGGTATCCACTTGACTTTGATACAAAGAGACGGGCGCTTCAAATTGCGCAAAAATTGCTTTTAAATCAGGGGCAGATTTTCTCGGGGTAACGTATCTTAGGTTAAGCAAGGTATGAGTGGCATTGTGTTTGTCGGTGAGTTTATCCTCACCCAAATCAATGGATGACTGGTTATAGCCTAGTAACTCTTGGGTCATGGTGTGCATGGGTGAGGCAAATACTTTCCACACAGGTCCTGTTTCAACGATTTGCCCTTGGTTAATGACAATCACTTGGTCGCAAATATCTCGAATAACTTGCATTTCATGGGTAATGAGCACAATGGTAATGCCAAGTTTTTTATTAATTTGCTTGAGTAACTGCAAAATCAACTGGGTACTTTCTGGGTCTAGTGCTGACGTGGCTTCATCACACAATAAAATTTTGGGTTCATTCACGAGCGCCCGCGCAATGCCTACCCGCTGTTTTTGACCGCCTGATAACTGGGAAGGATACATCAATGCTTTATCACTAAGCCCCACCATCTCTAGCACTTGCGCCACACGTTTCTTGATATCAGCCGGACTTACCTTGGCGACTTTTAGGGGCAAGGCGACGTTGTCTTGTACCGTTTTACTCGACAGCAGATTAAAATGCTGAAAAATCATACCAATACCTTGTCGCAGCTGTCGTAGCTGGGCTTGGCTCAGTGCTGCCACATTGTTATCATCGATATAAACATGACCATCACTAATCGACTCCAAGCCGTTGATAATGCGTAATAAAGATGATTTGCCTGCCCCGCTTTTACCGATAACACCCAGAATTTTGCCTGTTGGCACCTCAAGCGAAATATCTTTTAGTGCATGAATCGCTTGCGCTTGTCCTTGATAAAACTTATTGACCTTGTCGATTCGGATATAAGAAGGTGATGAATGACTGTTATCTTGGGTAATATGAGTAAATGATTGCATAGCATGATCCTTGCTAATTGTTATGGCTAAAACTTGTTAACGCATTACGAGGTCCAACCTGGAAACCAAAGTTTTCCCCCGATTTCTTTATTTAGCACTTGTTTTACGTTAGGGGAAGTTTGATAAATGTGAATAAATTTTTTCAGCTGTTCGGCTCGCTCAGGATTTTTTTGGGCAAAATCATCACGGGTGACAAATAAAATCGCATAGCGGTTGTTGGTGGTGTCATCAAGGATTAAGGCTTGATTAGGGTCAATGGTTTTGGCTAAGCGCAAATAATGCGGGTAGCTAAATACCAAATCAGCATCATCAACCGCTCGGGCGGTCTGCGGCCCTTCGACTTCAACAAACTGCAATTGTTTTGGATTGCTGCTGATATCGTTTAAGTTAGACAGAAAATTATTTGGGTCTTTTAGCCCAATTAATTTTGCCTGTTGCAGCAGTAGTAGCGCTCGCCCTTGATTAACAGGGTCATTTGGCACCACCACACGGGCACGCGTCGGCAGTGCCGCTAGGTTTTGGTATTTTTTAGAATACAAACCGACATGGGTGGCAATCCCTTTATCCAAAGCCGATAGCTTATACTCGGGATGCTGTTTGAGCGCATTGGTTAAAAACGGCTGATGTTGAAAATAATTGGCATCGATGTCGCCACTGTTAAGTGTTACATTTGGGGTATTCCAATCCGTAAACTCGACCAATTTAACGTTGATACCTTGCTGTTTCGCCGCTGCGACTGCTTCCTTCAGTGGATTGGCAAAAGGTGGGCTGATACCGATGGTTAACGGATTGTCTTTGGTGACGTTTGATGCTTGGCTTTTATTGTAAAACGCCCAGCCACTCAGAAACACCAAGACAGCAATGATGGTTACCCCTAAAACAGTAGCACGATGTTTCGCTGCGATTGCCATAATAGCTCCTTAAAAATAATTGTTTAAAAATAGCTGCTTAAAATATATAAAATTAATAACACTGAAAAATGTCGTCTAAACAAGCCCTTAACATCGAAAACTTTGCACTGGGTGTGAACCGGATAACCGCTCACCTTTGCCAATAAGCTTGTGGCGTAGACTGCCTTGTTTGTATTCGGTTTTGAAGCGTCCACGACGTTGTAGCTCAGGAATGACATACTGGGTAAAGTCCTCGTAAGACTCAGGCGTGACCGTGCGAGTGACGTTAAAACCATCAACTCCTGTCTCATCGACCCAGGTTATCAATGCCTCAGCCACCTCGCGGCCATCCCCCACGATTAGCGGATAGCGCCCCCCCAACCGATGCTCGGCTATCAGCTGCGCTTTGGTAACCTGCTGATGCTGAAAGCGCTGGTTTACCGACGCAATGCTATTGGTTTGTTGGTAGGCAATCACCTCATCATCGGCATACTGTGATAAATCAATCCCCACCGAACTTGAGTAATGTGCCAATCCTGCCTCGCTACTGGCATAGCCTTCATACTCTGCCAGTTTTGCTTGGGCAAGGTCGTGACGCTCGTCAGTCACTACCGTTATCCCCATCAGTATTTTGATATCATTGGGCTCGCGACCCTGTGCTTTTGCCAACTGGCGAATCGTCTCCACCTGCCGTTTAATCGCTGATTTTTCACCACCCCCAATAAAAATCGCCTCGGCATGGTGGGTGGCAAATGCCAAACCTTTAGCTGATGCCCCTGCTTGAAATAACACAGGCGTGCGCTGAATAGACGGCATCACTTGAAAAACCCCATCACTTTGGTAAAAACGCCCTTGATGGTGAATCGCTTTTACCTTGGCAGGGTCAGTAAAAATGCGCGCCTGTTTGTCTATTTTGACGGCATCGTTTTGCCATGAACCTTCCCAGAACTGGTAGCACAACTGTAAAAACTCATCCGCTTGCTCATAGCGTAAATCATGCGCCTTTAGCCCTTGATTACCAATCAATCGCTCAGCGCTGTCCAAATACCCTGTCACGATATTCCACCCCAAACGACCTTGGGTTAAGTGATCTAGACTCGCCATACGTCTAGCAAATTGATAAGGCGTCTCATAACTTAAATTCACCGTGATACCAAAGCCCAAATGCTCGGTCACCGACGCCATGGCAGACACCAAGGTGGTTGGGTCATGGCTTGGCAATTGCACCGACTCTTTAAGGGTCACATCGATGTTATGTTGATAAACGTCATAACACCCGGTGATATCCGCCAGAAATAACCCATCAAATAGCCCTTGCTCCAAGGTTTTTGCCAAGCCTGTCCAATAGCTAAGTTCATTGAATCGATAAGATTCATCCCTTGGGTGCGTCCACAAACCATGATTGATATGCCCAGCGCAATTCATATCAAAGGCGTTGAGAATAATCGGCTTTGGCGGGTTATTTTCTTTTTTTACCGTCTCATCCATCACAACGTCCCTCGTCGTGGCGGCAATACCCCATTGAGTGCATAATTGGCGATAAAGTAGTATTTCCACCGTGCCGCATCGTGCAAGGTATGCACCCGTGCGTTTCGCCAATACAGGTCTAGCCCTTTGTCACGTTGGCTACCGCGACTGCCTGCCAGCTCGATGAGTTGTGAGGAGGTTTTTAGTGCCACTTCGGTGCTTAATGCGCGCACTGCAGCGACTGCCAATGACGCTTGGGCAATATTTTGCTCATTGGGCGTTGGACGAGCGGCATCGATGGTTTTGGCAGCGTGTTTGAGTAACACCTCCACCGCTCGCACATCTGCCGCACTGCGCCCAATTTGCAATAGCGTGAGTGGGTCATCGGTGGCTTTATCCACGCCCGAATCAATCCAAGGACGAGCTTGCCGCACTTGTACCAAGGTTTCTTCAAACGCCCCACGTGCAATACCTGTCTCAATGGCGGCGTGCAACAGCTGGGCAAACGGCCCGCAAACCGTTGGGTTTTGATAGGCTTTATCAAAAGCAATGACATCATCTTTATCCACAAAAACTTGGTCAAATAAGACCGTGCCTGAGCCTGTGGTACGTTGACCAAAACTTTGCCAATCATCAATCAGCGTGAGACCTTTGGCGTCTCGCTGCACAAATGCCAAAAATTCGCGGTCGTTGTCATCTTTTACCAAAGTCGGAATACGGTGTGCAAAAAGACTGCCTGTGCAGTAAAATTTTTCGCCATTGATTAGATAACCGCCTAGCGTTGAAGTGAGTTTGGTGGTTTTATCAACGGCATTTTTGGGCTTAAACTCAGCCAGCGCATTGCCTAGCCGCGCCCCTTGTAATACCTCAGCAAAAATGCGTTGCTGCTGGGCTTCTGTCCCCGTGTTTTTTAATACTTCTAACGCATAGTAATGATTTTGCGGAATTTGCCCAATCGCCCCATCTGCACCACTTAATAGCGCAATGATTTGAGCGACGGTCCAACTTGATACATCAGCGCCGCCAAAGCGTTTTGGCACGGTGATTGCCCATAACCCTGATTGGCTCAAGCTTTCAATTTCTGCAAAGGGTAATAGTCGTTCGCGGTCTCGTTTTATACGCGCTTGTTTAAACGATTGGGCAAGCTGATAGGCGATTTCTAATGCTTCGTTGTCCGACTTGATGATATGGGCGACGGGCGCAGGTTTGACTACTGAAGCATGAGCATCTGTTACTGGGCGGGTGATGGTATCTGACATGGTGTTTTCCTTACTTTTTAAATCCAAGCATGACGGTTGGGCAATTTGTGATTTAAGTAATAATCGCCCAACGCGTGTAACTTCCAACGCACGGGGTCATGCAAAGTATGCACGCGGGCATTTCGCCAATGCTGATCCAAGCCATGCTCGCTAAGTGATGAACGACTACCGCCAATTTCAAACAGTTTTTCAGAAATCGTGAGAGCGGCGTCATTGGCATATACTTTGGCTTCTGCCACTTTGATAGACGCGAGTGCTGCTTCTTCTGCGGTAACAAAATCCAATCTATCCAGCGCATCCAAATAATCAGCCGCTTCTTGCAGTAATAGGGTAGCCGCATCCAAGCGTACTTTTAACTTTCCCACTACTTGTAGCAAATACGGCTCAAAGCGCGCAGCTTCGACTTTGGCATCGACAATGGGACGGGCTTTTTTTGCCACGGCTAAGGTGTCTTCAAACGCCCCTTCTGCAATGCCGACATCAATCGCCGCTTGTATCAGCTGAGAATAAGCCCCACGATACGTCGGTGCATCGCTGAGCAAGCGCTCATCAAAAATTAGCTCAGGTAGGACTTTGACTTGGTTGAGTTTGACCGTGCCGCTTGAGGTGGTACGCAGTCCAAAACCATCCCAATCATCTACCACCTCAACGCCGGTTGCGGCTTTATCAATAATGGTGAGTACCACATGACCCGCTGGGTGTAAGGCTTTAATCGCCAAGTAATCGGCAAAACTGCTGCCTGTTGAATAGAATTTTTCCCCGTTAACATAGTAACCATTGTTGGCAATGGTCAATGTCGTTGCCAAGGTTTTGCTGTCTTTGGTGTCACGTTCTGGCCCGCCATTGGCTAAGCGACTGCCTGACAAAATCTCGCCAAAAATAAAGCGTTTTTGACTGTCATTGCCGATGATGTTGATGATATTGAGTAGGCTGATTTGATTTTGTGGAATCAATCCAATATTGGCATCGGCTTTGCTCAAAATACGAAAGACGTCTGCCAAGGTGCGATTTGACACTTCGGCGCCGCCATATTGTTTGGGAATACGTATGCCGCCAAGCCCAGTTTGGCTAAATAGATCCATTACTGCAAAAGGCAATTGCCGCTGTTGGTCGCGCTCGTCGCGCTTGATGAGGGCAAAATCCGCCACTTGCTTGGCAGCTTGAATGGCTTGCTCATCAGTGACAATGCGTTGCGCTGGGGCATATTTATCAAGTGGCTGATTAAAATCCGTCATGCTAATTCCTTACCGCTAAATGCTTGAATAAGGCACCATGGTAAAGATTTTTTTTCGCAAAGATAACCAAGATATTTTGCTATCTATAGCAAGAAATGTGATGAGCAATATGTCATTTGATTGATTGGGTGAACATAAAAAAGCCCATTAATTTTTTAATGGGCTTATATCAGGGCTTAGACCAACAGGTAAATTGTTAGATAAATTTCAAATTAATAACAAAGCTAATTTGTTGCCATAGGTTTTTTCAAACCATCAAAAATATCCCCACTGCCGGTGATAATTTACTGTCAGCTGATATTGATTTTCATCGATACCCGCTGCTTTGAGGGCTTTTTTTAACTCCCATGTATCAAAGACGGCTTGGGAGCAATGATTGCTAAAGCCAAATTGTGCTAACACCGTCTTTGGCAATGGGATTTGACTTTTGATAGTGGTTGATTGGGTAATCATAAATTTATCCAATAGTTTGCAAACACATGATTAGAGAGCCAATAGCCCAGCGGTAGATTGACCAAAACACCCGCTGTAAACGCAAGTACAGGTTTAATGCCCACACTTGCCAATGCTTTAAATCGCGTTGTCATACCAATGGATAAAAACGTTAAGGTAAAAAACCAACCGCGATAGTCTTTGATAAGACCCAATGCTTGTTTATTAAAGGCTTCAGCGTTGGGTGCAATCAATACAAATAAGGTAGTGATGATTGAGGCAATAAAAAAACCGATAATAAATTTAGGAAATCGACGCCAAATCTCTGATTTATCAATTCGCTCGTTCGTTGAAGCACGCTCCCAGACAGTGACCGATAAATAAGCTGCCAAAAATGCCCATAATCCAACAAACATATCTCGGCCTACCACTTTCATTAAGGTAAAAGCTTGGGTAGCAGACTCATTACCAATCGCTTCAACCGCTGCAAAACCAGCCGCGTCTGCAAATTCAGACGTTCCAATCCAGGCACCGGCAATCGCAGGTGGCAAATCCAACAACTTACAAGCAAATGGCAGCGCAAAAATCATAATTACCGCCCATACAATGACCAACGAAATTGACGCGGCCACATGCTCATGCTTGGCTCTACAGGCACCGCCAATGGCAATCGACGCTGACACCCCACACACCGAGCCACCTGCCCCAAGGGTCGCTGCAAATCGGTTATCAAGCTTGAATACTTTTGTTGCTACGAAATAAATGGTAGAAAAAGTCACAACCGAAACAATTAAGGCTTGCACAATGGCGGCCGGACCCGCTTTTAAAATCGTAGTGAAGGGTAAGGTTGCCCCCATTAAAATAATACCAATTTTGACATAGTATTCGGTTCTCAGCACTTCCTTTAATTTATCAGCAATTGAGGTAAAATTGCCAAGTAACAGACCAATGAACAAGGCTACTAAAGGACTTTCTAGTTGCCATGCTTTGACGACTTTATTACTGCTTAAAATCAAAACGCCCGCCGCCATCAAAAACAATAAGATAAATTTGGCTAAAAATGGGGGTAACTTTATTTCAGGTTGCGCGGATTTGGCACCCAAAAATAGCAATAACCCAAAACCAATCGCTAAGCTTAGCAGTCCTAGGATTGAATGGCTAACTAGGTTAAATAACTCACTAAAGTCTGACCAAGGTTTTATTTTGACATTTAAGTTGGTGATAGGTATTTGCAATATATACAAGGTGCAAATCACCACCACAATAAATAGTCCCAGTACAACCGACCAATTATCCTCATTTTTTAAAAATTTCATGATCGCACGCTCCTTTCTCCCAGTATTGATATAGCACTTGCATCAAATAAAAAAGGCATTATTCCATAAATTATTGATTACACTTAATAACCATAACTGATATGAACATAAGAAATTCTGCTAACAGGCGGTACTGTGACCGCATAATGTTTAAGTGGTTTTTACTGACTGACTTAGCACCCATAAAAGCGCTGAGCAAAGCTTTGACTAGCCTAGACCCTAGACAGAGAAAATCAAATCAATTAAGTTTATCGTTAAAAAAGCCCATTAATTTTTTAATGGGCTTTTGCTCAATAAAAGGTGTCAGTGGCTTGCCATTGACCGATGGAGAGACTCAATGCACCGCTAAAATTTTATCCAGCACAATTTGCTCAAGTGGCGCAGTTTTGGTCATATTATTACGGGGATGGGGCAATAAGATTGGCAAATCTAGTCCAATTTTGCCTTGTTCAATTAAAATCACCCTATCAGCAGTGATGACCGCTTCACTGACATCATGGGTCACTAAAATCACCGTAAATCGATGTTCTTGCCATAATTTGACCAACAGTTGCTGCATATCAAGACGGGTTAACGCATCTAGCGCCCCCAATGGCTCATCAAGTAGTAACAGCTGGGGACGATGAATAATCGCTCTAGCCAAAGCCACTCGCTGCTTTTGTCCCCCGGACAATGCCGATGGCCAATCATCCGCCCGCTCTGCCAAGCCGACCTCTGCTAACGCTTTTAACGCTTGCGCTTTCCAGTCTGGCGTTTTTAGCCCAAGCCCCACATTTTCCAGTACCGTTTTCCAAGGCAATAATCGGTCATCTTGGAACATCAGCCGCGTAGATTGTCGCCATGCCTGAGGCGACATTGCTTGATTGGCAATTGACATGGCTGTCAACTCCCCGCTACTCGCCGTTTCTAACTGAGCAAGTAAACGCAGCAACGTTGATTTGCCACAGCCACTGTGCCCGACAATAGCGATAAAATCACCACTTTGAATGTGCAAATCTAGGTCTTTAATGACTTCTCGATTGTCAAATTTTTTGACCACATTGGTTAAGCTTAAAGCCAATCCTGCTGAGGTTTTTGATGGCGTTCTGGATGACGCTGACAATGGTGCTGACATTAGTGTGCTCCTTGTTGGTAAGCGGGGTGCCATTTGAGCCAAACAAACTCAAGCTTTTTGGCAATAAAATCGGCTAAAAACCCTAATAATGCATAAACCAAGATTGAAAACATAATGATATCAATCTGAAAAAACTCGCGAGCGTGCATGGCTAAATACCCAATGCCTGTGGTAGCCGAAATGGTTTCCGCCACAATCAGCGTCAGCCACATAATACCCAATGAAAAACGCACCCCTACCAAAATGCTCGGCAATGCGCCAGGTAAAATCACTTCTTTAAACAATGCCCAACCTGTTAAATCATAGCTTTTTGCCATCTCGACCAGATGTTTATCCACATTACGGACGCCATGATAGGTATTCAAATAAATCGGAAAAAATGTGCCAACTGCCACCAAAAAAACCTTCGCCGCTTCATCAATCCCAAACCACACGATGACCAATGGAATTAATGCCAAATGTGGGATGTTTCTCAGCATTTGAAAGGTGGTATCCAATAACGTGCGAAATACAGGCAAAGTGCTGGTCAATAGTCCAAACCCCAACCCAAACAACCCGCCAATCAACAACCCCGCAAACGCTCGCAGCGCACTAATACCGAGATGCTGCCAAAGTTCACCACTTTTTATGAGTTCATAGCCCGCTTGAAGAACGGCATAGGGTGACGAAATATTTTTAAGGTAAGCTTCAGGCAGTAATTGAAAACTTGCTACCAGTTGCCAACCCGCCAACATAAGTAACGGCAACCACCAACCCCCTGTACGCGCAAATAGGGTTTTAACAACCTTGCGGGTTGACAATGTCTTGACTGGCGCATTTACCTTTATCGGTTTTGTCGGTAGCGGCTTTGATGCCGCTACCACTGAATTATCCGCAACAAAACTTGACGTTTTCATAAACAATCTCTCACTGCAAATTTATCAATGCAACTTTATCTTTATTAAGCTAACTGTTAGAAGCTTCACTGTCGGCTATATCGCTTCAAAGTAGTAAGTGCAAGCTAGCGTCATAAAGGTTACCTACCCTTTTTTACTAGCTTGTTACTAGCGATGTTTTTACTAGCAATAGGGTTTACTTGGGTGGATACCAGACAATATCTTTTACCTGTATTTGTTTTGGCAGCAATTTATTTTTATAAAAAGTATCCGCTTCTTGCTGCTGCGCTTGAATGATGTCATCGGTGATATAGTTGACACCATAATTTCTTGATTTCACCGAGGCTAACGCCACGTCAGGTTTTAGATTGGTGACTTTTTGAATCATTTTGCTAAAAGTTACCGGGTCAGCGGTAATCGCTTTATCTGCTTCATCAATGGCTTTGACAATGTCTTTAACCACATCGGGGTGTTTTTGAGCAAAATCCGTTGATGCCAAATAAAACGATGTATTATTGGGCTTAAGACCTGTAGCATCGGTCAACACTCGCGCTTTTAGCTCAATTTTGGCACTCGACAGATAAGGCTCCCAAACGGTCCAAGCATCCAGTTTCCCTGATTCAAAGGCAGCACGGGCATCAGATGGCTGTAAATACTTGACATCTATGTCAGCGAAACTCAATTTGTCACGTTCCAATGCTTTTAGTAAGGTATAGTTGGCACTAGAGCCTTTAGTCACCGCCACAGATTTGCCTTTTAATTCAGCCACTGACTTTAAGGTTGAATTAGCGGGGACAATGACGGCTTCAGACTGGGGTGAAGGTTTTTCATAGGCAACATACACCAAATTACTACCCGCGGCTTGGGCAAAAATGGGTGGCGTGTCCCCTGTGGTGCCAAAGTCAATATTGTTGGTATTTAGCGCTTCTAGCAGCGGTGGTCCCGATTGAAACTGCACCCAGTTGACTTTGATGCCTGATTTTTCGAGCGACTTTTCAAGCAGCTTACTTTCACGCAAATACACCAATGCCCCTGAACTTTGTAATCCGATACGCACTTCTTCAAGTGGTTTTGAATCACCACTCTTACTGTCATTGGTCTGTGCTTCATTGGGGTTTGCCGCATTGGCAGATTTGGTGGTATTTTGCTGGCAACCTGCTAATAGCAAGCTGATACTAAACCCCGAAATAAGTACAGCAGAAACTTTTTTCATTACAACACCTTATGCAATATTTAGGACAATTTGTCCTTATCCTCAAAATTTTTCATTTTTTTCGATATGAAATGCTATAAAGCCCTATCAAGTATCATCGAATGGTGACATTATTCCACAGAATAATAACAAAGCTTAATAATTATAATTGATAAGAATATAGCGGAATTTGCTAACCGCTCTACAATGCGGATACTTTAGCTTGCGGATATATAAGGGAAGTGTGAATAGATTAACTGCAGTTATCCGTAGAGCAGTTCTGAGCGGTAATTAAAAAGGTTCATTTAACGCGCAGCAAATTTGGTACGCTTAAAGATTGGATTGAAGGGTGTATTGAAGATGGAATTGAAGGAAGATAGGATTGAAGGGTGTTTGGTATTATTCAGTTTCAACTCATAGCCCCTGGCAGTTTGTGAAATTGACTTTCACTGGGTTATTATTGAAAAGATTGTGAAAAAATTTTTACAAGGGCAAGGCTGCATAACAATAGCAGCCTTGCCCTTGTGAGTCATTCAGTTAAATTCAGTCAGTCGGTTACATTCAAATAGCAGCCGCTGTAAAATGCTGATGCAGATGCGCTTTATTTTCTAAATCATCGGCAATCGCAATCGCTAAATCCGCTACACTGACACCTGCAGGTATATCGCCGTTCATCAATAGGTGGTTGTCACCTAAACGATATTCTCCTGTACGCTCTTCACTATAACCAGCGGTTACACCAAGCATGGCAGGCGGAGAAATAAACGCCCAATTTACATCACGACGGTCTGTCAACGCTTTGATTAAATTGCGTGCTGCATTGGCACCGTCAAAGATTTCTTTAGGAAACTCTGGTGTATCAATCAACTGTTTATTGTCAGCGACATACAAACTACCAGCACCGCCGATAATCAGCAGATAAGGTACATTTGCCTGTTTACCACCTTCGATAATCGCCTGAGAACCTTGTGTAAATTCTTCACCAATATTGGGGTTAGTCCATCCGGGGTTATATGCACTCACAACGGCATCAAACCCTTGTAATTTTTGTGGAAAATCAGCACTCATCACGTCAGCTTGTACAGCGGTGACATTGCCTTGGGGTTCAACTTTATCAATATGGCGGGCAAACGCAGTAACTTGATGTCCACGTTGTGCTAATTCTTTGACCACCGCTTTCCCAACATACCCTGTGGCTCCGATGACGGCAATTTTTTGTGGGTTCATTTTTGTTCCTTTATTTGACTGAGTTAAGATAAAGCTATTATAAAACGCTTATTCACAAACGATTAGTCTATAATAAGCTAAAATATTATTAGCTAAAAGGCAATAATAGAGAACCTATCATGAATCAATCTGACTTTGGGCAATTACTGATTTTTCATAGTATTGTTCAAGAAAAATCAATTACCAATGCGGCTAAAAAGCTAGGTATCACCGTACCATCGGTAAGCAAGGCGCTTAAGACATTGGAGCGTAATGTTGGTATTGCCTTATTCGTTCGCACAACACGTAAACTACAATTAACCGACGCGGGCGAACAACTTTACAGCCAAACCCGAGAACCGATTTCTAGGTTACAAAACACTTGGCAACATATTGGCGATCAGTACCAACAACCAAGTGGTCTTGTACGAATCACCTTATCACAACTACATTTCGAGCTAATATTTAAACCTTTTTATGCAGAATTTTGTGCGCGTTATCCAAAGATAATTTTGGAATTTTCTATTAATAATGCTAGTGTGGATTTGATAGAAGCAGGGTTTGATTTGGGGGTAAGATTTGGTAATAACTTGACTGATAACGTCGTGGCTAAGCCCATTTATCCTGCTTTTCGGCAAGGGCTGTATATTTCTTTAGACTATGCAAGCAAATACGGCATACCAAAGACCTTAGATGATTTACAACATCATCGGATCATTGGCTTTCGTTTTATGAGTAGTAATCGAATCGAACCCTTATTTTTACAGATAAATGGGGAAAATAAACTACAACCCATTGAAAACACGCTGATTTTTAATGATTCTGAACAAGTGTTAGATGCCACTTTGCAAGGATTAGGCATAGGGCGAATCTTTGAACCTTTAGCAACTAATTCAGCGCTGGTACCCGTACTTGAAGAATATTGGATAACCTTTCCTGCCAATTATTTATACTATTTGCCGACACCTGTTAAAGCTAAAAAAATACAGCTTCTCATTGATTTTTTAATGGAGAAATTTGGTAGTTACGCCTCATCTTAAATTAACAATCTACATTGATGACAATGAAAGTGGATAGTGAGTCTCCGCTTGCTCATATTTACAGTTTTGACATGGACACCTTAAAAGGATTTTTTTCAGGGCATGAAGATTTTTAAAATGAGTGATAAAAGTTAAAAGAAATAAATTCAGTTTCATCTCTTTTAAGTTTGAGTGGGGGTCAAAATCTACTTGCTCAAAAATTAACCAAGGCGCAATTTGGGCACACAAGATTTTTAAGCGATTTTTCTGTGCCCAAAATCACAAAAGTGGTCAAAATTTCAATCCTCGAAAAACCATCTAAACCCCTGATATCACTGCAATAAAAAAGCCCCAATCGTGTGATTGGGGCTTTTGGAATATGGTAGGCATAATCTGACTCGAACAGACGACCCCCACCATGTCAAGGTGGTGCTCTAACCAACTGAGCTATATGCCTAAAAGGGTCTAACAATCTACTTGCGTAAGTAGGAGTGCCATTTTACCAAAAAATTTTGCTTTTGCAAGTGGTTTTAATTTTTCCCTTCAATTTTTATTGCGCCATCTTTAGCTAAGTTTTCGTTAAGGTTAGATTGTTTTAATACACTCAGCCACTCGGATATACCTCATTATCAACCTTATCCCGTGACCTGACAACTTTATCAAAAACTTAGGATGGCATTATGAAAAAATCATTAATCACCTCAGGCTTATTGGCACTCGCTATGTTATCAGCCAGCAGCGCATTTGCCGAAGCCAACTGCCAAGCGCACCCAAAAAATGAACAAATCCCGCAAGCCGATTTTCAAAAAGCACTAGAAAAACATGGCTTTACTATCAAAAAATTCAAAACGGATGGCAACTGCTATGAAATGTATGGCAAAAGCAAAGGTGGTAAAAAAGTCGAAATGTACTTTGATACCAAAGACGGCAAAATCGTTAAATCAGAAATCGACTAATGATAGGTTAAGCAAACCGTCCAACCAACGCAATTTGAGGTAGGTTTGCCAATGTTATGCCTTGACACGGCTAACTTAGCCGTGTTGATATTTTAGACAATGGAAAATAACAATGTTACCACAACCACAATCTGCACAAACCGTCAAAGTCTGGGATATTTGGGTGCGTATCACTCATTGGGCAGTCGCTGCGGGTATTTTTGCCAACCTTATCGTCACTGAAGGTGGTAGTGATGTGCATGAGTACATGGGCTATGCCGTCGTGGCGCTAGTAGTGTCTCGTTTGCTTTGGGGATTTATAGGTAGCCAATATGCCAGATTTAGCAATTTTTTCCCTACCCCAACCCGCATTCGCGAGCATATGACCGACATCAAGCAGCATAAGTTTCAAGGTCATCTGGGTCACAATCCGTTGGGTGCGCTGATGATGTTTGCGCTGTGGGGCGTTATTATCGCGCTGGGTGTCACAGGCTATTTGCAAACCACCGACCAATTTTGGGGAGACGATACCATCCAAGCGATTCACGAATTTTTAGCCAATAGTCTTTGGGTGCTAGTCCCTTTACATGTGGCAGCCGCGATTATAATGGGAAGACTACAACAGCAAAACTTGGTAAAATCAATGATAACGGGTGACAAAACCGTTCAATAAATACCTTTGCTAAAAAATAAGATAAAACCCACGGAAAACCCTCATGACCCGAATTTTACTGATTGAAGATGATGCCACCATTGCCGATGGTATTGTCAAAGGTTTGAGCCAACAAAACATGATGGTGGATTGGTTTGCTGATGCCAAACTCGGTGAAATGGCAATTCATGAAGGGGTGTTTGATGCCGTGTTATTGGATTTGACCTTACCGCGTGGCGATGGGATGACCATTTTAGCCAATTGGCGACAACAAAAGATTGACACGCCTGTCTTGATTATTACGGCGCGCGATGCCATTGCCAACCGCGTGGCAGGTCTCAATGCTGGGGCAGACGATTATTTGGTCAAACCATTTGCTTTAGATGAAGTGGTTGCCCGTTTGCAGGCTTTGATTCGCCGTAGCCAAGGGCGCAGTCAAACTGAAATCCGCTATGGGGATGTCAGCTACTTGCCACAGCAGCAGCAAGTTTTTTATCAAGGAAAATGGGTGGATTTGACTGCCAAAGAAATCACCGTCCTTGAGCAGTTTATCAGCTATCCCAATTTGGTGCATAGCCGCGCCAGCCTTGAGGATAAGCTATACGGTTGGCAGCAAGATATCGAAAGCAACGCGATTGAAGTACATATTCATAACCTGCGAAAAAAACTCGGCAATGATTTTATCCTCACTCGGCGTGGTATTGGCTATTATCTCAATCCTGCGTTGCAGCGTCCTGAATGATTCGCCCGCTATCCTTCTTTAAGCTGTTACCATTATGACGCCTGCCACCCAAAAAGCTTATAGTATCCAAAGGCAGCTGCTCAATTCCCTGCTCATCGGACTACCGATTATTTGGCTATCGATTACCTTGATATCAGTATGGCGGCTTTCGCACGAAATCAACGAAATCAATGACACCCAAATCACCCAATTAGCCCGCTATCTGATTGGTATCTCACAAGACGTTAAACTTCATCTCGCCAACCCTGCCAATGAGCCTAAAATTTTAAATCTTGAAAATGGCTTGCTATCAGGCGATTTAGGGGATGCCGAAGAAGATTACATGGGTTTTGCGATTTGGGATCAAAATGGTAAATTACTGATGGCTGATAAAGACGGTCAGCATTTTACATTTTTGCCCAAACAACATGGGTTTTTAGAAAACAACAGTGCCTATCAAGAGCTCAATCCCTTTAGCCACTCGTGGCGCCTGTTTTATGCGCACGACGACGCGACCAACCATCTCATCGCCATCGGGCAAAACCTTAATTCGCGTCAAGAGATTATCTATAAATCATTAACCATTCAACTTGTTCCTTCGCTGATTGGGGTGCTGCTATTGATTATGCTGACATGGCTGTCAGTGCGGCGTGGCTTTGTTCCGCTCAAACGGATTAGTGACTTGTTGAGCACTCGCAGCCCTGAAGATAAAACCCCATTATCGGTTGATACACCATTAGAAATTCAACCCCTGCTAAACGCGCTCAATGGGTTATTTGATAAAGTCGCGGATACCCTTGAGCGTGAAAAACGCTTTACCGCAGATGCCTCTCATGAATTACGCAGCCCGCTCACTGCCATCAAGCTACAGACCGATGTGCTACAACAAACCATCTTGCAAGCCAATTTAACCGATAGCCAAACTGATGCACTCCTGAGTCACTGCCGACAAATCAGTCACAGTAATGAGCGCGCCAATCGACTGGTCGAACAGTTGTTGATTTTGGCAAAACTGGCCCCACAGCAAGGGCTCGACCCGCAGACTTTTGCACCGATTGATTGGATAGCCCTATCCAATGACATTCTCTCAGAAGTCAACCGCCGTGCCCGCGAAAAAAACAGCCAATTACGCCGTGACGTGTTAGTGGATGCCAAAGCTATCTTACCTTTGACAGGTAACGCCACTTTAATCGGCATTTTGCTGCGTAACCTGTTGGACAATGCCATTCGCTATAGCCCTGACCATACCACGATTCGGTTAGTATTAGATAGTGAGGTGATTACAGTCATCGACAATGGCAACGGGGTTGCACCTATCGACCTTGCTCGGCTATCAGAGCGGTTTTTTCGTCCCGCAGGTCAAGCTGAGATTGGTAGCGGCTTGGGTCTGTCGATTGTGCGCCGTATTGCTGAGCTGCATGGTTTGCAAATTACCCTACAGAACCTAGAACAGAATGGGCAGATTTGCGGTTTTCAAGTCAGTCTCTTCAAGCGCTGACTTGCCCACTGCTGAAGCTTAATTTACTAATAACAGGGTGCATTTAAATAAGGTACATAGCGTATCTTTTTTTGATAGTAAACTAAAAAATTAGTACACGTTGGGCACATACATATCTTCCCCGATTGGCTCACGTTGGTAATTGTCGTGATGCTCGCGTTCCGGCAATACCACTTCATCCCGTTGTATTTCTTGGTAGGGAATTTGTGACAGCAGATGATTGATGCAGTTTAGCCGCGCTTTTTTCTTATCATCCCCCTCAACCACCCACCAACGAGCTTCTGGGATATGGGTGCGTTCAAACATCACTTCCTTGGCTTTGGTATAATCTTCCCAGCGGCGACGCGATTCTAAATCCATCGGTGAGAGTTTCCACTGTTTGAGCGGGTCATAAATACGGCTCATAAAGCGTGATTCTTGCTCGTCATCTGAAATAGAAAACCAATATTTGATTAAGCGAATCCCCGAGCGCACCAACATACGCTCAAATTCTGGCACCGACTCAAAAAACTCTTGGTATTGCGCGTCAGTACAGAATCCCATCACTCGCTCAACCCCAGCACGGTTGTACCAACTGCGGTCAAATAGCACAATCTCGCCCGCCGCTGGCAGGTGCGCGACATAGCGCTGAAAATACCATTGGGTCTTTTCTCGGTCATTGGGTGCAGGCAGGGCGGCCACACGGCAGACGCGTGGATTGAGCCGTTGGGTGATACGTTTGATAGCGCCGCCTTTACCCGCTGAATCGCGTCCTTCAAAGATGACAACGATGCGCTCACCGGTTGCCACTACCCAATCTTGCAATTTGATCAATTCTTTTTGCAGACGAATCAATTCATTAAAATAAATATGGCGAGCGATTTTTTCGCTGTCGGTTAACGGCTGCCCGTCATACCGTAAATCTTGGATGTAGTCGTCCATTTCGGACTCAATCTCTTCATCATAGCTGTCAATCAAGTCGTCATGCATTTGTTGGCGCAGTCTATCATTATTTTTGAGGGTTTTATCATTTAAAAAATGTGATTGGGGTAAGTCATCAAGCATATCGGTAATATGATTGCTGATAGTGAGGTTGCTGTGTGCAGTGGGCTGATTATTTGGCATATTGAGACTCTCTAATGAGCATTAAAAATGCTGATAATATGACAAAATTATGAAGGTATGATGATAAGTATGAATAGTTTATAACATGTCGATGTTAATTCATTACCACTTGACTGTTAAAATAAAGCAATTTATCGTAAAGATATATACTTTAGTTTACAAACTTAGTTTAATACATCAAGTATCTGTTACATATCAATGATTGATTATTTTTGCGATAAAAACAGTCGATTTTTTTGACAAATATTGCTACAAGGTAAAATGACATATGCAGCTTTATTGCCCATCTGCGCAAGATAAATTTTGTCGTGTGTTCAGTAAATATTTACTATTAGTGGTGCTATTTACTACTTTCTCGTCAGCTTGGGCAGGGCTGCCGTTGCCCGGTAGTCAGATTATCAATATTGCCAGCGGCGATTATATGGATGAACAAGGCAATACCTTAGTCATTGATTCTAACCCAGTGTCGTTAACGATTCAGGAAGTCCGCGCGCTGAGCCTTACCAATAATCAAAACCAAGTAGGGCTCATTGGTGCTAAGCTAAACTTTCCCCACGTTCTTACCAATACCGGTAATGTGGCTGATAGCTACTCGCTTAACCTGGTGCAAGCATCAAACGACAACTTTGATTTAACTAATGTGGCTGTGTATGCTGACCGTGACCAAAATGGTATTCCCGATGATAACATTAACTTACTAAACACAGGTTCTACTTTATCTTTAGATGCTGGCGAATCAATATCGATTGTCGTTGCTGGTACGATACCCACGACAGCTAGCAAGACCAATCAAGCAAACTTTACTTTAACAGCAACGAGTAAAACCTCAAGTAGTGTCACCCAAAGCGTCAACGATATCGCACAAGTTATTGATGATGCGGTAATCTTAGTGACTAAATCACAAAGTGTGAGCAGTGGCAATAGTATTCAAGATGTGACATACACATTAAGCTACACCAATAATGGCAGTGCGCCGGGTAAGCTTATTGTGACAGATATGTTAGATTCGGGCTTACGGTATATAAATAACAGCGCTAGCTGGAGCAATGGTAGTGGTACTTTAACCGAGGCTGATGATAACGAAAGCTCTGCCAATACGGGTATCAAATACAAGGTCGTCGGTAATCAGGTACAGTTTGAATTGGCCAACATTCCCGCTTTAACTACAGGCGCCGTCAGCTTTAAAGCGACAGTGAATGATATCAAGCTGGCGACCATTGCAAATACCGCAGATTATAGTCAATATGCGGTCAATGGCACTACAGCCATCAGAACCACTAAGACTAACACAGTGATTTATCGCAATCAGTATACTTATGGCGTCATTGCAAATGTCACGTCAACTAGCAGTAGTGATAATGGCAATCCCAATCAAGCAACCGACAATTTAACTATTAAACCCGCTATCAACGCTGGACAAGAGGTGTTGTTTGATGATTATATTTGGAACACTGGCAGCACGACGGACAGCTTTAATTTAACCGTTAGCTCAGCAGGATTGCCAGCATGTGCCAGTGTAAAACTATATGCCAGTGATGGACGCACACCGCTAGTTGATAGCAATAATGATGGGATTGTCGATACCGGCATCTTGGCAGCTGGGGCTAGTCGCGCTATTAAGTTAGGTATTAGTACCACTGCCAATTGTAGCGCCAGTCAAGCTATTTATGCCGATTTAACAGCGACTTCGGTCACTGACACCACAAAATTCAATGCCGTTCGTAATGAAATTAGCGCTATAATCGTGGGTACTACTGATTTATACAATAGCGATAACTCAGGATATGGCGTAGGCAACATTGATAATAATGGCGCGGCATTTGTTAACAAAGTTCTTCAGCAAGGCAAGGCCGTCTTTCCGTTAATCGTTAATAATAGCGCGCCTATCGCTAATAACTATACCTTGTATGCATCCAATCGAGCTATTAATTTGAACAACCCAGTTAGTGGCTTACCCGATGGGTGGCAAGTAAATTTTTATGAAGGCGATGCCAGCTGTACCACGTTAGGCAAGCAGATTACGCAAACAGGCAGTGTAGCAGCAGGGACAAGTAAGAATTACTGCGCCGTCGTACAAGCTAGCAATACCATTACTAATACCAGCTTAGCGATTTGGTTTGCGGTCAAGTCCGCCATTAATGGACAGGGCGATGTTATAAAAAATCAAGTAAACGTCGAACCCTATCGCGGCTTTACCCTGCAAAATGACCAACAAGGACAAGTAGATGTCGCAGGTACCGTGGTATATTTACACAGCCTAAAAAACATCGGCAGCCTGACCGAAGGCACAAGCACGGGTCAAGTGCTACTAAAGGTGACGCCGATGAATAACCAAGATAATTTTAACTATACCTTATACTATGATGCTAATAATAACGGTTTGTTAGATAGCACAGACCCTATTGCCAATGACTTAGCAACCATCACTAACAATGCAGGTCTTGCCGCTAATCAAACCATTCAGTTATTACTTAAAGTGCAAGCGCCACCCACTGCCAAGCAAGGTATGACCAGTCAAGTGACCCTCGTGGTTGAACCAGTCGGTACGTTACAAGGTTTGAGTGCCACTTCAGTGCAAAATACCGATGTCACTACCGTGGGTATCAACCAGCTGCGCTTGGTAAAATCGCAAGCCAGCACACCTTGTGGTATCAGTGATTTAACCACGTTAAATTATGGCGTATCAGCCGTACAGGTTAAACCAAACCAGTGTGTAGCCTATCGCTTAACGGTTAACAATGACAGCGCAACTCAAGCTAAAAGCGTGACAATCGCTGACAGTGCTCCGGCATTTACCACATTAAAAACCTCACCGGCGCCAAGCGTGACACAGGGCACGGTCACAGTAAATCAAAGTAGCATCAAAGCAGATGTCGGTACACTCGATGCCAGTCAGAAAGCGGCTTTATATTTTTTAATTTTAGTGAACCCCTAACCTAATAGGACAATACTATGACTGATTTTCGTCACAAGCTTTCCTCTTTTGTCCAGCCAAGTGGGGGGGCTGCTTGCCGTAAATGGCTAAAACTGGCTGGTTTGACAGTGGCTATTTTGTGGACTCATCAAGCCAGCGCCGGCGTGCTGGCCGGCGATATTATTAGTAATATGGCAGTTGGGGAATATAAGGAAGAAGGCTCAAACGTTGTCCAAACCAGCCGCTCTAATCTGGTACAAACCACGATTTTACCTGTCTATGCGGCGACTTTAGTGGCGAGTCGTAGCCAAAATGCCCAGATCAGCCAAACCATTCAATTCCCCCATGTGCTCACCAATACTGGTAATATCACAGATACCTATAATTTATTAACCCAAAACCTCACTGATGATGGCTTTGACCTAAACAATATTAAAATCTATGCCGATGCCAACCAAGACGGCGTAGCTGATAATATCAATAATTTAAGCAGCATCACCCTGGCACCCGGTCAATCTACAGGCCTTATCGTTGAAGCCCAAGTTCCCTTAACAGGCACGACAGGCGTGGTAATAGGCAACAGTGCTAAATTAAGCTTAGTCGCTAACTCGGCCAACAATAATACCGTATCAATTAGTAATACTGACACCGTGACTTTGTCCAATAGCGCCATTGTTACAGTCACCAAATCGTTTTTTGCCCAAAATGGTACTACCTACGTGCGCTTTGATTACGCCAATCAAAGCGCAATGGATAGTGGTCAAGTGATACTCACAGATACGTTACCTGCAAGTCTGTCTTATCAGTCGGGCAAAGAAACTTGGCGCGGTACAGCGCTCAACCCCGCGTCTGGTAGTAATGACCCCAGCGGTATTGACTATTATCTTGATACAGATGGCCGCACAGTCAAGGCTACTTTAACCAGTATCCCTGCCAACGCTACAGGCAATATCCAATTTGCTGTCAATGTTGTACAGACCACGGCAGGTGCTATTTCCAATACTGTCAATGTCAGCTATGATCATGATAATAATACTAGCACCGCTAATATTTCTACTACTTCCAACACTGCTAGTTGGAACATTGCGCCTATTTATCGGGTGGTGCTCAATGCCAATGCCACCAATATCAATAACAGCGGCAGCGATGATCAGGTTACAGCCGCGAGTATCACCGCGGGTGATGAGGTAAGCTTTACCAACTATGTTTGGAATACAGGTAACACAGACGATCGCTTTAACCTGACTATCAATAGCGACAACTTCCCTACCCCGCATCAAGTCGAGTTCTACCGCGCCGATGGTGTGACACCGCTGCTTGATAGCAATGGTGATGGTATTCCTGATACAGGCAATTTGCCAGCAGGGGGAATGTTGCCTATTGTGGTTAAGGTTCGTTTGCCAACCACCAATGAGGGAGCCACCGGCACCGTTTATACAGTGGTGCCAAAAGCCCAGTCATTGGGGGATAGCACCCAGTCAGACACTGTTACTAATAACACCAGCATTGCTGCTACCAATATCTCAGTGGATCTTACCAATGGTCCAGAGACTAGCAACAACGGTACAGGCAATGGCGCAACGACCAACAATGGGAATGCTTGGAAAACACTAACGGGTGAGTCAAATGGTCAAGTGGTTTTCCTTCTAACCGTCAAACATACGGGCGCTGCTACTGCTTATCAGTTCGCTGCTGATGGCGACGGTAACTTTAGCAAGCTCGAGTTACCTACTGGCATCGCTAGTGTACGCTATTTTGAAAGCACAGCAGCTGACTGTAGCACACTGGGCAATGAAATTGGTCAGACTCGGCTACTTAAAAACGGTGAAAGCCAAGCTTATTGTGCGGTGGTCAAACTAAAAAATAACACGGCTACACTGACCAATGTACCTATCTATTTCAAAGTCAGTTCAGCAACTTATCAAGATGCCAATACGGCTGGCTTTGATACCTTAAAAAACGCGATTAATATCAATACGCTAAATGCAGTCGGTACGGTCAGTTTTGATCCAGATTTACGAGGACAAATCACCCCTGGGGGTACCATTGTCTACACCCATACGCTGTATAACTACACCAAAACCGCTTTAACAGGGAGTTATCAATTAGTAACTCAGCATGACCAACCCGGTTTTACTAGCACCTATTATCTCGATAGTAATGCCAATGGTCAGTTTGATAGCACAGACACTTTACTTGACCCAACCAATATTAGCGGTAGTTTATTTCCTGCAACGAGTCAGGTGCGTATATTTGCCAAGGTACAAAGCCCAGCCAATGCGCCAGTTGGCATGATTGACACCGCCAGCATACAGTTTAAAACCAGCACGGGCACCGTACTAGATACTGCCACTGACATTACACGCGTCACCACCACTCAACTACGTTTGTATAAATTTCAAGCCAAAGATGATGACTGCAATGGTCAAGCTGACAGTAGCTATACCACCAGTGGCTTAACCATCGGTCGAAACACGAATGGCACGGGGCAATGCGTGCTGTATCGGGTGACGGTCAAAAACGAAGGGGCAACGGCAATCGGACAATTTAATTTTCGCGATGCAACACCGGCAGCAACCGTCATGGAATTTGCGCCAACTTGTGCTAGCTGTACTAGTGGTAGTATCGTTGCTCCTGCCAAAGGGTCATCCGGTACGCTAAGTGGTCAGCTGTCCAGTGTTGCACCAAACAGCAGTTATAACTTTGAATTTGGGGTGCGTTATGTGGGTCAATGATAGGAATAAAATTATGATGAGCACTATAGAAAACAAATACCCTACTATCTTGCATAATATAATCACCTTAATGAGTTTAGTTTTTATGCTCATCTTAAGTGGCTTTGCGTATGCTGCACCGGCCAGTATTGAACTATTTGCAGGTGGGGGAAATACTAGCGCTATGGGTCCCACGTCTAACGCCCAGACTGTTACCTTTGAAGCCAATTTAAATAATCCTTCTGACAATATTGCTACTCCTTATTCACCAAATACCACAGCGACTTACCAAATTACTTCAGTTTATAGTAAATCAACCTATACAAGTGGCGGAACTAGAAATCAACCAAATTTTATATTCGGTGCTAAGCCAAGCACGGGCATTATAGATTCAACTGCTTATCTCGCTAGCGACAATATTTATAAAAACTTAGGTGCTATTGGAGGACCTCAAAATAGTAATTTTTCCGCCACATTAGCCAATGCCCCCTCAAGTTGTATCAATGGTCGGGCATGTTTAAGCACGAATGGCGGGATTGACACAAATGCGAATTATGGACTAAGTTTTTTTGCTGCTACAACTGGGTTATCAGCGCTATCAACTAGTGGACGTCATAAAGTCGGTACCATTACTATTAATTTTAATCGCCCTATTACTAATCCGGTATTACAGGTGGCAGGGCTTGGTGCTAAAGTAGGTAGTTTGGGTTTTAGCGCCGAATTTGATTTAGTTTCAAACACATCACTTAATAATTCAGTGATCATGTCTCGGCTATCTGGTAGTCAAGAGCTTAGCGTAACACAGACACAAATCACCAATAACGCCAGCATAATATCAGCAGCCACAGGCAGTGGTGGGGCAAGTGGTAGTGTATATTTACAAGGCAGACGTATTAGCTCACTAACTTTTGATGTTTACATAAGAGGTGATGGTCAAGGCACTACTTGGGACGCGAGTAACGCTGGTGACCAATTTCACTTTGCCGTGTCTAGCCTGGAAGCAGCTAACGACATTTCAATCACCAAAACTCAACGGCCTGATAATAGTGGAACATTTGACGGCACACAATTGAGTGTCACTCAAGGCAGTTTAGTTCAATATCGGCTTACACTTGCCAATGGCACAGCTAATCCCGTCAATAGTGCACAATATAGCGATATCGTTCCGAATGCAATTACTGGATTAAGTGTGGTAAGTACTACACCTTCAACTGGTGCATCCTGTACTCCAACCTTAAATGGTAATACGGTAAGTGGTACTTTTAGTGGACCAGCCGGTGCCACATGTAACATTATTTTACAGGGAACCGCTTCTACCGTTGGATTGGTTAGTAATACCGCTACTTTGCTCGAGAGTGCTACTGATTCCAATCTCAACAATAATAGCAGTACAGTTAATACCAACATTGTCACCCCACCCAGCCCAATGCCACAAGATGCGGCTATTAAAGAAGCACGTTTTGAAATTGTACCTGATTTACCAACTATTTATCGCGGTGGCACAGGGCAGCAACTGATTACTATTACCAACAAGGGGCCTGATGCGGCTACTGGAACGATTGCTACCGTCATTCCAGCCCCACAGTCAGGTGTTACTGTTACAAGTGTCAATGTGGTAGGTGGTAGTGCTTGTACATTGGCATCAGGGCAATGGACCTGTGATGTGGGTGGGGTCGCCAATAATTTAAACTTTCAGCTTAATGTTAGTTATAGCACAACATCCACTACCTCTCTTGGTACAGCACAGCAAGTGAGCATTAAGGTGAATAGCAATGAGTTTAACCCGGGTAGTGGCGCGGGTGAAACGCTTTATAAAGTATGGGGCAGTAATGAACAAAATGAAATCCGCCCTAACGGCGCATTTTGGGTAGGTAACCTTGGCAGTGGGGCAATACCAGCGGGCAGTTATTATGATGAACCATCCGTTGAGGATGCTAATAATATTTTAGGGGCTTGGCCTGCTGCGCAATCTAGCCCCACAGGTACTTATCTAACACAAAGTGTATCTGGGCCTAATAACAATGTCTATGGTACCAGTAGCAGCACGGCATCACCGATGATACAGCAATTAATTACTACTATGAGTACTTCTAAGTATCTTACAGTGAGTTTACCTGCCACTAGTGAGTTTGGAGATAACCGCCGCGCATGGGAGTTTAAAACAGGCATATTTTTGCCCAAAACTCAAAACGTGAGCGTGTGCGTTGGAAATTCCTCACTAGGTGTAGATGATGGTGCCTACATTATGGAAGGCAATCAGGTATTAATTAGCAAATCTAAGTACCAACCAAACGGTCTTTTAAGCACTTCTTTTAGTCTTTCGGCAGGTTATCATCAGTTAACTTACCGTATCATTAACCGCAATGGGACGTATTCTTCAGGCGAGCTAAACCCAGGCGGTTATGGTGCTATTGGTCTGTCAATAGATGGTAGCAGCTGTAATACGGTAAATTATGATAGCGCAACCACTGCAGCTATTCCTGCAAGTATCAATATCATTGATGCAGCAGCATTGGTCATCACCAAAACCAATTATACCGATTCGGTCAATGCAATCGGTCAAACCACTTATACTTTAACTGTGGAAAACCAAGGTCCAAGTAATGTGACAGGCGCTATACTAAAAGACCCAGTGGCTACTAATATGACTAAAGGTACGCCCGTTTGTAGCACCATTGATAACAACCAATGTACCGCAGCGACTACCCCAACTGTCAATCAACTCGAAGCTGGCTATGCTTTACCTGTGCTAGCTAGCGGGCAAAAATACATTCTTAGTGTACCAGTCACCTTAAATGCCCTTACTGCAAGCTCAGTGACCAACACCGCCAGTGTGAAGAGTCCAACGAATGTTAGCGCATTGGGTACTGCCTGTGTGAGTGATACATCGAGCAATATTACGCGTAGCTTTGATGCCGCATCACAAACATGTACTACATCAGATACGGACAAAATACAGCCACGGGTTCAAATCGCTAAAACCTCGATTGGCAATGTCGGTACATTTAACTTTAATGTGACTAACGCCTCAACAAGTTCTGATAGCGTGACAACAGCGACAGCAGGTACCGCTGTGACCAGTAACGTTATTCACCATGTAGAAACCATCAGTAATAGCCTGGTTATCAATGAGTTGAGCACCACGGGTTTTACACTTTCAAGTGCTAGTTGTACAGACAATAATGCCAGTATCTCTGGTAATACTACCAATCCCATTGGTAGTCTTTCTAATTCAACTTTGACCATTGACCCTACTTATTTAAAACCTGGGGCAAATTTTGTTTGTAGTTTTACCAATTCGCTTAAACAAATTACCGTTAGCGGTCGTGTATTTGAAGACAATAGTGGTACCACAGCTGTCAATAATAATGCCTACAATGGTGTACAAGATGCCGGTGAAACGGGCATAGCGGGTAGTAAAGTTCAATTAAAGAATAGCGCAGGTATACTTATTGCCGAAGTTTTAACCAATGCCACGGGTGATTATACGTTTAATGTAGCCCCAGAAAACTTGACGAGTACTTTTACTATTGTAGCCACAAATGCCGCAGGCTATACCTCAGTCAGTGGCACTTCGGGCTCAGGGGGTAGTTATAATTTATCAACTGACACCATCACGCTAACTAAAACCAGCAATAATTTTAATTACCCAAATAACAATTTTGGCGATGCTAAGTTGGCATTGGTGATTACACCGAATAACCAACAAACCACAATCGCTGGCGGCGTGGTTGATTATCCCCATAAAATTAGTAGTCTTGCGGTCATTACTATGAATTCGTTTAATAGCATCGCCGCCCAGCAGCCTGCCAATAGTGCTGACCAACCCTGGCAATCTGTTATATATCTAGACAGTAACTGCAATGGCAAAGTCGACGTGGGTGAAACCGCATTAACAGGTACCAGCACCCTGAACCCGGTTCAGTCGATTTGTGTGGTTCACCGTGTCAACGTACCCATTAATGCCAGCGCTGGTGCACAACAGGTGGTAAGCTTGCAAGCTAATGGCACTGCAACCTCAGGTAATACACCTGTAACTAGCAACACTGTGACAGATACTACGCTGGTAGGTAGTGCAGGCTTAGATATGAAAAAAGGCGTGCGCGTTGTGTCAAGCTGTCCATCAACTGTTAACGATACCAATGCATTTGTCACTGCCAACCAAGCCCGCAATGGTAACTTTTTGGAGTATGAAATTACTTATCGCAATAACAGCACTAAAAATTTGGTTGATGTCATGGTGAAAGATAGCGTACCAACGGGTATGGTATTTAAAAGTCAAACTTGTAACACTACGCCAACAGGAATAACCTGTACCCCTACGCAATCAGGGAATTCACTCAAATGGTCAATGGCTGGTAAGTTACCACCTGCGACCAGTGGTACTGTTAGGTATTGTGTAGCAATACCTTAAAAATGGGTTTTAAGGCTTATGAAATTTTTAAGCCACTGGCTAGGGTTATCAAGTATTATTAATGAAACCACGAAGGGCGTCTTTGGATAGACGCCTTTCAACCTTTACTACTTATGAGTAATATGCACTTAATCACAAATTTTAGGCAAAAATAGTAAAGCTGGTGCTATGCTCTATGATTCAATAACCAATATTACATACAGTTTCTTTAGATTTTTACATTTGTTTTTTAAAAAAAATAGAACAATAATATAAATATTGATTTTTAAAAATCTTTTATGAAAAGAATTAAAGTCTTGTATTTTTTATGGATGATATTTGGTTGTTGCTTATTACCATTCATACGAACAGACGGTGTTTCATGACTGCAAAGTAGTCAAAAACTAGGCTTATTTAAATAACAATTTACCGCTTATTCGATAGAATAATCATTTAGTCATTTTGTTTAATGTTAGTTCTTGTAACTGTGGATTTAGCATTAGACATCATTTATGATACTAGCATATGAATAGGTCAACATTATTTTTGTTAGGTAATAACTGGGCAAGCTAAGTCTGAAATGACCGCAATTTATAATTACTGCCCATAGCTCTCTTCCATTATCTAATAAATACGATATCGATATACTCAATATCAGTACATTTTTGATGACTTGTATTATCGAAAAAAGGAGTTAGTCTAGTGCGTGCATTTAATATATTATTAATTACAGCAGCAATCGTTGGCATTACAGGGGTATCAGTCGCAGTTACACCCCAAAAAGAGCCTGTTAGTGTGGCGCTTACTGCCAATAAACTTACCCAGAATGCTCAAGGGATAACCGTGGCACAGCCAGTCACTAAGGTAAAACCCAATGACGTTATCGAATATCGCGCGGTCTATACCAATAATACAGGTAAAGCCATAAAAAACTTAACGGCTACCTTACCTATACCGCCAGCTACTCAATTCTTAGCCAAATCTACCCCAAGCGCAACGTTAGCTAGTACCGACGGCGTGAACTTTGCTGCTATGCCACTAAAACGCAAGGTAGGCAACCAAATCGTTAATGTACCTTTACAAGACTATCGTGCATTGCGATGGACAATTGCTGAAGTACCTGCTGGTAAATCAGTGAGCGTTTCAGCACAAACTCGTGTTAATAGTGTCACCCCTTAAGCAACATAAACATCCATCATTTTAGAGGTCTATATTAATGCAAAAATTTTTACCGCGTCTTAATCAATTAGCTGCTTCGATTGCGTTAGCAGCAGGTGGCGTTGCGTTGATGCCAACTGCACAAGCAGCTGCACCAACTGCAGGTTCTAACATTAGCAACATCGCGACTGCAAGCTATACTGATGGTAATGGCGCTAGCAAAACCGTTACTTCAAATGAAGTCAAAACCATAGTATTACAAGTATCTAGCTTCACGCTAGTGGCTGACCGTAATGCCACTATCAATCCAAATGGCACAGCGACGTTATCACATACATTGACCAATACTGGTAATGGTACAGATACCTTTACTTTAAGTGTGTCACAACTGACCAACGACGACTTTGATTTAAACAATGTCCATATTTATTTGGACAGCAATCAAGATGGCGTACCTGACAACAATACTGACATCACTACAGTAACCTTAACTGCGAATCAATCAGTGGGTATCATTGTGGTTTCAACGGTGCCTGTGACCCAAACTGATGGTCAAAAAGCCCAGTATACCTTAAACGCTACTGCGGGTTTTGATACAACGGTCAAAGGCGCTAACACCGATACTGTAACTGTGAGTGCCGGCGCTTCAATGCAGATTCAAAAGAGCGCGAGTGTGGCTAGTGTCGCGCCAAACGGTGATATCACCTATACACTGACTTATAAAAATACCGGTAATGGCGCTGCGCCATTTGTTACCATTCAAGATACTTTACCAAATACAGTCACCTATAATGCGGGTTCTGGTAAATGGAGTGGTTCATCAACTGCTTTGACTGACGCTACTGGTGGTGACCCTACGGGTATTGATTACCGCTATGATAGTGCTAGCAAGACCGTCTATGTGTCTTTAACTAATGTACCAGCTAACTCAACGGGTACGGTAAAATTCACTGTTAAAGCAAATGCTGGCAACAATAGCACCGTTAACAACACTGCATCAATATTCATTGATGATAATAATGACCCAACCAATACCCCAACAGGCACCACCCCAACCCAGTCTAACCAAACGACTGTAACGCCAACGCTTACCTATACAGGTACCATTAATGACTCAGCAACAGATGCGTATGCTGATGCGGATAAAGGTACTACGCCGACAACTGATGACACCATCAATTCGAGCACGACGCAAGGTAAACCGGTAGTGTTTGGTGATAATAGTGGCTCTAGCGATACAGGTCCTGATCTAATCGTTGTCCATAACACAGGTACCGCTACAGAAACTTTTAATGTGTCGATTAATAAGTCAGCATTACCAAGCGGTAGCATTGTTCAACTATTCAAGTCTGATGGTGTAACGCCACTGACCGATACTAATGGCGACGGTGTTGTTGATACGGGTCCAATAGCAGCCGGTGGAACCTATAACGTTATCGCTAAAGTAACATTACCAAGCACTTATTCAGAAACCGATACCAATATTACTAATGTAGCAACATTAACATTAACACCTGTTTCTAACCCATCACCATCAGCAACTGATACTATCAGGCTTGTCATTACTGATGTTGTTAAGGCGACTGTTGACCTGACCAACGGCGACAACAATGACACAACCACGGGCGGCCCAACAGCAGGTTCATCAGGTCAAGATACCGGTGTACCGGTGGATACTAAAACCACCGCGCCAGGTACTGCGGTTACTTTCCCATTGAGTGTTACCAATAATTCGACAACACCGGACAATTTCAATCTAAGCAGTACTGGATTACCAAGTGGTTGGACTGTTCAGTATTATGTTGATGCCAATAAAGATGGTGTACCAGAAGGTGCGGCAATTACTAATACCGGTAATATTCCTGCAGGTTCAACGGTTAATTTGATTGCGGTAGTGACACCGTCTGCCAATCAAGCACCGATTACTCAAAATGTGGTATTTACGGTTAGCTCGCCAGCAACGGGTCTGACTGATAGCATGACTGACCAAGTTGTGGTATCAACAAAACGTTCACTGTCTTTGACTGCAGATAACGTGGGTCAAGTAGCGCCAGGCGGCACTGTAACCTACATTCATACCTTAACCAATAATGGTACTATCACTGAGGGTACTACAGCAGGATCTCTGCCATATACGCTGACCAATACCCAATCTGGTTGGACTACAACCTTATATGTAGATCTCAACAACAATGGTCTTGCCGATAACAATGAGCTGGTTACTGGTAATGATTTGGGTGCATTGATTGCTACTTATAATCCTGATAATGACAATATATCAGGCTTAGAAGCTGGTCAATCAATCAAGCTATTTATCAAGGTCGAGGCACCGGCCAATGCGACTGCAGGGGTGCAAAACAGTAATGTACTAACTGTAAGCCCAACAACTGTTTCTGGCACTACTACTTCGCCTGTGTCTAACACTGATTTGACAACTGTGAATGATGGTCAAATTCGTTTAGTCAAGGAACAAGCACTTGACGCTGCTTGTGATGGCATTGCTGATACCAGCTTTACGCAAAACAATTTATCGGCCAAGCCAGGTACCTGTGTGATTTATCGCATTACTGCAACGAATGAAGGCAATGTACCTGTAACAACTGTGAAAATTAACGATAACGTACCAACCTATACGACGTTAGTATCAGGCTCTGCAAGCAATAACAATACCTCTGGTACTGTAACTGTTAACGGTGTTGCGATTACCAATAGCGTTGCCACGCTTAGTGGTAACACAAGTGCGCAATTACAGTTTACTGTAAAAATTGACGAGTAATCAGTTCCTTATCTTGTTTTCATCGGCATATAGTCACTAGTGGCTATATGCCTATCCACTGTCTCATTTGTTTTAACTTCTTAATTTTTTCTATTTTATTCGTTTTATATAATTTTATATAGGTGAATGTCTGTGGTGCAAATTGTAAGAAAAAATGGTTGCGCTAAAGCAACATTTTTGCTCTCAACATTGACTGCTTCAATATTGGCAAGTCACTATAGCTATGCTATGGCACCAGAAGTAGATACCAAAATCAATAATACAGCTTCTGCAACTTATAATAATTTTGACCATAATCCCCAATCTACATCGTCTAATACTGTTGATATTAATATTGCTGCGTTATATGCCGTTAACTTAACCTCTGCCCCACTTGAAACTGTGGAAATAGGCAAACAGGTGGTGTGGTCAAATGAGTTAACCAATAACAGTAATGCACCCGTACATATTAAGATAAACCCCTCAGAAATAAATGGTTTAAACAACGTCAAGGTTTATCTTGATACCAATCAAAATGGCGAATTTGATAATAACGATCAAATTATTGACCAAACTATTTTATTGCAGCCTGGACAAAAGGTAGGAATCTGGGTAGTTGCTACAACAGCCTTAGATTTAACAGATAACCAGCAACTAAACTTACCTATTAGTGCATATATTATTGAATCACCTGATTCATCTATTAACGCTCAAGCGACCAATCTCGTTCGAGTGGTTATTCCTAAAAAAAGTGTGTTATTTGTCAAAAAATCAGCCAGTGTCAGTAGTGCAGAAATTGGCGATTTTGCAGATTATACGATTACCGTAGCCAATCGTAGCAATAATAATGCTGATAATGTATCGATGACAGATACACTACCTCGTGGATTTATCTACACAGTTGGTAGTATGCGTGTTAACGGTATCAAAGTGGCAGACCCAGCTGGCGGTAAAGGACCTTACCTCAAGCTCGGTGTGGGTAGCTTAAAGCCTAATACTGAAATTAAAGTCCATTATCGAGTACAGATTGGACCCAATGCCTTAAATGGCGATGGTATCAACCGTGTACAGGCAAAAGATGAAGGGGGGCAAACATCCAATGAGGCATCAGCCAAAATTGACGTACGTCCCGGTGCATTAATTCAAGACGGTTTCATCATTGGTAAAGTGTTCGTCGACTGCAACAAAAACGGTGTCCAAGATAATGGTGAGCAAGGTGTACCAGGTGTACGCTTATATTTGGAAGACGGCAGTTTTATCGTCACCGATCGTGAAGGTAAATATGATTTTTATGGCATTAGTGCCAAGACACATGTATTAAAACTTGACCGCACTACCCTTCCCGCTCAAAGCAAACTGCGCCTTATCAGTAATCGTCAAGCCGGTGATGCAGGCAGCCGCTTTGTAGACTTACGCCGTGGCGAACTGCATCGCGCAGATTTTGCCATCGTCGATACAGATGACAATAACAGCGAATCCTGCAACCAATCTCTACTTGAGCAAGTTGCTGAACGCAAGAAAAAAATCGAACAAGATAACATTAGTCTTGAGCAAGTAATCCGTGCTGACTTAACAACTGATCCGCTCAACTACGCTGTTAGTGATGTGCGTGGACAACCAGCCAGTGGCTGTATTACTGCTGAAGGCGTTAGCAGTAATTGTAATGTTGAACTTACTAAAACAGCACAAAATCAGTTAAGCCGTATTAGCATTGAACCCGTTGCTGCAATTAAAACCTTGAACCTTGAACAAACGCTAGAAGAAGCCACCAATAACTCGCTGCAAATTTTAAATTTAACTGATGGTCAAATTCTACCAATCAACCAAGCCACCATTCAAATCAAGGGGATGGCAGGTGCTCAGTTGCAGTTATGGGTCAATGGTCAGCAAGTCCCAGAGAGTCGTATTGGTAAAAAAGCCGTATTGGCCGACTCTCAAGTTGCAGGTTTTGACTATATTGGCGTGCCGTTAGCGATTGGTAAAAATCAAATTGAAGTGCGTCAGCTTGATATGATGGGTAATATCCGCGCTACCCGTGCCATCACTGTCATTGCGCCCGATAATTTGAGTAAAATCAGTATTGATTCCCCCAAACAGGATGTAGCTGCCAATGGTAGCGATGTCTATCAAGCGGTGGTTAAGGTGGTTGATCAGTTTGGCACACCCGTCTCTAGCCGTACCCCGGTCACCCTTAATAGCACTATTGGCACTATTCAAATTAAAGATGTCAACCCTGACCAAACGGGCATTCAAACCTTTATTGAAGGCGGTAGCTTGTTGGTACCGATTCAAAGCCCAAGTCAACCGGGTGAAGGGGTGTTAGAGGTTGAAAGCGGCAGTTATCACGCCAGTCAGCGCGTACAATTTTTACCTGACCTACGTCCTTTACTCGTTGCCGGTATTGTCGAAGGTCGCATTAATTTTAAAACCTTTGATCCAAAAAACTTAAGCCAAGTTGATAGCCGTGATGGGTTTGAAGAAGAGTTATATGAAATTGCAGATGCTGATGATCATAAGCAAAGTGCCCATGGACGCGTGGCCTTGTTTTTAAAAGGCAAGGTCAAGGGGGAGTATCTATTAACCTTAAGCTATGACTCAGATAAAAGCAAAGGCCAACGACTATTCCGTGATATCCGGCCAGATGAATACTACCCAGTATATGGGGATGCAGCGGCTAAAGGTTTTGATGCGCAATCTACCAGTAAACTTTATGTACGCGTAGATAAAGGTCGTTCGTATGCCCTATACGGCGATTACGCCACACGCATTGAGCACGATGAAGGTATCTCACTGGGTCAATACAATCGCTCGCTAACAGGACTCAGTGTCAATGTTGAAAATGACCAAAATAAAGTCACAGCATTTGCCGCCAAGACCACGGCAACGCAAGTAACAAATGAACAGCGGGGCTTGGGAATCACAGGACCGTATAGCTTAGGAAAAGTCGATACCGTTAGCGTGCTGCGTAATAGTGAAAAGGTTGAAGTTATCATCCGTGATCGTAATAACCCAGGGTTGATTATCTCGCGGACACTACTTTCCCGTTTTAGTGACTATGAGGTTGACACTGACAGTAACAGTATCTTCTTAAAAACTGCAATCCCAAGTGTCGATATTGACCTTAATCCTGTGTATCTGCGTGTGACTACAGAGACCGATCAGGGCGGTGAAGAATACACAGTAGCGGGCATTGCCGGCAGTCATAAACTCAATGACAAAGTTAAAGTGGGCGGTACCTACGTCAATAGCAATGACCCATTAAATAAGACAGCACTGGCTAGCGCCAATATCGTGGTCAAACTATCGCCCACCTCAAAATTTGTCGCTGAAGCCGCGCATAGCGATCGCACTATCAACCCAGAAGATGATACCACCGCCAGTGCATCGGGTGAAACCTCTGGCGCTGCATATCGCTTAGAGCTTGAGCATAGCATCAACAATACCCAATTGCGTGCCTACCACCAGCAAGCAGATACAGGGTTTTATAACACCGATGCAGTGATTACCGCGGGTCGCAAAGAAAGTGGATTAAAACTGCAAAGTCGCGTTGATAAGCTAGGCTTTATTAAGGCTGAAGCGATCCGCACTGAGGATACCAACAATGGTGGCGTGCGTGATGGTGTATCAGCAAGTATTGAACGCGCACTGAACCGTATCATAGCACTCGAGCTGGGAATGCGCTATTACCGTGAAACCGACCAACCAGCCAGTGTAACCAGTGCTTCAGCCACACCTTATAGTGGCACCACTGCTCGCGCTAAAGTTACCGCCCAGTTACCTAAAGGATCCAATGCCTTTGTAGAATATGAGCAAGATATCAAAGAGAGCGACCGCAAAGTTTTGGCATTGGGTGGTAACTACCAACTTAATGATAAAGCAAGACTTTACGCACGACATGAGCTTATCTCAAGTTTAGGCGGCAATTATGAGCTTAATGACACCCAGCAGCGTAATAGTACGGTAGTGGGTATCGATAGCAAGTATGGCAAAGATGCAAGCGTCTTTAGTGAATATCGGGTACGTGATGGTATTTCTGCGCGTGAAGCTGAAGCGGCATTGGGTTTACGCAATCGTTGGGAAATCAACAAAGGGGTTTTCGTTAATACCAGCTTAGAAAAAGTGCAGGTCTTAGAAGGTGAGGACAATACCTCACAAGATGCTACGGCTGTTTCTTTAGGTGTTGAGTATCTTGCCAACCCAAACTGGAAGGCGACTGCACGCTTAGAAAAACGATGGGCAACACAGTCAGATAATACCCTTAGCGCGCTTGGCTTTGCCTACAAGGTTAATGATGATGTGACTTTGCTCACCAAAAATATATTTAGCCAGGTTAGTAGCAACACCAAAGACACCGGTGATCGTACTTTAGATCGTTTTCAACTTGGTGCTGCCTACCGTGATGCCGATCAAAATCGCTTTGATGCGTTAGGCAAGTTTGAGTATCGGTATGAAAACGATGAAACTGAACTGGACAGCCCTGTCAAACGTGAGGCTTATATCGTCTCGACAGTGGCCAACTATCACCCTGATCAAGACTGGCATTTTTCTGGTCAATATGCCATCAAAAAACTCAATGTCGATTTTAACGAGCTTGAATCTAGCGGCATTGTTCAGTTATTAAGTGGTAGAGCCAGTTATGATATAAACCATCGTTGGGATGCCAGTGTGAGTGCAGGCGTATTATGGGGTGATAATAGTGATGGTAAACGCTGGCTATTAGGCGGTGAAGTGGGTTACCTATTAGCGCAAAACCTGTGGTTATCAGCTGGCTATAATTTCTCTGGCTATTCAGACAAAGACTTGGTTGATAGCGACACCACTACTCAAGGGCCTTATTTACGCCTACGCTTTAAGTTTGATGAAAATTTATTTAATAAAAAACGTCCAATCGCCAATCAGCTTGATGCGACTGACGAACAAATTGCCATCAAATAATTGTTAAGGTAAAAAGCGCCCAACACAAAGCGGATAACGATGATACGTTGTCCGTTTTACATTTGGCCTAGCGTTGGTTTTTGTATTTTTAGGACTAGTTCACTTATTGATAATTGATTATGGATTACTGCATCTACCAGTATCAATGAGTGTTTGACTGGTGGCTAGCCCACGCTTGATTTATGCGTTATTAATCTATTTATTTTGTTTAATAAATACATTATAACAGCGGGTAATACAAACAGAATCAATAACCATTGATCACTTTTGCGACGCCTGGCCGCGATGGCTTGAACGCCTTTATCATAATCAGCAATGCTATAAAGCGCTTGGTCGGCCACCCTCATCTCATAGACGATAAACCCATACGGGTAGTCCTCAGCATAGTAAATGCTGGCCGTATGTCCAGCCAACGGGTAGGCTTTTGGGCAACTTGAATGATAACCGTCGGTTTCCAAACAGCGAAAGCGCTTGCCATTTAACACCAAAAACTCATCACGGCTGCTGCCCGATTTGCCTTGGGCAAATACCAATTCGGTGGGTTGTTTGGGCAGTGTAGCGGTGATGGTTTGCCAGTCTTTTTGTTCAAGTGGCGTGTCAGTGATGGAGAAAAAATGGGCAATAGCGATGGCCATCAAGGCAATAACGGCATGGCTGGTGAAAAACAACCTTAAGCTTGGCAGGTCTTCGGGCGATTTTGCAGCATAGCCAACCACCATAGAAAATGTGATTACGGCAATGATACCAACGGCCAATAAGTAATTGGACGCAAAATAAAAAGCGATGATGACGGCTGCGACATTATAAAACTTGGCAATCGTGACCAGTATTGGGTATAAGTTATTGGCCATATTACTAACTAAATTTCGGTTTGCTTTATCCTTCCACAATAGGCCGTCCGGCTCAAGTTAAATTTTTTGTAAACTTTCACTTGAGCCGCTTATTCCACAAATCTAACGATTGAGCGGCGACAAAATGTTATAATCGACTTATTAACAGATACCTATGACAATTTGAATCAGGACAAGCCTTTCGATGAGTATTAGCACCAGTAACGCACCTACCAGTCACAAACCCCACGACCCAGCCAATTTTCAACTCACACCCCCTACCAGCTTTCCGTATCAAGACCGTCAAGCCACGAATAAAGCGCGTTTAGCTGACCTGTTAAAACAGCGGATTTTGTTCCTTGACGGGGCGATGGGTACTGAAATCCAAAACTATAAACTCATCGAGGCAGACTACCGTGGTGAGCGATTTGCCAATTTTGGACGTGACGTCAAAGGCAACAATGACTTACTGGTACTCACCCAGCCGCATATTATCCGTGATATTCACCGCTCGTATCTTGAGGCAGGCGCAGATATCATTGAAACCAACAGTTTTAATGGCACGCAAATTTCGATGGCGGACTACGGCATGGAAAATCTCGTTTATGAGATTAACAAATCCGCCGCCGCCCTCGCCCGTCAAGTGTGTGATGAGGTCACTGCGACAAACCCAGACAAACCTCGGTTTGTGGCAGGCGTGATTGGTCCCACCTCTCGCACTTGCTCGATTTCACCCGATGTCAATGACCCCGCCTTTCGTAACGTCACCTTTGATGAACTTGTTGATAACTACACTGAGGCGACTTATGCTTTGATTGAAGGCGGTGCCGATATCATCTTGATAGAAACCGTGTTCGATACCCTAAACGCCAAAGCAGCGATTTTTGCGGTGACGGGCGTGTTTGAGACCATTGGGTTTGAATTGCCGATTATGATTTCGGGCACCATTACCGATGCGTCGGGACGTACGCTGTCGGGACAAACTGCCGAGGCGTTTTATAACTCAATCCGCCACGCCAAGCCGATTTCGATTGGGTTTAACTGTGCGCTGGGCGCAGATGCGTTAAAACCACATATCAAAACCTTGTCGGATGTGTGCGAAACTTTCGTGTCCGCTCACCCCAATGCAGGCTTGCCCAACGAGTTTGGCGAATATGACGAAACGCCTGAACAAACTGCCACCATGGTTGCCGACTATGCCAAGTCTGGCTTGGTCAATATCGTGGGCGGCTGCTGTGGTACTACCCCCAAACATATCGCCAAAATTGTCGAGATGACGTCACCTTTTGCCCCGCGCCAGCTGCCAGACTACAAGCCAGCTTGCCGATTGTCGGGACTCGAAGCATTCAACATCACCCGTGACAGCCTGTTTGTCAATGTCGGTGAACGTACCAATGTCACAGGTTCAAAGAAATTTTTGCGTCTCATCAAAAACGAACAATACACCGAAGCGCTGGACGTGGCTCGTGACCAAGTCGAAGGCGGCGCCCAAATCGTTGATATCAACATGGATGAAGCCATGCTAGATAGTAAGGCGGCGATGATTCACTTTGTCAATTTGGTTGCCAGTGAGCCAGATATCAGCCGTGTACCGCTGATGATTGATTCGTCAAAATGGGACATCATCGAAGCGGGTCTTAAATGCACACAAGGCAAATCTGTGGTCAATTCGATCTCGTTAAAAGAAGGCAAGACAGAGTTTGTGCAAAAAGCCAAGCTATGTCAGCGTTATGGGGCGGCAATTATCGTCATGGCGTTTGATGAACATGGACAGGCGGACAGCTTTGAGCGTAAAATCGAAATCTGCAAACGCTCCTACGATATTTTGGTTGATGAAGTCGGTTTTCCGAGTGAAGACATCATCTTTGACCCCAATATTTTTGCCGTCGCCACGGGGATTGAAGAGCATAACAACTACGGCTTAGACTTTATCAACGCCACCCGATGGATTACCGATAATTTGCCCAACGCCATGGTCTCAGGCGGTGTGTCCAATGTGTCGTTCTCATTTCGTGGCAATCCCATTCGTGAAGCCATTCACGCCGTGTTCTTGTACCATGCTATCAAAAACGGCATGACCATGGGGATTGTCAACCCAGCCATGCTAGAGCTGTATGACGATATCGAGCCAGACGCTAGAAATGCCATTGAAGATGTGATTTTGAACCGCAACCAAGGCGAGTCAGGTCAAGATGCCACCGACCACTTGATGCAAGTGGCAGAAAACTATTTAAGCGGTAAGAAAAAAGATAGCACCGTCGATTTGTCATGGCGTGAATTGCCCGTCGAAAAACGCATTGAACACGCGCTTGTCAAAGGGGTAACCACCTATATCAATGAAGACACTGAAGAAGCACGGCTAAAATTCCCGCGTCCCTTAGACGTCATCGAAGGACCTTTGATGGACGGTATGAATGTGGTCGGTGACTTGTTTGGGGCAGGCAAAATGTTCCTACCGCAAGTGGTAAAATCCGCCCGTGTGATGAAGCAAGCGGTGGCATGGCTTAATCCGTATATCGAAAAAGAAAAAATTGCAGGCGAAACCAAAGGCAAAGTACTCATGGCAACGGTGAAAGGCGATGTGCATGACATCGGCAAAAACATCGTCGGCGTGGTGCTCGGCTGTAATGGCTATGACATCATCGACTTAGGCGTGATGGTGCCTTGTGAAAAAATCCTACAAGTCGCCAAAGATGAAAACGTCGATATCATCGGCTTGTCAGGCTTGATTACCCCAAGCCTTGATGAAATGGTGTATGTTGCCAAACAAATGCAGGAGCAAGGCTTTAATCTGCCCCTACTGATTGGCGGTGCGACGACGTCAAAAGCCCATACCGCGGTAAAAATCGAGCCCAACTATCAAAACGATGCGGTTGTCTATGTTGCCGATGCCAGCCGCGCAGTGGGCGTAGCGACGACCTTACTATCCAAAGAAAAACGCGTCGATTTTATCAACGAGCTGCGTCAAGAGTATGGCGAAGTCCGTGAACGTCTTGCCAATCGCCAACCCAAAGCGGCGAAGCTGTCATATGCCGAATCGATTGAACACGGTTTCCAATACGACTGGGCAAACTACACGCCGCCTAAGCCCAACCAATTAGGACAAGTAATTTTGGACGATTATCCGTTACAAAATTTATTGCCCTATATCGACTGGACACCTTTCTTTATCTCTTGGGGATTGGTCGGCAAATATCCCAAAATCTTTGACGATAACATCGTCGGGGAGGAAGCCAAAGACTTATTTGCCAATGCCCAAGCCATGATTGACAAATTAATCAAGGAAAAATTGGTCACAGCTAAAGCGGTGTTTAGACTAAGCCCTGCCCAACGCCCAAGCTCAGACACGCTGCAGGTACTTGATGAGCAAGGCAATGTCACGCATACCTTTGAGCACCTGCGCCAGCAATCTGATAAAGCCAGTGGTAAACCTAATTACAGCCTAGCGGATTTTATCAGTCCTGAAAAAACCGATTATCTCGGTGGTTTTACGGTGTCATTGTTTGGCGCAGAAGCACTTGCCAATGACTATAAAGCCAAAGGCGATGATTATAGTGCCATCATGATACAGGCGCTTTGCGACCGCTTTGCTGAGGCATTTGCTGAGCATTTGCATGAGTTGATTCGTAAACAGTATTGGGGCTATCAAGCCGCCGAGCAATTGACAAATGATGAACTCATCAAAGAAAAATATGTCGGTATTCGCCCTGCGCCTGGGTATCCTGCCTGCCCTGACCACACCGAAAAAGGCAAGCTGTTTGACTGGCTTGATACCACCAACGCCATTGGCACCTTTTTGACAGAAAGCTATGCCATGTACCCTGCCTCTAGCGTGAGTGGATTTTATTATAGTCACCCAGAGAGTGATTATTTTAATGTGGGGAAAATTAGTCAAGACCAGCTTGAAGATTATGCTAGTCGTAAGGGTTGGGATAAAGCTACCGCAGAAAAGTGGCTAAATCCGAATTTATAGCTTTTTAATTAATGAATGATTATGTAAAATATTACTATAGCCAAATCTTCATAAATATGAGGTATAGCATGACAAGTAAAATTATTAAATCTGAGAAAATTTACGAAAAGCTTGTGCCTATTTCTATAGCTGAAGCTATGGGAGCTGAAATTCTAGATGATAGCACTATGTTGCTAGAGTTCGGATTTGTTAAACAGCTGTCTGAAGGTAAGCCAAGTAATATAATCATTGATGTAAGAAAAAAAATATCTGCCGAAATGACTAGTGACCTATATAAAAAACTTAAGAAGCATTTTGAAAAATCTGAGTAACCTATGGCTAATGAGATTAAACTTTATTCTTCAAAAGTAAAACGAAGTCCCAAATCAATACCAAATAATATTGAAACCTACAATGTTTCGTTAGCTTCTAATAGAGATTTATATCAAACAAACTCTTTTGAGTCTGCCGAAAAAGAATTATGGAATGTAATTGAAAATTGGGTAAAGTCAGAAAATAATAAAAGAGATATAAGAGCTTTAAATGATCTATTGCTTGTAACAAATGAAAAGCTGAGTGGTTATATTATCAAAGAATTAATATCTCAGGAAAATAATTTTAAAATAGCTTCTTTTATTAATTTAGTTAGGTATTATCCTATTCTTATCAAATATATTTCCAAGGATAACTAGGTTGTGTTGAACATTTAATATACAAAAGAACATAATGAGGGAATTTTGATA